>JAYENT010000001.1:0-6546 GCA_034722245.1 Chloroflexota bacterium
TTCATGCCCCAGGAACATGGGGAAAGTCTGGAGGTGATGCGGGCCATCAAAGACCTCTTTGATCCCAAGGGGATCATGAACCCTGGCAAGGTCCTCCCCGGCTAGAGGACGATGCCATGGCCATGGACTTGTTGCGAGAGGGGGCCAAAGACCTGGGCCTCACCCTTGGCGCAAGGCATATGGTGCTGTTCGAACGTTATTATCAAGAGCTCAAAACGTGGAATAGGCGCTTCAACCTCACCGCCATCACAGGCTATGAAGAGGTGCAGATCAAGCACTTCTTGGATTCTCTAAGCTGCTTCCTCGCTTTCCCCAGCGAGGCCCTGGGGCCCCTTCCCAACCGCATTCCCCTACAGTTCGACAGAAGATCCCTTTGGTGTCTGGACGTAGGCAGCGGAGCCGGTTTCCCCGGCCTTCCCGTCAAGATCCTTGCCCCCGACATAAGGATGACCCTCGTCGATTCCACGCGCAAGAAGGTAGGTTTCCTCAGGCACATGATCGACATCCTGGAACTGGAGAACGTGGACGCCATTCACGCCCGCGCAGAGGAGCTTGGACAGATGGCCCAGCATCGAGAAAAGTACGATGTGGTGATGGCCCGCGCCGTGGCCCATCTGCCCATCCTGTGCGAATACTGCCTCCCTCTGTGCCGTGTGGGGGGCCGCATGATCGCGCTCAAAGGGCAGGAGGCCCACAAAGAGGCGGAGGAAAGCCAAAAGGCCCTCGACATCCTGGGGGGAGCATTGATGGAGGTCAAACCCGTGACCCTTCCCATTCTGGGACCGGGGCATCACCTGATAGCCATCGACAAAGTGGCATCGACGCCTGACAGATATCCCCGCCGCCCCGGCGTGCCCGCCAAAAGGCCCCTTGCCTGAGAGGGAGTCGCCAAAGAAAACCACCGTTCTCCAAAGCGAAGATAACTTGGAAAGACTTCCGAGTCTGCTCTAGTGGCGTTATTTGGTCGAAGAGACACTTCTGAGAACCAGCAAACAGATTATCGAGATGAGAATGAAGACTTCGGAAGTCTCTTTTTCAAATTGGGATGTTATGTGCGTGGCTACATAAAAAGGGACTTGTGGTGAGAAGCGCAGCGCCTATTCCAACGGCGTGATCGTGCCCCCGGCCACCTCCCACGTGACAGCGCTCTCAAGAAACGCGGGGGAGAAATAGCCCACGTCGGTGGTGGTGACGAACACCTGCTGCGCGCGCGAGATCGTATCCAGCAACAGGCGCGAGCGCTGCTGATCCAGTTCGGACAGCACGTCATCCAGCAGTAGGACGGGCATCTCGCCCATCGCCCCTCGCATGAGGGCCACCTCGGCGAGTTTGAGCGCCAGGGCCACGGTGCGCTGTTGACCGCGCGAAGCGAACGTCGTCGCGTCCACGCCGTTCAGCCAGAAGCGCAGATCATCGCGGTGGGGGCCAATGAGCGTGATCCCCCGTTCGATCTCCTCATCGCGAATCCGGCGCAGGGTCTGCAAAAAGACCTCCTCCAGACGCGACAGGACGGCATCCTCCAGCAGCGCCAGATCGTCCTCCTTGTACCAGGCTTGCTGCTCGCCGAGGGAGGAACTCTCCGCCAGTGTGCTCTCGTAGGTGAGGGTCAATTCCTCAGCATCGCCGGTCAGCGACCTCTGCTTCTGCCTGGTAACGGCGTCCAGTTCTCGCGTGGCCCAGAAACGGCGGGCGAGCACAAGCGCGGCAAGCCCAGCGAGCTGCTCATCCCAGTAGCCGAGTTGCCCCGCGTCCGAGCGGTTCTCCCGTACCTGGCGCAACAGGGCGTTACGCTGCCTTATGACGCGATTGTAGCGCGAAAGCGCCTGGCAATAGCGCGCATCTATCTGACAGAGCAGAATGTCCATATAGCGTCGCCGCTCGGAAGGCGCGCCAGATACGATGGTGATATCCTCGGGGAAAAAGAGCACGGTGCCGAGCCTGCCCACCACGTCAAACGCGCGCTGCTCCACGCCATTCAGTTCGATCCGGCGATGAAAGGAGAAATCCTGTGTCCCCTCGATGGGCTCCTTGACGATGGTCATGCCCAAGGTATGCTCTTCTCCCCCCCGCACAAAGAGGGCCTCGATGTCCGTATGGGGGATGACTTCCTCGTGGGCGCCAAAGCGCATGAGCTCGCCGTAGGTGGAGGCGCGGGGGGATTTGGTCGTGGACAGGTAGTAGAAAATCTCTAAAAAGTTCGTCTTCCCCTGAGCGTTCTGGCCCTGGAGGATGTTGATGCGGCGGGGGAGCTCCAGGTCCAGATCCGCGTAATTGCGGAAATTCTCAAGGGAGAGACGCTTCACATACATGCAGGCGCTACGAGGAGATATGCATGGGCATGATAATGTGAACAAAGTCCTCGCCGCCCACGGGCTTTAGCACGCCGGGGCTCGAGGGATCCGACGTCTCCAAGGAGACCTGCGCCGTATCCATGACGCCCAGGGCATCGATGCAGTAGCGGACATTGAAGGCGATCTCGATGGGCTCGCCCTCCACGTGCACGTCCAGCTCGCTGACGTTGTCCCCGTGCTCCGCCGAGGTCGCCGAGATGATCAAGCGCCCCGCATCCGCCGAGTCGTTGCGCACCACCTGAAAGCGCACGATATTGGCCGCATCCTGCGCAAAGATAAAGGCCATGCGCAAAGCCCGCAAAAACTCGGCCGTGCCCACGACGACGCGGGTGCTGTGATCGCTGGGGATGATCTGCTCATAGTCCGGGAAGGTGCCCTCCACGAGCTGGGATACGATATGGACGTTCTCCAGCTTGAAAAAGACCTGGTTCCTGTCCGAGGACACGATCATCTCGATGGGCTCCTCCTGCTCCGCGCTGACGCGGCGGAGCTCCTGCAGGGCCCTGGCCGGCACGATCAGCAGCATCTCGCCCTTCTCCTCCCGCTCCAAGGGGGTGGAACTGACAGAGAGGCGATAGCCATCGGCGGCGGCAAAGGTGAGCTTATCGTCGGCAATTTTCACCAACACGCCGGTGAGAACGGGCCTGCTCTCGTCCGTGGCGGCGGCAAAGGCCACCTGCTCCACCATACGACGCAGCAGATCGGGGGCCATGGAGACAGAGTCGTCCTCGTCCGACACCTGCACGGGAGGAAATTCCTCCGCATTGATGCCCTTGATATTGGCCTCAAAGCGATCGCTCTTCAGGTTCAGCGTCTGCGTGCGGGGAACCAGTTCCAGGTCCATGGACCCTGGGGGCAGCGAGTTGACGAAATCGGAGAGCAAGCGCGCGGGCACCGTGACGGCGCCCTCCTCTTCAACCTGCGCCCCGACCCAGCAGTTGATGCCCAGCTCCAGGTCCGTCGCCGAGAGCTTGAGGCGGGATTGATCCGTGGACAGCAGGATATTGGACAGGACGGGAAGCGTGGTGCGGGTGGCCACGGCCCGGCTCACCACCGACAATCCATTGGCCAGGTTCTCTTGCAAACAGGAGAGCTTCATCAGTTGACCTCCTCAGACAATGAGCATAAAACAAGTATAGACACAGTCACACGGGACGTCAAAAGCCGCACCGACTTTACCCATGCGACAAGGGCGGGTTGCCAACCCGCCCGACCACAAGGCCTTTGCCGGCTCGATCAGCACTATGCGGCAGTGCTTGCAGCAGGTCGTGCAGGTCGTGGGGATCTCGCTGCGCGAGGGCCTGCTGGCGGGCATCGAGACCCACGTCTGCGTCTATCAGACGGCGCGCGATCTGCTGGCGCGGGGGTACGAGGTGCACGTGGTTGCCGATGGCGTGTCCTCTCGCACGGTGGACAACCGCCACATCGCCCTGGAGCGGATGCAGGCCGACGGCGCCCACCTGGCCTCCACCGAGATGGTCCCCTTTGAGCTGCTGCAAAGGGCTGAGGGCCCGGCCTTCAAAGAGATCTTGGGGATTGTCAAGTAGGTCGGAAGGCCCTCACCCCTGGCCCCCGTGTAGGGACGGAGTGTCACTCCGTCCTGTGTGGCTTTGCCTGTGATGTTCCATGGGCGGAGTAACACTCCGCCTCTACATGCCTTCTTCGGCACAGATGAAATCTAGCAAAGACGATATATTCCTACTCTGCCGAAGCCCTCTGCGCGGCCTCGGCCACAGGTTCCCTTATGCCAGTGGGAGCCGACTTCCAAAAGCCCTGGCGTCCCAGGGCTCTTCCCACATACACCAGCCCCAGCATGATGGGCACCTCCCAAAAGAGGCCCATGGTGGTGCCCAGGGCGGCGTACGATCCCACACCGTACATGGTTACGGCGGTGGCGATGGCGATCTCAAAGTGGCTTGAGGAGCCGATAATGACCGTGGTGATGGCCTCTCGATAAGCCAGCCCAGCCATCCTGGTCACCAGGAGATTGTAGCCCACCACGATGACAAAGCCCAGGAGCAGGGGCACCGACACCAGCAACAGCAGATCAAAGTGGCGCAGCAGCACCTGCCCGTTCAGGGAAAAGAGCACCACCAGCGTCATTAGCAGCGCCCCGATGGACACCTTGCCCACGGCGGGGCGGTACACCTCGTCGAACCACGTCTTTCCCTTGGTCCGGGTCAGCAGGCGCTTGGTGATGATCCCCAAGACGAGGGGGAGACCGATGAAGACGAACACGGAGATGACCAGCATCCGCCGATCGATGGGGATGCCCTGAATGCCCGTCAACAGCGAGACGATGGGGGCATAGAGCACCATGATGGTGACGGTGTTCAAGCTCGTGTTCACCACGTTCTGCTCCTGGTTGCCCTGGGCCAGCTTGCCCCACACCAGCACCATGGCCGTGCAGGGGCTGGAGCCGAGCAATATGACGGCCACCATGAGCTGCTCGTTGCCCCGCAAAAAGAGACTGGCCAGACCCGCCGTGACTAGGGGAGCCACGATCCAGTTGGAGAACAGGGTGAGCAGGATGGGCTTCGGATTCTGCCCCAGCTTTTTCAGCTCTGACACCTGAAAGTTGAGCAGCGCCGGATACATCATCAGAAAGAGGCAGATGCCGATGGGGATCGAGATGCCGTACGCCTGCCAGGAATCGATGGTCTCGCTGACTCCCGGTATCATCTGAGAAAGCCCGATGCCCACCAGCATGCACACGGCAACCCAGATGGCTAGATACTTTTCAAAGGTCTTCACGCTATTTCCTCCCACGCTTGCAAAACGCTACAAAATCCATTCCCGTCTCGTATATATGCTTCAATATATCTTGAACTAGTTGGCGAAAAAAATACCCCTACGCCTCCGCATCACAAGCTGTCCCACAGTTCGCCTGGGGACCACAGGAGGGCACGCGGGGTTTTATGCGTTCCAGGTCGAGAAACTGATCCAACCCCTCTTTGAACTCTGACAGGGCCTCCTTGTCCACCGAGTAGTATATCCAGCGTGCGTCGTCCACATCGCGCTCGCTCTTGACCAGGCCCGCGTCCTCCAGGATGCGCATGTGATGGGAAATCAGACTCAGCGAAAAATCGAGGCGTTCGGCGATCTCGCAGTTGCACTGCACGCCCTCCATGAGCATGTCGTAGATGCGCAACCGCTTGGGGTTGCTCAACGCCTTAAGTTTGGGGGCCAGATACGTTTCGTTCATTACGCTCACCATATAGTTCAAGGTATCTTGAACTATATTATAGTTGCGCCGCGCGTGTTGTCAAATGGGGAATCTGGCGAGCTAAATTACCCAACCAGCCCCGTCTCTTTAGGACGGGGCGAATCCGGAAGCTGTGCCCAGAACCCCTAAAGGTCTGCCAGACCTCTAGAGACTTGCCGTCAGACCCGGTCTTGTCAGCCCTCCCCACCTCCATGTAAAATGGAGCACAGATCACCCGTTTTGCCCAACATGTCAGGAGATAGGAAGGCACAATGCCCATCAAAGCGTGGTCTCATCCGGGTGGAAAACTACGTGAGCTCGGCCCACAGGCCCTCTCCGAGGCTGAATTGCTGGCCATCCTCATCTCCGCCGGGATCAAAGGGAAGCCGGCGACCGCAATCGCTCAGGAGATGCTGGAGCGGTTCGGCTCCCTCTCCGCGCTTCGATCCCTCAAAGGAGGCCCACCGCCAACTGGCGGCCCTAGGCCGGGCCTGCACGGGCCGCGTGCGCGGCTGGATCGAGGGCGGTGGCCCCGGCAACGTGCACAGCATCGGGAGGCGCCGGTCCATGGTGCGGGAGTTGCTGGCCGAGGAGCTGCAGGAGATCGATGCGTTGGTCAAGCCGCTGCTGTGACGCGGGGGTGAGCGGGTATCGTAGCGTGTGTGCGCGCAGGGCTAAAGCCGCAGCGCTACCAAGTCACGCCCCATCAATGGGGCTTCTGGGGCCCTCAAGGCGTCGTCGTTCTGCTTATGATACGCGTATGTTCGAGAAGTCCCATTCATGGGACGCTTTCCTCATAAGGCAGTTTATGGCTGTGCGAGATTGATGCGCGCGTCCCACCACGCACCCGATCACCACCGCCGGCATGGGGCAGCCCGACCTTGCCGCACTTCAGGCCACAGCCGAGGCCTCCTTGAAGACGTAGACGCCATTCTCAATGGGCCATAGGGCGCCGCAGCGCGGGCACAACATGCCCCCCTCCACGCGCTC
>JAYENT010000002.1:0-6513 GCA_034722245.1 Chloroflexota bacterium
CCGGGGAAAACGCGCTCTGTATTCTCCATCAATGATCCTCCCATCAAGTAGGAAAAACACGTGAGACAGGTGATCTTATAGCATACAGATCACCAAAGTGTCAACCATTCCGCCATAGATTGACAGACACAGACTCACAACATAAGATAGCATCATATCGGACATAGTATTAGGAGATTATCCGTGTTCGTGCTAGGCATAGACATTGGCACCCAGGGAGCCCGGGCATTGATAGCGAGCCTCGACGGAGAGGTCCTAAGCGAAGCCCACATCGACTTTCCCCCCTCCCAGATCGCGCCCTCTGAGACGGGCCGATTCGAACAGGATCCGCACCTGTGGCGAAAGACGGCATTGGACGTCATTAGTGCGGCGGTCCATGGTTTCCGCGAGGCGGGGCGCGACCCGCAGAAGATCGCCGCCCTCTCGGTCACCTCAACGTCGGGCACGCTTTGTCTGGTGGATGAAGCCGGCGATCCCGTGGGACCGGCCATCATGTACTCGGACACCCGCGCCGAGGAAGAAGCCCAGGAGGTGCAGGCGGCGGGTGCCAAACTGGCGCAGAAGTTGGGCACCCGCTTCAGTCCTTCCTTTGCCCTGAGCCGCCTCCGTTGGCTGCAGCATCACCACCCGGAACGCCTGGCCCGCGCCCGCTGGTTCGCCAGCCCCACCGACCTGGTCATCGGCTGGCTCTCGGGAGAATGGGGGCACAGCGACTGGACCAACATGCTAAAATGGGGTTATGACGTGGCCGATCTCCAGTGGCCCGCTTTCATCGAAGAGGATCTGGACCTACCCATGAACAAGTTCCCCGCCGTGCAAGCGCCAGGCAACGTGGTGGGAGGGATCACGCCCGCCATCGGCGCAGAGACTGGCTTGTCCACCAAGACGGTGGTGGTGTCTGGCGCCACCGACGGCACGGCCTCCCTGCTGGCCAGCGGGGCCGCGGCCCCGGGCGATTGGAACAGCACCCTGGGCACCACCCTGGTGCTCAAAGGCGTGAGCGAGTCCCTGCTGCGCGATCCCCTGGGCAGGATCTACTGCCACCGGCACCCCGACGGCTACTGGCTGCCTGGCGGCGCCAGCAGCACGGGCGCCGACTGCCTGGTTCAGCGCTTCGACGCGGAGCGCTTATCGCAACTCAACGCGGGGGCTCGCCGTCACACCCCCACCGATCTGCTCATCTACCCCCTCATGAGGCGCGGCGAGCGTTTCCCCTTTCAAAAACCAGAGGCCACGGGCTTTATCCTGGGCGAGACGGAGGACGAGGGGGTCTATTTCGCCGCCCACCTGGAGGGGCTAGCCTACGTGGAGCGCCTGGCCTACGAGGTCGTTCAGGACCTGGGCGCCTCCGTTGGCGACACCGTATACACTGCAGGGGGCGGCACCCAGAGCGCCACGGGCCTGCAGATACGCGCCGACGTTATGCAAAAAAGCCTGCAGGTGCCCGAGACGCCGGCTGGGGCCATGGGCGCCGCCATCCTGGCCGCACGGGCCGCTGGCTATGACAGCGTGCTGGAAGCCACGAAAGAAATGGTGCACTACCGTCAGACCGTGGAACCCCGTTGTTCTCTAGCGCCCGCCTATGAGGAGCGATATCGGCGCTTCATACAGGCCTGCCGTGAGCGGGGATATCTGACATGAGCATCTTTAAGAGCTGTGACATCCGGGGCGTCTATGGCACAGAGCTCGACGAGGAAACGGCCTACCGCCTGGGGCGCGCTGTGGGCGGCCGCATGAAGGGCCAAAAGGTCATCGTGGCAGGCGACCTGCGCCTCAGCACGCCGCCCCTGAAAGCCGCCCTGACCGATGGCCTCTATGTGAGCGGCGCGCAGATCATCGACCTCGGCGTGATTCCCACCCCCGCCTTCTACTTTGGCAAGCGGGAACTGGAGGCACTGGGGGGCGTTATGGTCACCGCTTCCCACAACCCACCGGAATACAACGGCTTCAAGATCATGTTGGGAGACCTGCCCATCGAGCCGGGGGATCTACAAGCGTTGGCCCAGGAGATGGAGCGGGGCGAATTCGTCGACCAACGGGGTGAGTACCATCAGGAACAGATCCTGGAGGAATACGTGGAGCATCTGGTCCGCGCCTTCCCCGATCTGAAGACACACCACGTGGTGGTGGATGCGGGAAATGGCTCCATGGGGCCGGTGGCCCCTCGCGTGCTCCGCCGCGCCGGCCAAAAAGTGACCGAACTGTACTGTGAGCCCGACGGCTCCTTTCCCCATCGCGATCCCAATCCGGCAGTTCCTGAGCATTTACGTGACCTATCACAGAAGATGGCAGGTACAGAAGCAGAACTGGGGATAGCCTACGATGGCGATGGCGACAGGGTCATCTTTGTGGATGAAAGCGGGGAGATACAACCCGCCGAACGCGTCCTGGTGCTGTTCATCCGCCACCTCTTGCGCCGACATCCCGGCGCGACCGTGGTCTACGATCTCAAATCCTCCTCCGTAGTAGAGGAAGAGACGAGGGCGGCGGGGGGACGCCCCCTCATGGAGAAATCGGGGCACGCCTTCATCAAACGGCGACTGATCGAAGAAAGAGCCTTGCTGGGAGGCGAGGTGAGCGGACACTATTTCTTTGCCCAGATGCGGGGCGACGACGCCCTCTATGCCACCCTGCTGCTGCTCAAGGTCCTGGACAGCTGGGCGGTCTCCCTGAGACAGTCCCTGGACTCGGTGCCCATCTATCCCATCACCCCCGACATTCGTCTGCCCTGTCCCCAGGAGAAGGCGCGACGCATCATAGAGGAACTCAAGATTGCCTTCAGCGACTACCCCATCAGCACCCTTGATGGCGTGCGCATCCAGTTTCATCAGGGATGGGGCCTGGCTCGCGTCTCCGTCACCGAGCCCGTCGTCACCCTGCGCTTTGAGGCCCAGAGCGAAGAGGAATTGGCAACGATTCAGCGGTGTGTGCGCCAGGCCTCCCCCTTGCTGACGGAGGTCATGCAAAGGGCCGGCCGCTGAATTTCACCCCAAAGTGAGTCCGTTGATATGCCCTGGTGGCAGAACGTCCCTTCGGCTACACCGGATCTGCTGCTACGTAAGTTCTCTGTAGCGCTGACCGGCAACCCAACCCGCGTTCTCCACATCATGCCAAGTTGAACGCAAAACGATGCACATTCAAGAGAAAGATTTGGGGAGAGCCTTCATTTGGAATATAATTACAAAGTTGAGGGTTCCATGGAGAAGGAGACGTGAAATCATGAGGGGAAATCTCGTCGTCGGTCAGTCTGGTGGGCCGACCGCCGTCATCAATAACAGCCTGGTAGGCATCATCCACGAAGCGATGAAATATGAGGACGTCGGCGGCATCTATGGCATGCTTCACGGCATCGTGGGCGTGCTCAATGAGGATTTCGTCGACCTCCGCAAAGAGTCTGAGGAGACGCTGGAGATGCTGCGCCATACACCAGCATCGGCATTGGGTACCGTGCGCTACAAGGTAACTGCCGAGGACTATGACCGGCTCATCGAGGTTCTCCAGGCATACAATATCCGCTATTTCTTTTACATCGGCGGAAACGACTCTATGGACACCACACACAAGATCCATCTGGCGGCCCAAGAAAAGGGCTACGAACTCTTGGCCGTCGGGGTGCCCAAGACCATCGACAACGACCTGGTTAAGACGGATCACTGCCCCGGCTATGGCAGTGCCGCGCGCTTTGTGGCCTCTGCGATCCGCAACACGGGACGAGACACCGAGGCCATGGGGGAAAGTGGCCCCCTGAAATTGATGGAGATCATGGGGCGGAATGCGGGATGGCTCACCGCCTCGGCGGCCCTGGCGAAGCAGGAGCCCAAGGACCCCCCTCACCTGATCTATCTCCCCGAGCGCGGGAGGTCTCTGGAGCAGATCGTCGAGGACGTGGAAGAGACCTACGAGAAGTACGGCTCCTGCGTCATCGCCGTCAGCGAGGGATTCAGGGACGACGAAGGGCGGGAATTCGGCACCCTGGGGGATTCCTTCGAGACGGATGCCTTCGGTCACAAGCGCAAGGGTGGCGTGGCCTCCACCTTGACCAACGCCCTCAAGAGGCATCTGGACATGCTTCCCCGCTTTGATAAACCGGGCTACCTGCATCGCTCCTTTGGGGAATTGATGTCGCCCGTCGACCGCGAGGAGGCCTATAGGGTAGGCCGTGCCGCCGTCCGCGCAGCCATGGCCGGCGAGACGGACCAGATGGTAAATCTCGTGCGGCAGCCTGGTCCCGGGTATGAGGTGGAGACCGGTCTGGTCGACCTGGATGAGGTGGCCAACAAGGAACGGTTGATGCCGGATGCGTTCATCAACGAGGAGGGGAATGGCGTAACGGAGGCCTTTTTGGACTATGCGCGCCCCCTCATCGGGCCCCCGCTAACCCCTTATGCAAGGCTAGAAAAACATCCCGTACCCAAACGCTCCAAGGTCACAAGCTCCTAGCAGCGAGATCCCCCTCCTTCACCGGGATCTCTTCTCCCACCGAAGGAGGGCGCGTTGGTCATCCCCTACCGACGATACCTTCAAGGTATTCTAGATCGGCGCGCGTCTGCTGGATGACCTGGCGCGTGTCCAGGTTACGCCAAGAATGCTCACCCTGGTACTCGGCGTGCAGTGACACGACGCCATCGAAGCCGATCTCTTGCAGGCAAGCAAAGACCTCAGGCCAGGGAACCACGCCCACGTTCAAGGGGCAGTTCATGGCCACCCAACGCATCTTTCCCAACTCTCTATCGGGTTGGGGCACCCAGAACATATCCTTGACGGCTATCAAGCGAATCCACGGGGAGAGCAGATCGAGGGACATCTTCCAGCCCGAAAGGCCCCCCTCGGCAAAGAGGTGACGGGGATCGGCATAGGCCACCAAGACCTCAGGATCGCGGTCGCGCAGCAGTTCAGCGACCACGGGACCGCTGGCGGTCATGAAATCTCCCGAGTGAGTGTGAAGCGCCGCCGGCACGCCGTAGCGCAGGGCCAACGCCTCGATACCATCCAAGGTCCTTTTTACCTCATCGACCTGGCGAGCCATGGAGCCAAAGCCGTCATAGCGCCAGTAGCCGAGCTTGATATAGCGAACACCGCCCTCGGCGGCCAGCCGAAAGATCGTCTTGGCGTAGGGATCATCTGCTGAGGTGATGGCCGTCGTCAAAAGGGGGACGGTAAGCCCCTTCCCCTCCACCATCTCAAAGATGCCGGGAAGCCGCGCCTCGGCGTCGGCTGGCTCCACGTGTCCCCCGGGCCGCACCGTCAGATCCAAGCCGTCCAATCCCAGCTCCCCGATCACATCCGCGGCCCGCTCTACACTGTAGGCCTGCAAATGCTTGGTGAACATGATCCATTCCATGGTATCCTCCTCAATAGCCGATCCCTCAAAAGGCGACTTTGCAACTATTGGAAGCGCCTAAAGTGCCTGGCATTTATTATTGATCCCTACAAGACACTTCTTTTACGTCAAGAATAGAGCCTCCCATTTCGGGTGCACGCAAATGTTGTAGATTGTTAACCATTCCTCGTCCGCGCAGGCGGACGATTGGCCGCAAGGCCTGTGCAATGAGACTTTAGTCCATGCACTCCCAGGGCGCCGACTGAAGGCGGCTTCTGAGGCGCTTCACGCCGGGCGTCGACCTGCGTCGACGCGTCTGGATAGCGTCCAAGGCTGCGTTCACGCTACTCTCGCCCGTCAGTTTCTTCTCTCTGATGTGTCCGATCATTCTAACAGACTTTGCGTGCACTCCCCATTTCCATTCGCTCGAGAAATGCCAGGCACCTAAACGTCCAAAGGCTCATCAAGGCAATACTCCAACCACGCCTACAGACGGAGTGGTTCACCTTGTTCAAGATGCTCGATCCGATAGCCGTAACGCCGCCGATCGGATTCCACGTCAAGGGCTTTTTCGGCGTCCGTGCCCGGATAATTGAAATACAACGTCGTGTCAGGATCGCAGCGGTTGGCCCAGATTACGCGGGCCAGGCACTCCTTGTCAGGGTGGTCAAAGCGGGCGCCGCTGGTAGAGATGAGATAACGATTGCAGTCCACGAGATTCAGCAGTTCCCCACTTGTACTGCCCCGGCTGCCGTGATGGGCCAGTTTGAAAGCATCGAGCTTCAGCGGACGGCGAGCGCTGTATCCCATCGCCTTCAGCCCCTCCGCAAGCACGGAGGGATAGGCATCAGCGGCGAGCAGCACTCGTCGGCCGGCATACTCGAACAACAGGGCGATGCTGCTGTGATTGGCCACCGAATCATCCTCCTGAAAATCTCGCTGCGCCAATTCGTCTATAGGCAGCCAAAGTCCTCCCTCCTGCCCTTCAATGGCACCTCAAAGGCTTCACGATCCCAGAGCATGAGATTCTGCAAAGCCAGGCACCAGGGCCTCTCCCGCCGTCATGGGACCCATCCCCCGCACGGCTAGGACCTCCTCCAGATGATGCTCCTTCAGGTACGACTCCCAAACCGCAAAAAGCCGGGTAAGCCCTTCTTTGCTCGGAGAGAGCACCCGAACCCTGGCTCCCCCTG
>JAYENT010000003.1:0-2246 GCA_034722245.1 Chloroflexota bacterium
CCGCTTGCCATTCTGCCCCCTCCTGGGTAGAATGGATTGTGCTCATCTCAACATGCTAGGTCGCCGTCTGAGACAGGAGTTATAAGAATGCCAGAATCCATCAGCACCGAATTGACAGAGCTTGCCGTCAACACCATCAAGATGTTAGCCGTAGACGCCGTGGAAAAGGCTCAATCTGGGCACCCGGGCATGCCCATGGGCGCCGCGCACTATGCCTTTACCCTCTGGATCCGCTATCTGCGCTTCAACCCCGAGGATCCAGAATGGATCAACAGGGACCGCTTCGTGCTGTCGGCGGGACACGGCTCCATGTTGCTTTACGCCCTCCTTCACCTATCCGGATACGACCTGTCCATGGAGGAGATCAAGAACTTTCGCCAGTGGGGCAGCAAGACACCAGGCCATCCCGAGTACGGCCTGACGCCAGGGGTAGAGACGACCACAGGGCCTCTGGGCCAGGGCTTCGCCAACGGGGTAGGCATGGCCATCGCCGCCAAGATGGCCGCCGCGCGCTACAACACGGTCCAGCACACCATCTACGACCACTATGTCTATGGCATTGCCAGCGATGGCGACCTCATGGAGGGCGTGAGCGCAGAGGCGGCTTCTCTGGCCGGTCACCTGGGACTGGGCAATATCATCTACTTTTACGATCATAACGAGATAAGCATTGAGGGGTCCACCGGGCTCACCTTCACGGAGGATCGAGCAAAACGCTTCCGGGCCTATGGCTGGCAGGTTTTGGAGATTGATGGGCACGACCCCGAGGCGGCAGCAGAGGCCATCGAAAAGGCCCAGGCCGACGCCACACGCCCCGCGCTGATCATGGCCCATACGCACCTTGGCATGGGCAGCCCCAACAAGGTTGATGACGCGGAAGTTCACGGTGCCCCCCTGGGTGCCGAGGAAGTGCAGGCTACCAAGGAGCAGCTCAACTGGCCACAGGAACCAGCATTCTACGTCCCCGACGCCGTACGCGAGCTTTTTGCCCAACGTGTGGCGGAGCTCAAGGAGGAATATGCGCGGTGGCAGGCCGAGTATGGGGCGTGGAGGGAAGCCAACCCCGATCTGGCCGAGGCCCACGAGAGGGCCAGAGATCAGGTACTCCCCGACGACCTGGAGGAGCGGCTCCTGGATAGCCTCTCCGGCGAACCAAACGCCACCAGGCGCCTTAGTGGCGAGGTGATTCCCACCATCGCCGACATCGTGCCCTATTTCGTGGGGGGGTCCGCGGATCTGGCTCCCTCCACCAAGACGTTCATGGACGAATACGGGACCATCGCCCCGGGCTCCTTTGGCGGACGCAATTTCCATTTTGGCGTTCGCGAGCACGCCATGGGCGCCATCATCAATGGCCTGGCCCTGTACGGCGGTTTCCTGCCCTTTGGGGCCACGTTCCTGGTCTTTGCCGACTATATGCGGCCCGCCATTCGCCTGGCCAATCTCATGAAATTACACACCATCTATGTCTTCACCCACGACAGCATATTCATCGGGGAGGATGGCCCCACGCATCAGCCCGTGGAGCAACTGGCCTCGCTGCGCATTATCCCCAACATGACGGTGATCCGCCCGGCTGATGGGCCTGAGGTGGCTGCTGCCTGGGCCTACGCCCTGCGCCACAAGGAAGCGCCCACGGCCCTGGTGTTCACGCGGCAAAGTGTGCCGGCCTTCGAACGCGACAAGCCGTTCTCTGTGGAGGCGTTCAATCGCGGGGCCTACGTGGTCAGCGAGACAGGGGGAGGCGATCCCGATGTCGTGCTTATTGGCACAGGATCGGAGTTGCAGTTCGGCGTGGCGGCCAAGCCGGCGCTTGAGGAGGCGGGCTATGTCGTACGTGTGATCTCTATGCCCTCACGCGAGATCTTTATGCGACAGGATGAGGAGGTACGGGCCTCTCTCATACCATCCACAGCGAAAAAGGTGGTCTTGGAGGCGGGCGTGCGTTACGGCTGGGGCGACATAGTGGGTCCCGATGCTCTTTTCATCACCCAGGAGGACTTTGGTCACTCGGCGCCGCACACGGTTATCAAGGAGAAATTGGGGTTCACCGACGAGCAAATCACGGACAGGATCCTTGCTTGGCTTGAAGGGCAGAGTGAGGTGTAGTGGGCCGCCCGTCCCTACGAGTATTAAGACAATAACGGGGCTAAAGTTCATCAGCGACTCAAAGTCGCTGGCTGATACCACAAAGTGCGCTAAAAGCGCACTGATCGCGTACTCTGCCCCGTGGAACCCGTTTCTAA
>JAYENT010000003.1:2346-7207 GCA_034722245.1 Chloroflexota bacterium
CTGGTCCATCAAAGCGTCGAGACCAAAGGCCGCCATAACAGGAAGTGAGGGCGACAGGAGTTGCGAATGGATATACGGCGTACTCTGCGGAACTGGCATTGTATGCCCATCGTTCTTTTGTTGCTGTTGTTGTGTGAGAGCTTGTTGGCCGGCTGCCGCGCCACTGTGCAAGAGGCCACAAATCTCCAATCCACCGTTAGAACGCCCACCGACGTGCCGACAGCGACCCCCGCGCCCACAGGAACTGTATTGCCTACAGTTTCCCCCTCCCCGACGCCGCTTCCTACCCCCAGTTTGCCCCCTACACATAGACAAGGAGGGTCCGAAATGGCACAAGATATCACGCTGACCATCGTCTATGACAACGATCCCTACACCCCCGGCCTCAAGACGGCCTGGGGCTTTGGCTGCTTCATCGAGGGGATGGAGAAGACCATCCTCTTCGACACAGGGGGCGATGCCCCTACGCTTTTGAGCAATATGAGCGCTCTGGACATCGAGCCCCAGCAGGTGGAGGTAGTCGTCCTATCGCACATTCACGCTGATCACACGGGCGGGCTTGAGGGCTTTTTACAGCGCAATGCACAGGTAACCGTGTGGGCGCCTGCTTCCTTTCCGCAACGCTTTGACACAGCCATCACGCGCCAGGGCGCCGATATGGTCCGCATACATAAGCCACAGTCCATCTGCGAGGGCGTATATTCCACGGGGGAGATGGGGCGTTCCATCGCAGAGCAGGCTTTGATCCTGGATACCAAGAAGGGTGTGGTAGTCATCACCGGATGTGCTCATCCTGGCGTTGCCGATATGGTGGCGCGCGCTCACGAGGTCGTGGAAGGGGAACTACTCTTCGTTGTGGGCGGCTTCCACCTGGGCAGCGCCAGTCGCCAGCAGATCGAAGGGATCATCTCCCGCTTTCGCGATATGGACGTGCAATACGTGGGCCCCACCCACTGCTCCGGTGAGATGGCCAAGCGCTTGTTCAGAGAGGAATACGGTGACCACTACTTGGATGTGGGAGTGGGGCGGGTGATCCGCTTGGAGGATCTGAATTAGCTCTCCGCGCCTCTGCCTACGCCCAGCCACCAGAAGACAAGCCCGCCGCCGGCGCGGATGACGGCCGCTGTGAGCAGCGCCGCCCTTATCGTGGTGACCTCCGCCAGCATCGTGCCCAGCAAGGGGGCCACAAAGGAGGTAAAGTTGGCCATAAATGTATTGGCGGCCACAAAGGTGGGACGTTGCTCCTCGGGGGAGACCTGGAATAGGGTGTTGGTGAAAAAGATGTTCTTTCCCGCACCAAAGAGACCGCCAATGGCCGCCGGAATGAGGAGCATTTCCGGGGTATGTGCCAGGGCCGTGGTAAGAGGGAACAAGGCCATCAAGAAGCAGGTGACCCACAACCATTGCCGGAACTTTTTCCTGGCAAGCAGGCGGCTCAACGTGAAGTAGGCCAACACGCTGAGAAGGCGTTGGACGGTCAAAAGGATGCCGATCCAGGCGTCCGATGAGCCCAGGGTACGCACCCGATAGATGGAATAGAGAGCCATGGGAAAGCTCATGCCAAAGCGCATGAGAAAGGCGGCGATCGAGTAGTCGCGAAAGGCGGGCGTGCTTTTGATGAGAGGGATTATATCGCGCAGCCCGACACGTTTTCTCTGTCTTATCTCCTTTTCCGAGGCCTCGGGTATATCGAGGCGGGAAAGGGCCCATACACTGCCCAGGCCAGCCACAAAGGCAGTGGTAAACAGAAGCTGGTAGTTCAAGGGATAGGGCATGCGTTCCAACCACTGTCCCGCACCAAAGCCCACGGCAGCAGAGACCAGGCCGTTTATCGCCATGCGCACGCTGAGCATGCGCGGTCGCCTTTGGGCTGTCGTGACCGAACCGAGGATGGTCGTTATAGAGATATTGATGGCGCAACCGGGGATGGAAACCAAGCCTCGAGCAGCCACCAGCACAAAGGGCGAGATGGAGGGTGGCAGAAAGGGCAGGAGAGCGAACATCCCGATCACGCCGCGGAAGAGTATACGTCCCCAAGAGGCGGTAGCGACCAGGCTCCTCTGGCGCTGAACGAAGGTGCTCATGGGTATTATGGCCAGCATGGTCATCAGCGCGGGCAGCGAGGTATACAAACCCACGAGCCAAGCGGGTGCCCCCAGGCGGACGAGAAACACGCTGATAAAGGACATGGCCCCAGCGCTTGACAGAGCTTGGAATACGATCTCCAGATAGAGGGCGCGCTCGTTCTTTTCCTCGGTGGAAGAAGCTCTCAGACGGCGTTTCAGTCGCCGCAGAGAGCGACTTGGTACATCAATAGAAGGGGGAAAAGTCAAGGCATACTCCCATCGCTCTGAATGAGTAGTTCTATTTTCTCCGTCACGGCTTCTCTTTTTTTGCAACCCCCGAAAGTCTATAGCATCTCCCCCTATTTGCAAGTTCGCCCTGGCTTGCCCGATGCTTTCTGACGTGTTAATCTTGAGCACAATCCTGGGTGAAAGGACACATGGCTATGCTAAATCCGATATTCAAAGAACGGATCGTGGACATTTTAGGTGACCTGGTGCGCATCGATACGTCGAATCCTCCGGGCAATGAGACAGCGGCGGCGCGGTTTCTGGCCGATTTACTAACACCGGCGGGCATCCAAACAGAGGTAGTCGAGTCGGCCCCAGGACGGGGAAACCTGATCGCTCGTCTCCCTGGTTCTGGCGATGGTAAACCCCTGATGCTCATAGGCCATCTCGACGTGGTACCAGCGGATGCCAGCGAGTGGCGTTATCCGCCCTTTGCTGCAGAGGTGCACGAGGGTATGATGTGGGGTCGCGGCACGACGGATATGAAAAATATGATCGCCGCCGAGGCGGTGACGATGCTGGCGCTGGCGAATCTGGAGCACCCCCTGAAGCGGGATGTGCTCTTTGTGGCTACCGCCGATGAGGAGCGGGGAGGGCACATGGGCATGGGCTGGTTGGCCAATAAGCGACCCGCTCTGTTCGACGTGGCCTGTGCTATCAACGAGGGCGGAGGGCGCTCCATAGAGGCCGCAGGTCGCGTCTTTTACACCTGTCAGTCGGCGGAAAAAGGCGTCTGTCGCACCGTGTGGTCGGCAGAGGGCGAGTCGGGACACGGGTCTCGGCCTCAGCGCGATATTGCGACTTTGAAGCTCTCTCGCGCCCTGCCCCGTCTCGACGATGGGTATGTTCGGGGGCATGTCACCGACACTATGCGGCGTGCGTTGCACGTCATCGCCTCTTCGCAATCAAAAAGGACAGTCAGTCGTGTAGAGACGCTGCTGGATCAGGGCCGCGTGGAGGATGCCCTAGAGACTGCCGGGTTCGACCAAGATACTATCGAGGCGTGTCGCCCTCTGTTTTATGACACGGCCTCGGTTACCGGGCTGCGCGCAGGTGATCCCGAGAGCATCAACGTCATCCCCGCCAACGCGAGAGCCTATGTGGATGGGCGCATCTTGCCCGGGCAGACACGCGAGGGGTTCCTGGAACTCTTGCGGCATTGTGCTGGCGACGAGATAAAGATCGAGGTCTTTGAAGAGCAATTCGCCCCTGGATTGGAATCCTCCATCGACAGCGCCCTGGTTCGTACCATTTCGGACGTGATCGCCGAGCGCTGTGACGGTGCGCAGGTGGTGCCCTGGCAATGCGCCGGATCCACGGATGCTAAGCACTTGATCGACTTGGGCATCCCCGTGTATGGCTTCGTGCCCAGTAAACCTCTCCCAAAGGATGTAGAGACAGCCGGAGCCCATGCCATCGACGAACGCATCTGGTTAGAGGGCCTCCCCTTCACATTGGAGATACTCTACGAGGTCGTCCATCGCTTCTGCAATCAAGCATAGCGAATGCCATGGGAGCAGATCGTCTTCTGCACGATGTCAACGAGCCAATAAGCATCGCCATGCCCGCTGCCGTTAGACAGATGCCCCTGCTATTAACGTCCTGCTCACGTCGGAGGGTGGCGCGACCACCGTGATTCTCGTACAGGAAGGCGAGAACCCGCCCGGCACATGTTCCTCCTCGGCTCGGGATTGATGCGGCCCGGCGCCTAGAAGGGGAAGAGTCGCGCTATCTCCCTCTTCCCCGCCGGCGCCCCGTACTCGCTGATCTCGAATGCCTCTATGTGCTGGATGCGTCCAGCCTCCTGCTGTCCATAGCGTTCGATGAGTTCGTCCTCGTAAAGCGCCGTTACAGGGGCAAACCGCTCCTCGTACCACGCCTTTAGCCAGGTACGACGCTCGGACTCCCCCTCCGGTACACGATCCAGTTCCTCGCGATTGTAGGGCAGCCATTCGTACACCTGGGACGTGTGGCAGTGCAGGGCATCCAGCTTTTGCTCGATGACGGGATCCACGTTGACCACCACGTCGGGATCGAAGGGATAGGGCTTGCTGAAATCGTCCCACACGTAGGCGGCCACGGGCATGCGGCGCAGGTGTTCAACGCGGGAGCAGATGTTGGGCACCGTGCACATATAGAGGGCATCCATAACCACTTCGGCAGTGGCCCGATGGTCGGGATGGTAATCCCACGGGCGAGGGCCCATGACCACATCGGGTTTGTAATTGCGTATGCGCGCTATGATCTCCTGGCGCACCGCGAGGCTGGGCGTCAACTCGCCGTCGTGGTTATCCAAAACTACGTATTCCACCCCCAAACACTTGGCGGACGCCGCGGCCTCCTGTCGCCTGCGCCAGGCCAAGGGGGCCCCGCCCATCTCATAGTGGCCGGCATCGCCGTTGGTCAAGGAGATCATCTGCACCTGGTGGCCCTGTCGGGCATAGAGGGCCGCCGTGCCTCCGGCTTTGATGTCGCAGTCGTCGGGGTGTGCGCCAAAGATGAGTATG
>JAYENT010000003.1:7307-93860 GCA_034722245.1 Chloroflexota bacterium
ATAGTGGCCGGCATCGCCGTTGGTCAAGGAGATCATCTGCACCTGGTGGCCCTGTCGGGCATAGAGGGCCGCCGTGCCTCCGGCTTTGATGTCGCAGTCGTCGGGGTGTGCGCCAAAGATGAGTATGCGCAAAGGTTCTTGAGTGACTTCTGGCATAGCAACGTTATCCTTTCAGGGCTTTCAAGCGCCTATCTCGATTGACTTTTAAGGTGGCGACGGCTACCAGGGCTCATAGTCCGGATTCGGTTCGGGTATCTTGGCCTCCACGCTCTCGCGCCAGCCGGCCAGCAATCGCTTCAACCGCAATGCGAGTTCGGGCTTTTCCTCCGCGAGGTTCTCCTCTTCCGACACGTCCTGCCGCAGATCGTAGAGTTCTATGCGCCCATCCTCAAAGAACTCGATGAGCTTGTGATCGCCTGCGCGCAGCGAGGATCCGGGCGTTCCGCCCTGGTTGCCATAGTGGGGATAATGCCAGTAGATGGCCTCCCGTTCCGGGGTCCCCGTGCCCTCGAGCAGGGGCACCAGGCTGACGCCGTCCTTGTGCTGTTCCGGAAACAGATCCAGCCCCGCCATCTGTAACACGGTGGGATAGAAATCGGGACTGCTCACCGGGAAGCTGCAAACCGCGCCCGGCTCCGTGACGCCCGGCCATTTGATGAGCAAGGGCTCCCGCGTGCCGCCCTCGTACATCCATCCCTTGCCCTCCGCAAGTGGGGCGTTGCAGGTGGGAGAGCCCTCCGCCGTGGCCAGACCCCCATTGTCGGAGGTGAAGATGATGACCGTGTTCTCCATCTGGCCAGTTTCCTCAAGGGCCGCAAAGAGGCGACCAATATTCTCGTCCACACTCTCCACCATGGCGGCATAGACGGGGTCGGATTGCACCAGGCGGCGGACGATACGGTGGTCCTTCTTGTGCTCGCAGGGAAAAAAGTCCCCCTCCTCAAAAGTCTTGACCTCGTCAAGGCCCATCTCCTTGACCTTGGCCTCGTACTTTTCGATTTTCTCTTCCTTGGCCTGGATGGGGATGTGCACGGCGTAATACCAGAGGTTGAGGAAGAAAGGCTGGTCCTCGTTGTTGCGGATCAGGTCGATGGCCTCGTCGGTGAGGCGGTCGGTCAGGTATTCGCCCTCGGGGCCGTCCTCCAAATTCTCGATGCCCCAGGGGCTAAAGTAGCCGTTGAGGGGCATGCCCCAACTGCAGCCGCCCACATTGACGTCAAAACCGTGCTCTGTCGGGTAATAGGGCACGTCCCCCAGATGCCACTTGCCCACGTGCCAGGTGGTATAGCCGTTCTCACGCAGGGTGCTGGCCAGGCTCTTTTCCTCCAGGGGGAGATGGTCGATATAGGGGGCATCGATGAGCTTGCCCTTTGTATGTCCCCCGATGAAATTGGTCACCCCCACCGCCGCCGGGTACTTGCCGCTCATGATGCTGGCCCGCGTGGGGGAGCACACGGGACAGGCGGCATAGGCGTCGGTGAAACGCACCCCTTCCTCTGCCAACTGATCCAGGTGGGGCGTCTCGTAGAAGGTGCTGCCGTAGCATCCCAGATCTTTCCAGCCGAGATCGTCCATAAGTATAAAGATGAAATTAGGTTTTACCATAAGGCCTCCTCCTGCCGCCTCAAGCCATGATAGCGTCATGCGTACCCTAAACACGCTGCCATCTTAACATCGCCATTTCCCCGCGTCAACTGGTCATGGGATCTACAGCCAGGCGATGAATAGCGCACCATGCACGTTGATGACACACTACGTCTAGCAAGCCGTAGGGCGGATTTGTGGGTACTCTCGCCGTGCCGATTAGGGCGTGAAGGATGGACGCTATAACGTCCAGGTGTGTGGTTCTACACCTGGACGCTCTGCGGAAACTTTTTCCTTTTCTCCGTCGCTGCTAGGACTCGCGCTGGCTCATATACAGCTCAAAGACGCGGCGGAAATGGAAGCCGTAGATGGCCATGGTCACGGCCTCTGGGAAGAGGCGGGGACGGCGGAACAGGGTCCAGAAAAGGAGCTTCCAGTATTCGAGACGTTCCTTCCCCTTGATACCCAGCTTAAAGATGGAGCGGAAGAAAGCGAGCACTTCCTGCCAGCTCACGATGGACTGGGCCACGTGATTCTTCTTGTACTCCTGCAAGAAGGTGCGCACACGCTTATAGTATGCTTTGGGGGAATAGATAGAGTTGAGTATCCGATAGTATCCTTCATGAAGGAGTTCGGCATCCATCTTGGGCACGAAATTCATGGTGTTGTCGGTATTCTGTCCCGACATCTTGCCCAGCAAGCGTCCTTCCTCCTTGAGGCGCTGACGGAGACGGGTTCCGGGAGGGGCTTGAAGCAAGCCCACCATGGCGGTGACGATGCCGCTGTTCTGTATAAAATCGATCTGGCGCTGAAAGATGGAGGGTTCATCGCTGTCAAAGCCCACGATAAAGCCCCCTTGCACTTCAAAACCGGCGCGCTGCAGCTTTTTGACGTCAGCGACCAGGTCACGCCCCTCGTTCTGCCGCTTGTTGCACTGGGCCAACCCCTCCTCATCGGGCGTCTCAATGCCCACAAAGACCTTTTCGAAGCCCGCTTGGGCCATCAGATCCATCAGGACGGGGTCATCGGCCATATTTATCGAGACCTCTGTCTGGAAGGAGAAGCCGCGTTTGCCCTTCCGCCACTCGATAAGGGCGGGGAGCAACTCGCCCTTCAGCTTGCGTTTGTTACCGATAAAGTTATCGTCTACAAAGAAGACGCCCCCTCGCCATCCCAGCTCGTACAGGGCATCCAGCTCAGCGATGATCTGTTCGGGCGTTTTGCAGCGCGGACGGTGCCCCAGCATGGCGGTGATGTTGCAAAAGTCACAGTTAAAAGGGCAGCCACGGGAATACTGGATGCACATGGAAGAGTAGTAGTCCAAGTTGACCAACTCCCACATGGGAGTGGGCGATTTGGTGATATCGGGGAAATCCCCTTCTCGTTTATACACTCGTCTGGGATGCCCTTCCTCGAGATCGTTGAGAAATCTGGGCAGTGTGGCCTCCGCCTCATCGAGCACAAAATAGTCCACCAAGGGAAAATCTTGGTGCTCTGACAGAAAAAGCGGCCCGCCAGCGACCACCTTGACATCGAAAGACTGGCAGCGTTCGATCAGGCGATGGCTCCCCTCACGTTGAACGACCATGGCACTGACAAACACATAATCCGCCCATTCGAGATCGCGGTCTGTCAGGCGTTCCACGTTCATGTCCACCAGGCGCAAGTCCCAGCTTTCCGGTAGCATAGGGGCTACCGTCAGCAACCCCAAGGGGGGAAAAGAGGCCTTTTTGCGAATGAAACGTAGGGCGTGCTTGAAGCTCCAAAAAGTGTCTGGGATCTCGGGATAAACCAAAAGGACGCGCATCTGTTCAACCTCCTATACTATTCACTATTCAAAAGTATGCATCGCATACCGATTCTCGCAGGAACTACACCGTGCCTTCAGATCCGATACTCGAACCTTTCAATATTATTTGACACCGGAGCAGGCAAAAGGTTACACTTTTTTGCCTACAAATATCATTTCTTCTAAAAAGGACGAAAGATGTTCACCTTCGAGCTATTGCGCGGAAAGACGATACGCCTGAGCGCTCTCAAAGAGGAGGACTCCCCCCTAGTCGCCGAATGGTATGCGGAGGGAAACTTTATGCGCCTTTACAGCGCCGCGACGGCCTTTCCCAAAACGGAGCGGGATATCCTAGAGATGATCGAGGAGGGGCGGGACGATGAGGAATGGCTAATGTTTGGGCTGCGCCGTCTGCGAGACGGCCTCCTTGTGGGGATCGGTGGCTTTGACGAGATATCCTGGCGCAACAGGGTAGGGTGGTTGGCTCTGGCCGTGGGGAGGAATCACTGGGAGCAAGGCTACGGAAGCGAGGCACTGAGACTCTTGTTGCGTTACGGCTTTATGGAGCTCGACCTGCACAAGGTACAATTGACGGTACTGGCCTATAACGAGCGCGCCCTGGGCATCTATCGTAAAGCGGGATTTCGGCAAGAGGGCGTCTTTCGTGAGTTCGTCTATCGCGATGGCGAGCGGCATGATATGATACTCATGGGTATGCTGGCAGACGAATGGCAAAGCCCGCGAGCCACAGGATGACTTGTCATCGCAGGGGAAAAGACGCTGCAAGGGGGCGAACGGATTAGGGATCGGATCGTTAAGCACCGAAAGGTGCTGCAGGGTATGAAGCATTGATGATGCTCGCACTTGAGGATTTTGGAAAGGAGAAGTACGCTTATGCCCGTTCTGATCGCTGTTGCGTGCTATCTGATCGGCTCTATTCCCTTTGCCTATCTGCTCACCTTGTTGATCACCGGAGAGGACGTGCGCACGCTAGGTAATCGTAACGCGGGGGCGGCCAACGTGTACCGCGCCGTCAGCAAGGCCGCTGGGGCGGCGGTCTCCATCTCGGATATTGGCAAGGGTGCGGTGGCCGTCCTGTTTATGCGTGCCATGCACCCAGGGGGGTGGTGGCCCCTAGCCGGAGGCGTGGCTGCCGTCTTGGGGCATAATTTCCCCGTCTGGCTGGCCTTCCGGGGCGGACGTGGCCTCGCCGCCAGCATTGGAGCTTTGCTGGCCCTGATGCCAGTGGAAACGGCAATCGTTCTTCCCGTCTTGGGGCTGATTTTCCTTGTCCTCACGGGCAGCGCCATCACAGGGGCCATCGTTAGTTTCCTGCTCCTCATCGGGTTGGCCACCTGGCGGAATCGGACGCTGCCCTACATATTAGCACCGCTGGTGTTTTTGCTGGCCATGGCCGTGCGCTGGATTCCCCAGGAGGTGCGTGCCGTGCGTCAGGCCGAGGATATGGGCGAATTGCTGCGAAGCCACCTCCTGGATCAGCGCTACGAAGAGGGCGGAAGGCCGAGCGAGGAGGCGGCAGCACGCCCTGTTGGTAAGGATAGCGCCGATTAGCTTCAAGCACGCGCTGATGCGCCGCTTCCTCCACTGGCGAGCACACTGGCGCAGGCCATAGAGCGTATGCCCGGAGCGCGTGTCGCTACGTATGCCCACCTTCCTCCTTATGAAGCGCTCTGCCAGAAACCTGGCACTGGAGAAGCGATGAGCGATCCGCCCGCTTTGCAGGATTAGTTGAATGGGGCGGGGTTATATCTCGCGAGAAGGTGTTAGACCTCCGGTTGTCCACGTGTTCTCTCAAAGACGATTTCTTGAGGGTCTGTTGTTTCTGACTATAGTATGGACACGGACAGTTAGCTATTGAGTCTTTAGCATTGTAGAGGAGACCTTTTTCTATCATGATGGAGAGCGAGTGGGAGGGCTTGATATC
This sequence comes from Chloroflexota bacterium, assembly GCA_034722245.1. Lineage (GTDB taxonomy): Bacteria > Chloroflexota > Anaerolineae > UBA1429 > UBA1429 > JAWLEV01. The sequence goes on from JAYENT010000003.1 coordinate 12,626, forward strand.
CAAGCTCCGCGAAGAGTATGAGCAGGCATATGCCCAATCCGGGGCAGCGCATGCGCGGGCCAGCGAGGTTCTCGTGGATGGCATAAGCCACGGCGCGCGCACGTTTGTTCCCTATCCCTTTCGTATTAAGGCAGCCGAGGGCGCGCATGTGCAGGATGTGGATGGCCACCAGATATGCGATTTCTGGCAGGGGCATTATGCCAACATCCTAGGGCATAATCCGCCCCTTGTGCGTCGCAGGCTGGTGGATGCGCTGGATGGGGGGTTTGGGCTTCAGACCGGCCTGTTGGAGGAGCGGCAGGTCGCGTTCGGTTCGCTTCTGTGCAACGCCGTCGGAGGGGAACGAATACGCTTCACCACCTCTGGCACCCTGGCTACCATGTACGCCATCATGATGGCGCGCGCCTATACGGGAAGGGACCTGATCGTGAAGGTGGGAGGTGGTTGGCACGGCGCGAGTCCTTTTACTTTAAAGGGAGTACACCCCGTCGAGGGGGACTTTCATCGCGTCGACTCCGCCGGTGTGCCCGAGGCCACGGATAAGGAGATTATCGTGGCCCGTTTCAACGATGTGGAAAATCTATGCGAGATATTCGAGACGTTTGGCGACCGCATTGCCTGTTTCATCCTTGAACCCTGTCCCAGTGGGATTGGATTCATTCCCGCCACAGGAGACTTTATGAACACCGCCCGCGAGCTAACCTGGGAATATGGTGCGTTGCTCATCCTGGACGAGGTGATCACAGGTTTCAGGTTCTGTGCTGGGGGGATGCAGCGTCTCTATGGTATAAAAGCGGATCTTTCCACGTTTGGTAAGGTAGTCGGTGGGGGTATGCCCCTCTCTGCCGTCGTTGGTCGGGGGGATGTCATGGATCTGATAAGCGAGAAGGCCAAAGAGCGGGTGTGGTTTAACGGTGGCACCTTTTCCGCACATCCCCTCGCACTTTTGGCCGGTCAGACCATGGTCGAATACCTCACGGAACACGAGGGCGAGATCTATCCCGCTCTGGCGGCCAAAGGGGAGAAGCTAAGACGGGGGATCGAAAAAGTGTTCGCCGATCGCGGGGTGCTTGCACAGTGCACGGGCCATGGTAACGGCGTGGTCCCTGGCAGTTCCGTCGGGGGCGTCTACTTTCCCCTGGAAGAGGATCATCCTCCTTTCTCTGGTGATGAATTCATGGACTCGCATCACTGTAGTGTCCGCTTGCGAGAGGAAGGACTAAGGCTCGGCTTGTTGCTGCATCAGGTCAACGTGGTGCATGGCCTGGGAGCCGTCTCGTATCGGCACAGCGAGGAGGATTTGGAGCGGACCCTTGAGGCCTATGATGCTTTTGCGCTGCGCATGGCGAGGGAGCGCTCATAGCCTGCAGAGAAGCATGCTTTCTGGGCGGCCAGCCCATAGTCCTCTTGGTGGCGCGCTAATACGCGTTTCGGTCGCCGCGGAGTTGGTTCATGATGGTGCGCACGATAATCTTGAGGTCGAAGAGCAGGGACCAGTTCTCGATATAGTAGAGATCGTACTTGGTGCGCTCCACGATGGAGGTATCACCCCTGAGTCCGTTCACCTGTGCCCAGCCGGTGATCCCCGCTTTCTCGTTATGTCTCTCCATATAGCGGGGAAGCACCTGGCGGAATTGCTCCACGAATATGGGGCGCTCTGGGCGAGGGCCCACCAGGCTCATCTCCCCGCGCAGCACATTGATGAGCTGGGGTAGTTCGTCGAGGGACGTTCTACGCAAAAAGGCTCCCACGCGCGTGCTTCGCGGATCATCCGCTTGGGCCCACACAGGCCCCGTTTCCTCCTCCGCGCCCTCCCGCATAGAACGGAACTTGAGCATGTAGAACGGCTTGCCGTCCAGCCCCACACGCTCCTGCGCATAGAACGCCGGCCCCTTGGAATCCAGCTTGACCAGCAGGGCGATGAAGAGCAGGAGGGGAGAAAGAAAGACCAACGCGCCCACGCTCACCACGAGATCCAGGGCACGTTTGGCAGCCAGCTTCCATCCCCGCAGGGCCACGTCGCGCACCGTCAACAGGGGAAGCCCGTCCATATCGCTTATGCGCACTTCGGAGGCCACGATCTGGAACACGTCGGGAAAGATGCGCACAGTGGCCCTCTCGCTTTCGCAGTCGGCGATCATGTCCAGCAACTCCTCATGGGACGCATCCGTGAGGGCGATCACCACCTCCTGGATGTCATGTTCACGGACGATGGAGGCCAGATCGCCTTGGGAGCCGAGCACGGGGAGGCCAGCCACGCGTTCGCCCGTCCGTTGATCGTCGACGAAACCGACCACATGGTATCTCAACCGGGGCGACTGGGTTACCTTCTGCAGCAGAATACGCGCCGCATCGCCAGTGCCAACAAACAGGAGCCGTTCAGGGTGCCGGCGCCGAACGTACCTTCTCACCAATCCCGTGAAGCCACGCCCTATAAGCACCAAAGGAATGGAAAAGGCCCAGCCATAGAGGATCATGCCCCTGGCGAGATCCCGATCCTGGAAAAAAATCAGGTACGTGAGAGCCGTTGAGGCCAGGACAGCGATGGAAGTGGCAGCAAGCACGGTGTAGAAGAGATCGATGCGCGAGCCCTCCCATCGGAGGCGATACAGCCCAAAGAGAGCAAAGGTCGCCAGGAAGCTCAATAGCTGCAGCGCGAGTTCCTCGATATAGTTGCCAAAGGGCCCCAAGCGCAAGGGAACGGGAAAGGGCACCAGGAGGCGAATCCGGTAGGCGGTATAGAATGCCAGCGCGGCCATGATCAGATCCACGACGATGGTTAGGAACGCTAGCAAAACTCTTTCTCTGTTCGACATACACTTTCTCCCTACGCAGAGGCTACCCGTTTACGTTCGGGAGGGCGCAAACGGTCCAGAAAGAGGGCCCACTGCTGTAACAGAAATACTCCCAGGTCGATGCCCCAGTTGACCAGGAAGAAGGTCTGAGAGCGGTAATGTTTGTTGTGGAATATCCTCATAGCGTCGTAAAAGGCGATGAGGGCGCGGCGGCTCGCCTTGCGGCTGGCGGCGCCCTTTAGATGGAGCACCGTGACCTCCGGATTGTACACGACGCGCCATCCCCTTTGTTTGATTCGATAACAGAGATCCAGGTCCTCTCCATACATGAAAAAGGATTCGTCGAGCAGGCCCACCTGTTCCAGCGCCTCCGACCGTATAAGCATAAAGGCCCCCACGACGGCGTCCACGTCCGCTCTCATGTCGGGAGAGAGATACGTCATATTATACTGGCCGAAGCGCTGGCTTTGGGGGAACACTCTTCCCAAACCGCTTAGATGGTAGAAGGAAACGAGGGGTGTGGGAAAGCTTCGCCTGCAGGCCTTGTCCAGGCTGCCGTCCCTGCGCACCAGTTTGGGCCCCGCGACGCCTACGTCCTCACGTTCATCCATAAAGGCCACCATCTTGGTCAGGGCATCCTCTGGGAGTTCGGTGTCGGGGTTCAGCAGCAAAACATATCGTGGCAGGGACGCCGTGGGTTCGTTGCTGGCATACCCGAGACAGCGCAATCCCAGGTTGTTGGCATATGCGTAGCCCCCGTTATGATCACTCTCCAGGAGGCAATGGACCCACGCGTGCTCGGCGCGAACCATGTCCGTGCTGCCATCGGACGAGTGGTTATCCACCACTATCACCTGCAACTCCAAATCCCCATTGCTGCCGTGTATGGACTGCAAGCAGTGGTCCAGCAGTTCACACGTGTTATAATTGACAATGACGATGGCCAGATCCGACATGCCCTTCCTCTGTTTGATAGTGCCTATATTCTAGTACAAAGGGGTTCTGTAAACAAAGGACGGGATAGAAGGAACACGGGTCCTCTACCAGGCGCTCTTTAGATCTGCCGCTTGGGCCAGACTTTCTTGGGGGCGTGGTGCCAGCGCCACCATACGCCGACGGGGTAGCCCAGCATCTTGGCAATATCGCCCGTCCAGCGGATGAGGGGTACCCAGGCGCACGCCCGCAGTCGCCTCCCCCAGGGCAATTTGCGCAGATGGGGTGCCAAGCGCCAAAAGGGCCTGTACATGGTAGAGGCCAAGCCGCCTATTAGGAGGAGCACCCAGGCGGGGTGCACAAAAAGGGCTAACGCCACCAGGAGGGGGCACGCGAGCAGATAGAACGCATAACGCAGTGCGTGGCGATAGCGCCAGAAATCGGCCTTGCCGTCTCCCCGCGCATAACGATAGTACTGTCTGAAAAAGGCCTTTAGGGTGTGGCGGGGCCTGAAATGCACCACCGCGTTCGGATTGAAAGTGAAGGTGAACCCGGCATCACGCAGGGCGAAATCGAAAAGGAGATCCTCGCAGTAATCCAGCCATTCCGGATATCCACCCATCGCCTGCCAGGCCCGGCGGCGAAAGGCCACCGAGCGCGAGGAGGGGTGAAAGGTCTGCGGGTCTATCTCTTCCAGTCGGGGCAAGGTCACGGCGCCTAACACCAGCTCAAAGAGGGAGTGAGGGTCAGGCACAAAGAAGCCACTCACCACGTCGGGTGCGTTGGAATCCTCAAAGGGAGCCACGAGTTCCGCCAGCCAGTCCGCTTCCAAGCGCACGCCGGCGTCCGTGGAGGCGATGAGGGGGCCCGTTGCGGAGGCGATGGCCGCGTTGCGCCCTTCGGAGATATTGCTGCCCGGTCGGGAAAGGACTTTTACCGGAAAAGGCGCTCCCTTGGCGAATTGTTCCAGCTTCTGGTACGTTCCATCGCCGGAGCCGCCGTCCACCACTACCACCTCGTCGGGGGATCGCGTCTGCTGACACAGGGAATCCAGTAACACCTCTATGGTTCCCGCCTCGTTCAGGACGGTAAAGATCACCGACACTGTTTGTCGCATGGTTTGCTCCCTCCTATGGCGTATTATAGGGTCAGAGAAGGGGTGGAGACAACTGGCGGTTATCAGCATCCGGTCTGCGGGGTGCACGTAAAGTCTGTTAGAATGATCGGACATATCAGAAAGAAGAAACTGACGGGTAAGAGTAGCGTGAACGCAGCCTTGGGCGCGGCCCAAATGCGTCGACGCAGGTCGACGCCCGGCGCGAAGCGCCTTTGCGCTGGGCTTCAGACCGAGCATGTTCGGACGTTCGTTCCCCGGCCTTCGCCGTCTGAAGTCAGCTCGTGAGGCCTATCGGCCAGATGGGCCACCGAAGGTGGCCTCGCAGAATGGCGGCGCCATTCTGCAGTCCCAAAACAGCCTGCGCGGACGAGGAACGGCCAATGATTTACAACATTTGCGCGCACCCGGCCCGGGCCACGGATTGGCAAGGTATGTGGGTTGTGTTATACTTGCAAAGGAGGGTGAAGCGCTCTCTTGGGTGGACGCGGACGTCTCCTCTGCAAAGGGATAGCATAGAGGGGACGTTTTGTGTTTGATGCTACACAGGACGTGGCCGCCGGGGTCATGCCCCTATTTTGGTTGTCAAGGAGGTTTCGATGCCAGTGACCGTCGTTGTGGGTTCCCAGTGGGGTGATGAGGGAAAGGGCAAGATTGTCGATCACCTCGCCGAGCGTGCTTCCATGGTGGTTCGATACCAGGGAGGCAACAACGCGGGCCATACCGTCGTGATTGGGGATACGACGTTCAAGCTGCATCAGGTTCCGGCGGGGATAACGCGGCCCGACGTGGCGGCGGTGTTGGGCCATGGTATGGTCATCAACCCGCCCGCCCTGGTCGAGGAACTGGATACCCTTGACAGCAAAGGCGTACCTATAGAGAATATATATATCAGCAGCAATGCCCACGTCGTCATGCCCTATCATCCCCTGTTCGACGCGCTGGAGGAAAAGATGCGGGGCGATCAGGCCATAGGCACTACCAAGCGAGGTATAGGCCCCGCCTATACAGACAAGGTAGCGCGGCGCGGTCTGCGCATGCAGGATCTGTTGGACATGGACCGCTTTGCGCACCAGGTTGAGGAGGTGCTGGAACGTGTCAACCTGCAGATTACCCGCCTCTTCGAGGCCGAGCCCCTGACGGTGGAGGAGATTGTGGAGGCCTACCGACCGGCCGCCAAGCGTCTCGCCCCATTTATCACCGATACCACGCTGCTGATCAACGAGGCCTTGGAGCGAGGCGAGAAGGTGCTTATGGAGGGCGCACAGGGCACCATGTTGGACATCGACCTCGGCACCTATCCCTACGTGACATCCTCCTCCCCCACAGCAGGAGGCGCCTGCCAGGGGGCGGGCATCAGCCCCCTGCGGATCAAGAATATCGTAGGGGTGGTCAAGGCGTATACGTCTCGCGTGGGCGCGGGGCCCTTTCCCACCGAGTTGACGGGGGAGACGGGGGATTGGATTCGCGAGAGGGGTCACGAATATGGCACGACGACGGGGCGCCCTCGCCGTTGTGGCTGGCTGGACCTGGTTGCTCTACGCTATGCGGCGCGGGTAAACGGCTTTACGGGACTGGCCATAACGCGGCTCGATATCCTGAGTGGGCTGGAAAAGATCAATCTCTGCACAACGTATCGTCTGCCGGATGGCACCGAAATGGAGACGTACCCCCTAGATGCCAAGGTTCTCGCCCAGGCTGAGGCCGTCTACGAGACAGTGCCGGGCTGGCAGAGGGATATCAGCGCCGTGCGGACCTTTGAGGATCTGCCCGCCAAAGCGAAGGGGTACTGCAATCGGGTGTCCGAGTTGCTGAAAATCCCCATCGACCTGATCTCTGTGGGGGCGGAGCGTGACGACCTCATCGCTCTCCGCTGGCCAATCTGATGGATTGTTGGTTCGCCCACTCCCTGTGAGTGGGCGAATGGGTTTACGAACAGAAGGAGGAGTCATGGCATCAGTTGATCCCCACAACGGGTCTGAAGCGTTGACCTTTGACGACGTACTGCTCGTTCCGCAAGCGTCGTCCGTCCTCCCTGCGGAGGCCGACATCTCCGTACAGCTTACCCACAGCATTCGCTTGAATATCCCCGTGCTCTCTGCAGCCATGGATACCGTGTCCGAAGGACGGATGGCCATAGCCTTGGCTCGTCAAGGGGGGCTCGGCGTGCTCCATCGGAACTGTTCCATAGAGGAACAGGCCAGGGAGGTGGACAAGGTCAAGCGTTCCGAATCGGGAATGATCGTCGATCCCATCACCCTGCCGCCCACGGCAACTCTGGGCCAAGCCAAGGAGATCATGTCTCACTATCATATCTCCGGCGTGCCCATCGTGGAGGATAATAGGCTGGTGGGCATCCTCACCAACAGGGATATTCGTTTTGCCGTCGAGGATGACAGGCTGGTCACCGAATATATGACCTCCGACGATCTGATCGTCGCTCCCCTGGGCACCACCCTTGAGGAGGCTCAGGAGATCCTGCAGAAGCATCGCATCGAAAAGCTGCCCCTGGTGGACGGCGATTTCAATCTCAAAGGATTGATCACGGTCAAGGATATTCAGAAGCGCATCGATTATCCCAACGCCGCCAAGGATGAAAACGGTCAGCTCCTGGTGGGGGCCGCCGTGGGCGTGGGGGGCGATTATCTGGAGCGGGCCGCCGCACTGGTGGAGGCGGGCGTCGATCTGCTGGCCCTGGATACGGCCCATGGCCATGCTCGAGCCGTCCTTGAGGCCACAGAGAAGATGAGATCCCTCTATGAACACGTGGCCATCGTGGGAGGGAATGTGGTCACTCCACAGGGGACGCGAGACCTGGTCTCCGCTGGTGCCGACGCGGTCAAAGTAGGCGTGGGTGCGGGTTCCATCTGCACCACGCGCGTTGTGGCCGGCGTGGGCATGCCCCAATTGACAGCCATCATGGACTGTGCGCGGGTCGGTGCGGAATTGGGGGTGCCCATCATCGCCGACGGCGGCATACGCTACTCGGGGGATATCACCAAGGCACTGGCCGCCGGCGCCAGCTGCGTTATGCTGGGTAACCTGCTGGCTGGCGTGGACGAGAGCCCGGGCGAAGTGGTCATCTATGAGGGGCGCCGCTTCAAGGAATACCGTGGTATGGGGTCCTTGGCGGCCATGCGCGAACGGTATGGCCGCGACCGCTATGGTACGGGCCAGCTATCCACCATCAGAAGGAGAAATGGCACTGGGGAAAAGGTCGTGCCGGAGGGCATCGAGGGGCGCGTGGCCTACAAGGGGACCCTTGACGACACCATAACCCAGCTCATGGGTGGCTTGCGCTCGGGCATGGGGTACGTGGGTGCAGAGAACCTCGCCGCCCTGCACAAGAGGGCTAGGTTCATACGCATCACCAATGCGGGATTCGTGGAGAGCCATCCCCATAGTATCATCGTCACCAAGGAAGCGCCAAACTATCAACTTCAACCTTGAGCGGCTCAACAGGAATTTTGCTTTGCGACTGAATTAAGGGGGCAACTTTTGGATCGCGTGTATCGTGTGGAGGTCATTCCCCTTCCTGGGGAGATGCCAGAGGATTATTTGCTAAGCGATATCGCCGCACTTAATATCAGGGGAGTGCAGCGCGTCGCGCGCGCCGACCTCTACTTCTTACGAGGTGATATAGGCGAACAAGAGATCAAGCGACTCTGTGACGAACTATTGGTGGACCCCGTCGTGCAGCGAGCCCGTTGGGGATTGGCTTCTGAGCCCGTGTCCACTCCCGAGGGCGCTGTTCGTATTGAGGTGGGCTTGCTGCAGGGCGTGACCGACACGGTGGCCGCCAACCTGCTCTCTCACGCTCACCTGTTGGGTGTGACGGATCTTCACGACGCGGCCTCGGCGCAGAGCTATCTCCTTTACGGTCAGTTGGCCGAGGAGGAAGTGGAGCACATCGTGGAGCGCTTGCTCTATAATGATGTGATCCAGTATTTCGAAATCGGACAACTGGAGTCGCATCTCCATGTGGAGCTGCCGCCGACCGAGGCCCGCGCTGAGCGGATACCCCTCACCCAGATAGAGGATGAGAACGAACTCCTGCACCTTTCTCACGAGCGCCTCCTGGCCCTCGACGTGGATGAGATGCGTGCTGTGCAGCGCTACTTTCGCGAGGAGGGCAGAGAACCCACCGACGTGGAGCTGGAGAGTCTGGCCCAGACGTGGTCGGAGCACTGCATACACAAGACGTTCAAGGGCGTCATCGATTACACCGAGATCACGGACGAGGGCACGACGCGGGAGCGCATCGACAGTTTGATCGCCACCTACTTGAGCGCGGCGACAGATGAGGTGAGGAAGCCCTGGGTGCGTTCCGCGTTCGTCGATAACGCGGGCATCGTCGATTTTGACGATGACTATGCGGTCTCCTTCAAGGTGGAGACCCACAATCATCCCTCAGCATTGGAGCCATTTGGCGGAGCGAACACGGGCGTGGGCGGCGTGGTGCGGGACGTTATGGGCGTCTCGGCTCGGCCCATTGCCAATACAGACATCCTCTGCTTCGGCCCGTTGGACACGGAGAATGGAGCCCTCCCGGCAGGCGTCCTGCACCCCAGGCGGATCTACAACGGCGTGGTGGCGGGCATCGAGGATTATGGAAACAAAATGGGGATCCCCACTGTCAATGGCACCATCTATTTTGATCCCGGCTATATCACCAATCCTCTCGTATATTGTGGTTGCGTGGGCATCGCGCCCAAGGGCGCGCATCCCCGGGCCGTACAGCCCGGCGATCTGGTGGTCGTCCTGGGAGGGCGCACGGGCCGCGATGGGCTTCACGGCGCCACCTTCTCTTCCGCCAAGCTCACCGATCAGACGGGCGAGGTAGCGGGCAGCGCGGTTCAGATCGGGAACCCCATCGAGGAGAAAAAGATGCTGGACGCCATCCTGGAGGCGCGGGATGAAGGGCTCTATACGGCCATCACGGACTGTGGGGCGGGTGGGCTCTCCTCGGCGGTCAGCGAGATGGGCGAGGAAACCGGCGCGACGGTGCATCTGGAGCGCGTACCCCTCAAATACCATGGGCTGCAACCCTGGGAGATATGGCTCTCGGAGGCTCAGGAGCGTATGGTGCTGGCCGTTCCCCCGGAGAACAGGACGCGCTTACGGGAGATTTGCGAAGGATATTCGGTGGAGATGACCGTCATCGGCACCTTCCGAGACGATGCCCGTCTGCACATCTCTTACGGAGACGAGGTGGTGGGGGAGATGTCCATGGCGTTTCTCCACCATGGACTCCCGCAGCGGCACCTAGAAGGTGTATGGGAACAGCCGGATTATCGAGAACCTACGGAGAGCCTATCCGAGGGAGAGGAACTGGGGGATGCCCTTTTACGCATCCTGGGCCATGCAAACGTGCGCAGCAAGGAGGACGTGGTGCGGCGCTACGATCACGAGGTTCAGGGAGGCACGGTCGTAAAGCCCTTTGTGGGACGAAGAAACGATGGGCCCTCCGACGCTACGGTGCTCAAGCCGCTGGAGACCGCTGGTTCCTGGAGGGCAATCGCTTTGGGCTGTGGTTTCAACCCCGCCTATGGGCAGATCGATCCCCACGCCATGGCCGTATCCGCCATTGACGAGGCAGTGCGCAACGTGGTGGCGGTGGGAGCCGATCCGGAGCGCATCGCCATCCTGGACAACTTTTGTTGGGGCAGCCCCGAGCTCCCTGACCGCCTGGGCGGCCTGGTGCGGGCCTGCAAAGGATGCTATGAGGGCGCCCTACACTATGGCGTGCCCTTTATCTCGGGCAAGGACAGCCTGAATAACGAATACACGGATAGAGCCACGGGCCAACAGGTGGCCGTTCCCCCCTCCCTGTTGATCTCGGCCCTGGGGATCGTCCCGGATATCCATCGGGTCTGTACCATGGATTTCAAGGAGACGGGCGATCCCCTATATATTCTGGGCGAAACGCGGCGAGAGTTGGGCGGCTCCCGCTACTATGCCCTGCACGACATAGTGGGTCAGGAGGTGCCCCGGCGCGCGCCCGACGGTCCCGCGACGGCGCGGGCATTGCACAGGGCCATCGCGGCGGGTACCGTACGCGCCTGTCACGACTGTTCCGAGGGAGGATTGGCCGTGGCCCTGGCCGAGATGGCCCTGGCTGGTCGCCTGAGCGCCTCTATCTTTTTGTCCAGCGTCCCTTTGGGCGGCGAGCAGGAGTTCTCCGCAGACTGGGTCCTCTTTTCCGAATCCAACGGGCGCTATCTCGTAGAGGTGAGGGAGGAAGACGTGGGGGCCTTTGAGGAGATAGTGCAGGATATCCCCCATGGACGCCTCGGTCACGTCAATCGCGGGCCGTACCTGGTGATCTATGGTGCAGAGAAAGAGACGCTCTTCTCCCTTCCCATGGAGGCGGTGGCCGAGGCCTGGCGTGGGCATATAGGGGGCGGAATCGATGCGGGGAGGGGCGTCAATGTCTGAGCCACGAGTGATGATCATGCACGCACCCGGTACCAACCGCGACCGCGAGGCGGCGCAGGCCAGCGAGCTGGCCGGGGGCGCGCCAGAAATCGTGCACATCAATCAATTGATCGCGGGCAACAGGGAATTAAAAGCGTATCAGATGCTGGTGTTGCCTGGAGGATTCTCCTACGCCGACGACCTCGGCGCTGGGCAGCTCTGGGCCAACGACCTTGTGCATCGCTTCCGGGAATCCCTGGATAATTTCGTCCGCCAGGGGAAGCCCGTGATGGGCATCTGTAACGGATTCCAGGCGCTGGTCAAGGCGGGTTATCTTCCCGGGCCGGGCGATGGCGCGTTACAGGTGCGCGCCGAGCAGCGCGTGACGCTGACCTTTAATCGCAGCGCCCATTTCGAGTGCCGATGGGCGCGGCTTCGAGCAGAGGAGGATGGCCCCTGTCTCTTTACCCAGGGGCTGGCAGAGGATATCTACTGCCCCGTGGCTCATGGGGAGGGCCGTCTGGCCGTGGCCGATGAATCCGTGCATCAAGAGCTCGTCGAAGACAATCTCGTCGTCCTGCGCTATGTGGCGCCCCGCGAGCCGGCCGATGCGGGTGATTTCTCGGCCTCGGTGCCCGTGCATGAGCGTGCGGGCTATCCCCACAATCCCAACGGCTCCGTGGACGATATCGCCGGCATCTGCAACAGGGCGGGGAACGTTTTCGGCCTGATGCCCCATCCTGAGGATCATATCTATCCCCAGCAGCACCCGCGTTGGACGCGAGGCGAGTCGGGGGGACTGGGCCTTGTGCTGTTCCAGAATGGCGTGGAAGCGGCCAGGGATTTCATGTAGGATCATGTCCTGCTGTGAACAGGTGGGGTTGGTTAGAGAGTGTGCGCCGTATACTCCCTCTCGTGGGGCTGAAGGAAGGCCGCCGGGGCTTTGTAACATGAGCCCGCGGAGCAAACGCTCCACGCCATAACCCTCAGCCGAGGATTGAAATCCACGTCTGCTAAAGAAAACCCGTTAGAAACGGGTTCCATGAGGGCGAAATGGGCGGTTTAGTGCGTTTTCAACGCACTTGATGAGACTAGACGTCGGCTTCGAGCCGACGGTGAACGGAGCACCTTATTGTCCGGTCGTTTTCAAATCTCCATTGATCCAGGCCGTAAGCAGCTTAGACCTATATTGCATCAGGTGCCAGGCAGTTCGGTCTAGTTTATGAAAAGGGAGCACAAGAGATGACGGATCGGTCCTCGTATACGCATGAGACGTACCTCTCTCCCTTTACCTGGCGCTACGGCAGTGCGGAGATGCGCAAAATCTGGTCTGAGGCCAACAAGCGCCGGCTGTGGCGGCGTATCTGGGTGGCCCTGGCCTCAGCCCAGGCGGAGGCGGGGTTGGTCACAGCGGAGCAGGTGGCCGATCTGCGGGAACATCAGGAGGACATCGACTGGGAGCGGGCTCAGGAGATCGAGACCGAGTTGCGCCACGACCTGATGGCCGAGGTCAAGACCTACGCCGAGCAGTGTCCCATGGGCGGGGGCATCATCCACCTGGGCGCCACCAGCATGGACATTGAGGACAACGCCGATGCCCTGCGCCTCCGGGAGAGCCTGCAGTTGGTGCAACAAAGGCTGATGGCAGTCCTGGGCGCTTTTGCCGAGCGTATGGAGGCCGAGGCGGACACCGTCATCATGGCCTATACACACATTCAACCCGCCGAGCCCACGACCCTGGGCTATCGCCTCGCGCAGTACGGGCAGGACTTGATGGAGGATCTGGAGGCGGTGGAGCACCTGATCCCCCGCGTCCGGGGCAAGGGTTTCAAGGGTGCCGTGGGCACGTCGGCATCTTATGCCCATCTGTTGGAGGACAGCGACATGACCCCCCGGGAGATGGAGCGGCGCATCATGGAGCAGTTGGACCTCCCGTCCTATCCCGTGAGTACCCAGACCTATCCGCGCAAGATGGATTATGAGGTGTTGTCCGTCCTGGCGGCCATCGCCCAGTCGGCGCACAAATTCGCGCTGGACCTGCGTCTGCTCCAGTCCCCCGTTTTCGGGGAACTCTCGGAACCATTTGGAACGCAGCAGGTGGGATCCTCCGCCATGCCCTTCAAGCGCAATCCCGTCACCTCGGAGAGCATCTGTTCCCTGGCCCGCTACGTGGCCGGGCTGCCCCGCGCGACCTGGGACAACGCGGCCCTTTCGGCCCTGGAGCGCACGCTGGATGACTCGGCCAACCGGCGCATTGTCCTGCCCGGGGCATTCCTGGCTGTGGACGAGATCCTGCAGCGCGTGCAGCGGGTGGTGGGCGGATTGCGCGTGGGCCGGGAGGCCATACGGCGCAACATGGGCACCTATGGCCCCTTTGCGGCCACAGAGCCGTTGCTCATGGCTCTGGTCAAGGCGGGCGCCAGCCGCCAGGAGATGCACGAGCGCATCCGCGCCTGCAGCATGGAGGCCTGGAAGGTCGTCCAGTCGGGAGAGGAAAACCCCCTGGTGAATCTGTTGGCCGCCGACGAGGCCATCACCGCCTATCTCTCGGCGGAGAAGGTGCGCGCCATCGTTGGCGCGGGAGCGGGGGTGGGCGATGCTCCCCAGCGAACGCGGGAATTGGCGCGAATCATCAGAGACAAAGTCGAAAAAACCCGGCGATGATGATATAATCAGTTATGGGACGTTGCGTCTCGTTTGCAGTTGGGCAGCGCGCCAGCCTATTGTACGGAAGGGAGTTCGCATGGTATTCAAGCCGTTAGTTTATGGCCGAAAACTGACCGAGGGCAAGACCAAGATTATCTATGCCCATCCTAGAAACGAGGACGTGGTCTATATGTTTCATAAGGACAGCATCTCCGCTGGCGACGGCACGCGGATGAACGCGCTGCCCGGCAAGGGGAAACTGACCTGCCGCACCACGTCGAACGTGTTCTACCTGCTGGAGCAGGAGGGGGTGGACACCCATTATATCGGCATGGTGGGAGAGGCCACCAACCTCGTCACCAAGTGTGACATGATCCCTCTGGAAGTGATCATGCGGCGCATCGCCACCGGCCATTATCTCGTGCGCAACCCCGACGTGGAGGAGGGCACGCGCTTTGACCCCGTGCTGGTAGAGTTCACCTTCAAGGCCGACGAGTTACACGATCCCCTGATCACGGAGGAAGAGATCGTGGGGCGAGGCATCGCCACGGAGGACGAGGTCGCGGTCATGACGGAGACGGCTCGCCGGGTGTTTGGCGTCCTGGAGGAGGCTTGGGCAAAGCAGGATGTGACCCTCGTCGATGGCAAGATCGAATTCGGGCGGGCCGCATCCGACGGACGCCTGGTGGTGGCCGACGTCATCGACAACGATTCCTGGCGCATCTGGCCCGAGGGCGACAAGGACAAGATGCTGGACAAGCAGATCTATCGCAATATGCCCGAGGTGACCGATGAGGGTATGGCTCAAGTGCTGAGGAACTATGCCGTCGTGGCCGAGATGACCGACGAATTCGTAGAAGAGAATTGACGGGGAACGCTTGATATGTCGGGCCGTGTGGTCATCATCATGGGCTCCAAGAGCGACCTCGATCACGTGGAGGGGATCAGGGCGCAGTTGGACTCCTGGGACATTCCCTACGATCTTCACGTGGCATCGGCACACAAAAGTGTGCGTCACTTATTGCGTCTTTTGCAGCGCTATGAGGAGGTGGAGGAACCCCTCGTTTATATCACCGTGGCGGGCCGCTCCAACGCCCTTGGGGGCATGGTGGATGCCAACACGGTGCATCCCGTGATTACCTGTCCGCCCATCTCCTCCACCTTTGCGGGCGCCGATATCTACTCCTCGCTGCGTATGCCCAGCGGTGTGGCCCCCCTTGTGATCTTGGCCCCCGAGGGCGCGGCCCTGGCGGCGGCCAAGATATTGGCCCTCTCCGACGGCGATCTGCGAGATCGATTGGCCCAGTATCAAAATATGGCACAAAACAAAGTGCTTTCTGCGGATGAGGAGGTTCGTAGCTCATCGGAGCGCTTATGAACTGTGAAAAGGGTCGTGTGACCGTGTGCGAGAATTGTGTGTTTCATAGTAGGCCCTGGGAGGCGTGCGGCGTGTTTGGTGTCTATGCTCGGGGAGAAGCCGTGGCACGTCTCACGTTCTTTGGTCTCTATGCCTTACAGCATAGGGGGCAGGAGAGCGCGGGAATCGCCGTCTCCGACGGACGGCGTGTAAAGTTGCATAAGGAGATGGGGCTCGTATCCCAAGTATTCAACGAGGACAACCTCAAGCCTTTGCAGGGCCACATCGCTATAGGACACGTGCGTTATTCCACGGCCGGCTCCTCTCTTCGCCTGGGAGCGCAACCATTTCTCCTCGAGTCAGCGTTGGGACCTGTAGCCATGGCCCACAACGGCAATCTGGTCAATACGGATGAGCTTCGCCAGGGCCTTTTTGCTCGCGGCGTGGGTCTCGCCTCCTCGTCCGACACCGAGGTCATGCTTCAGATGCTGGCTGGCGCCGAGGGCGACACGTGGGAGAAACGCATTCGCGGCATGATGCGGGAGGCCAAGGGTGCTTATTCTCTGACCATCCTGACTCGTGATGCATTGTACGCCGTACGCGACCCCTGGGGCTTTCGCCCCTTGAGCATGGGGCGCCTGAACGGCGGATGGGTGGTGGCCTCAGAAAGCTGCGCCCTGCAGACTGTGGGCGCCAAGGATATCCAAGAGATCCCCCGGGGGGCCATCGTCACCATCAATGACACGGGGGCTCGCATGGTTCAAGGGGCACCAAAGGAAAAGTCCAGCCTGTGTATCTTTGAATACATCTATTTCGCGCGCCCCGACAGCATTATTGATGGGCAACTTATCCATCAGGTGCGCCAATCTCTGGGCAGGCAACTGGCACGGGAACATCCAGTGGACGCGGATCTCGTCATGGGCGTGCCTGATTCCGCGACGCCAGCGGCCATCGGCTACGCACAGGAATCGGGCATCCCCTATGGTGAGGGCCTGATAAAGAACCGCTATATCGGGCGCACCTTCATTCAGCCCAGCGACCGCCTGCGCAAGGCGGGCGTCGCCCTCAAGTTCAATCCCCTTTCAGATATCCTCCGCGATAAGCGCATCGTGGTCGTCGATGACTCTATCGTGCGAGGATATACGAGCAAGCCCACCATGCGCCTCCTGCGCGAGGCCGGAGCGCGCGAGGTGCACATGCGTATCACCTCGCCGCCCATAAGGCATCCCTGTTTCATGGGCGTCGATATGGCCACCTACGAGGAATTGATCGCCCACCGTATGAGTGTCTCCGAGATCAAGGAGTATATTGGGGCCGATTCACTGGGCTATCTCAGCCTGGAGGGTTTGGTGAAGGCTGCAAACCGTCCCGCCGACCGCTTCTGCCTCTCGTGCTTTGCCGGGGAGTATCCCTTTGAGAAAAAGGCGGGAGGATTCATCACTGAGAGCGAACGCGCGCGTCAAGCTAGTTGAAGGAGAAGGGCATGAAGGTACTCGTAGTGGGATCTGGTGGCAGGGAGCACGCTCTCGTCTGGGCCCTGGATCGCTCACCCCGGGTGGATGAGATTCACGTCGCGCCCGGCAATGGCGGCACTTTGACGTTAGCCACCAACATCCCCATCGCTGCCGATGACATATCCGGTCTGGTCGACCACGCCGAGAAGGAGGGCGTCGATCTGGTCGTGGTGGGGCCTGAGGTGCCCCTGGCGCTGGGGCTGACCGACGCCATGCAGGACAGGGGGATACGCGTCTTTGGCCCCACGGAACGCGCCGCACGCATCGAATCCTCCAAGGCCTACAGCAAGGATTTCATGCGCGACCACGGCATCCCCACCGCCCCCTATGCCATCTTTGAGGACTATGATCGCGCCAAAGCCTATCTTCAAGAGCATCCGGCGCCCATCGTGGTAAAGGCCAGTGGCCTGGCGGCGGGCAAGGGTTCCATCGTCTGCCAGACCGACGAGGAGGCCCGCCAGGCCTTGGACGAGATCATGCGCGAGCGTGCCTTTGGGAAGGCGGGCGACCGCGTGGTCATCGAGGAGTGTTTGGAGGGCGAGGAGGTCTCCGTGCTGGCCTTCTCCGATGGACAGACGGTGGTGCCCATGGCGTTGGCCCAGGATCACAAGCCGGCCTACGATGGCGATCTGGGCCCCAATACGGGCGGCATGGGCTGCTACGCCCCCGCCCCTCTTTTGGACGAGGCCACGTTGGAACGCGTCATGAACGAGGTACTCCAACCAGCGGTGGACGGTCTGCGGCGCGCGGGAACTCCCTATGTGGGGGCACTCTATGCCGGCCTCATGCTCTCCGACGGCGACTTTCAGGTGTTAGAGTTCAACTGCCGCTTTGGCGATCCAGAGGCACAGGTCATCCTTCCACTCCTGGAGAGCGATCTGGTATCCGTGCTGGAAGCCTGCATCGACGGGACGCTAAAAGACGTCAAACTGCATTGGTCGGACGAGACGTGCGTGTGTGTGGTCATGGCATCGGGCGGTTACCCGATAGAGTATGAGACGGGATACGAGATTGAGGGCTTGGAGGAGGATGTGCCAAATACCATCGTGTTCCACGCGGGTACCAAGCAGGAGGACGGTCGTGTGCTCACCGATGGGGGGCGCGTGCTGGGGGTGACGGCCTGGGCCGACGATCTGCGGAGCGCCGTGGACAGGGCCTACGCGCGGGCCGACCGCATTCATTGGCCGGACGTCATGATGCGCCGGGACATAGGTGCCAAGGGATTGCGGGAGGAATAGAATGACAGAGAGCGCGTACAAGGCGGCGGGCGTCGACATTGAGGCAGGAAACAAAGCCGTGGAACTGATGGAGGAGGCCGTGCGCTCCACGTATGGCCCAGAGGTTCTGCGAGGCATTGGGGCTTTTGGTGGCCTATACCACGCTGGTGGCGTGAAAGGGCTTGAGGATCCCGTCCTGGTGGCCTCCACCGATGGTGTGGGTACCAAGACCATCGTGGCCAGTGCCATGAACAGCTACGAGACGCTGGGTTGGGATATCGTCAACCACTGTATCGATGACATCCTCGTCCAGGGGGCCGAGCCATTATTCTTCCTCGACTATATCGCCGCCCCCCATCTGGATCCCCAGCGCATCGCCACCATCGTCGCGGGCGTGGCGGCAGCCTGCCGCGAAGCGGATTGCGCTATCCTTGGGGGCGAGACGGCAGAGATGCCCGACGTGTACGCTCCAGGCCAGATGGATCTGGTGGGCACCATCGTCGGGCTGGTGGAAAGGGGGGAGATCATCGACGGCTCCACCATCACACCTGGCGACGTGCTGGTGGGGGTGCCATCCAACGGCCTGCACACTAACGGCTTTTCCCTGGTGCGCAGCATCTTTGATACAGCGGACTATGAGGAGTATGACGAGGATCTGGGCTGCACCCTGGGCGAGGCCCTCGTGAGGCCCCATCGCTCCTATCTGCCCCACGTGCGGGCCCTGCGCCAGGTGGTCCACGTCAAGGGGCTGGCCCATATCACCGGCGGTGGCTTTGTGGACAATATCCCCCGCATCCTGCCCGCTGGGACGCGGGCAATCGTGGATCGGGGTGCCTGGCAGGTGCCTCCCCTCTTCCAACGCATTGAGGAGGCGGGAGACGTAGACCATGATGAGATGTACCACGTTTTCAACATGGGCATCGGTCTGGTGGTCGTGGTGGCCGCCGACGAGGTGGAGGCGGCCCTGGGGGCTGTGGAGGAGGCCTGCGTGATGGGCCATATTGTGGACGCTACTTCGGAAGTGAGGGTGGAGTTGACGTGAATCGTTTGGCCGTTCTGATATCGGGCCATGGCACGAACTTGCAGGCTATCATCGATGCCACGGAAGCGGGCGTCTTGCCCGATACGGAGGTCGTTGTCGTGGTCTCCAATCGCGAGGATGCTTATGGACTGCAACGGGCGGAGAAGCATGGCATCCCTACCATCTATCATCCCCTTGCGCCCTATCGTGAGGCCGGCCGCAGCCGCGAGGAATACGATGCGGACCTAGCCAAAAAGCTGGCGGCCTATGATCCCGATTTGGTCGTCATGGCGGGATGGATGCACGTCTTCAGCATGGCCTTCCTCAGGCACTATCGCGTTTTGAATCTTCACCCAGCACTTCCAGGGACTTTTCCCGGCACGCATGCGATAGAAGAGGCTTATGAAGCCTTTCAGCGGGGAGAGATCGAGCACACCGGAGTGATGGTGCATCGCGTGCCCGATGAGGCGGTGGATGCCGGTCCCGTGGTCATCAAACGGAAGGTGCCCATCTATCCCTCCGATTCCCTCGAAGACCTAGAGGAGCGTATCCACGAGACGGAGCACGAAATCTATGTGCAGGCTATCGCCGAGGAGTTGGGGATCGCACTGCGCAGAAGAGCTTGAAACGCTAGTTCCAATTATAGATGTGATCCAGGATGACCGAATGCAGGGCTCGCGTACAGCGCTCGCAGAACCCCCACCCCATCTCCGATTCCTCTATGGCGTAAGCGGCCAGTTCGTCAACAGTGGCTGCATGGCGCATGACGCAGGGGCTGGTGCAGTGCATCTCCAATCCCAGCCGCGAGACGTTCTCCTCACGTCCGAACTTGGGTATGCCCAGTATGTGTCCCAGATGGTGCCGCACAAGCCGCTCGATGGCCAGATGGCGCACGTGATCGTCCGTCAGGTTACGCACGCGGTAGACGGACATGACCGCCATTGTCCCCGGATAGCTCGTGCCCAGGCTGTAACGGTTGGGGCGCAGCTTGGCTAATGGCGAGGGGAAATCGGTGAGGTCTTGGTCCACCAGAGCGAGGGTATAAGAGGGATCCACGCGCTGCCACGGTGCCTGCCGCACAAGCTCCAAGAAGAGCGGAGCGATAACGCGCTTCAGA
Organism: Chloroflexota bacterium; assembly: GCA_034722245.1. GTDB lineage: Bacteria > Chloroflexota > Anaerolineae > UBA1429 > UBA1429 > JAWLEV01. Next base: position 32,757 of record JAYENT010000003.1, read on the forward strand.
TCGTCATTGTAGCTGGACTCGACGTACCATTGAGTGCCCTTGCGGGCCTTGTAGGGCATAGGGGTGGGGACGAGGCGGGTACCCAGCACGCACACACGGAGAGGCGGCGCCTGGAGAGCAATGGGTCGGCGCAGATAGAGCCACTGCAGGGTCTGCTCGACCGTATGCGTTAATATCTCGATCTCTTCTCTGAGAACACCCTCAGACCAGGTGACGTAAATGAACTTGGACATGAAATACCAGTTCGCCTTCTTCTCACCTCTCGCACCCCAATTATGCCATAGTGGGCCTCTTTTGGCAAAAACATCTGACGCTACTGAAAGCCTTACAGTGAGCGAGGGGTTGCGATTTGTGCCCCCCATCCTCTTCTTGCGGGGCGACCACGTAGGCGTTCCTTGCGCGTGAAGAGCCTATTCGCGGGGTATCTCGACATCCTCTTTCAGCACGCCTATGTAGGGCAGATTGCGGTAAAGGCCGCCAGCATCGAGGCCGTACCCCACCACAAAGCGATCGGGGAGCTCCATACCGTGGTAGGCCAAGGGTATGTCGATGAGGCGTCGATAGGGGCGATCAAACAACACACAGACCTCCAGGCTTGCGGGGTGCCGCGTACTCAGCGTGCGCAGCAAGTAGTTGAGGGTCAATCCCGTATCGATAACATCCTCCACAAAGAGGACGTGGCGGCCCGAGATAGCGTGATCCAAGTCCTTGGTGATGCGTACAGAGCCGGACTCTGCCTTGGGTTGATAGTGCGAGATGGCCATGAAATCGACGGTTACGGGGATGGTGATGTAGCGTAGGAGATCGGCCATGAAAAGTACCACGCCGCTGAGAACGCCCACCAGCAGGGGGTTCTTCCCCGCGTAATCCTGCGAGATGCGCCGTCCCAGTTCGGCGATGCGTTTCTGGATGGTCTCTTCATCGTAGATGGTCTCGGCGATATCCTCGGTGATGGAATGGTTATTCCTCATTGCCTTCTTCTACCGCCTGTTGACCCACCAATGAGGGCCTGCTCTCCTGCATGCCAAAGCGCTCCAGAAGCCGCACAAAGTCGGAACGGTCCCATAGTTTGATGTCCACATCCGGATAGAGGGCCTTCAGACGGCAGATCTTGCGGCGTTTCAGGCGCATCAATTGCGGCCGCAAGGTGGTCAGTTCGACGTAGAGACCTTGGTTGACGAGATAAAAATCGGGAGAGAATGCCTCTTGGAGATTGCCCTCTTTGTCCCATCGCAAGGGGAAGGTTGTGGGCTCGTAACGCCACTCGATGCCATAAAAGTCGAGAATGCTGGCCAGTTCCTCCTCGCTGGGATGGGCGAAAGTGATCTCCTCATGCTCGACCGGGGGATGATGTATCACGGGAGGACGCACATTTTCTTTTTTCATAGAAAGGCTCTTTTTACGCTCTCCTCATCTACTCCGTCTGCCAGTCTACCCCTTCCTTACGTGCCTATTGTACCAGCCAACTCGCGCCCTATACAAACCCCAATGATCTCGCACATCCATCTTCTCACCACCCCATTATACTACATTTTGTGGTGTGTCAAAACACTACCCCATATGTAGTGGTGCGCCTGGGATGGTGCCTATGCCTAGAAGCCTTACGAGACAAGATATCCCCTTTGACACATCCTCTACATCTGCACTAAAATAGGCGGTGAGGGATGCAGACAACGATTCGCATCTCCAGTCACGGGGTGTGCGCGTAGCTGACCCCGCGCTGGGGAATGGACGTAGAAAAGGAGCCGAGATGAAGAGAGCGCTGATCGTGCAGGGCGGCTGGGAAGGGCATGAACCGGAACAGGTAGCAGAGATCCTAAAGGGGGCCCTGGAGACCGAGGATTTTGAGGTCGAGGTGCGAGACACGCTAGATGCCTTCAAGGAACTGGATCTGCAGACTTTTGACCTCATCGTGCCCATTTGGACCATGGGCCACATCGAGAGTGAACAGCTGACGCCCTTGCTGGAGGCGGTCAGGAGCGGCGTGGGCATCGCTGGCGTACACGGCGGCATGGCTGATGCCTTCCGCGAGCAGACCGAGTACCAGTACATGGTAGGCGGTCAGTGGGTAGCCCATCCCGGCGGTGACGGTGTGGAGTACACGGTGCACATCGTCGAGAACGTGGATAGCCCCATCACCGAGGGACTGCACGACTTCACCGTATGCTCGGAGCAGTACTATATGCACGTGGATCCGGGCAACAACGTGCTGGCCACGACGCGCTTTGGTGACGTGGTCATGCCCGTGACCTGGACCAAGACCTATGGCAAGGGCCGCGTCTTCTATACCTCGCTGGGGCACGTGGCCGACGTGTTCAACCAGGATCCCCAGATCCTGACCATGGTGAGACGGGGCATGGTCTGGGCGGCGAGGGACGAGTAGAATGCAAAAGGGGGCGAAGATATGGTAGAGGCAGCGCGCACGCGGCATCGCTATGTGGTGACCAACCTCTACTCCACCACCTCCACGCCTTCGCCCTCGACCACCTCGCCCACGATCCAGCAGCCCTGGCCCGCCTCATCGCAGAGGGCGGTGAGTTCGCCCAACTTGTGGGGGGCGATGGCCGCCAGCAGCCCGCCCGACGTCTCTGGTGTGTAGAGGAGTTGCTGCATCTCCTCCGTGACGCCCGCGCCAAAGCGCACAGCGTCCTCGTAGGCTTGCTCGTTGTTGCACGTGCCGGCGGGAAAGAGCCACATGTCGGCGTACTCCTTCGCGCCCTCCAGGAAAGGGGGCTGATCCAGATGGAAGCGCAGGCCCACGCCGCCCTTGTTCGCCATCTCGTAGCCGTGGCCCAGCAGGCCAAAGCCGGTGATGTCGGTGCAGGCGTTGGGGCCCACCCGCTGCAGGAGATGCGCCGCCTGGCGGTTCAGCGTTGCCATGCTCTCCACCGCCGCGGCCACGTGGACGGGGTCAGCCACCTTACCTTTGAGGGCCGTGGTGATGATGCCCACGCCCAGGGGTTTGGTGAGTACCAACACGTCGCCAGGGCGGGCGCCGCCCTTGGTCCACACGGCGTCTGGATGTATGGTGCCCATTACTGACAGGCCGTATTTGGGCTCCTCGTCGTCCAGGGTGTGCCCGCCAGCCACGACGCCCCCGGCCTCGGCCACCTTTTCCGCGCCGCCGCGCAGGATCTCGCCGACGACCGTGGGTGACAGATCGGGGGGAAAGCCGCAGATGTTCAGGGCCAGCACCACCTCGCCGCCCATGGCATAGATGTCGCTCATGGCATTGGCGGCGGCGATGGCCCCATAGTCGTGGGGGTCATCCACGACGGGCGGGAAAAAGTCGACGGTCTGAATGACGGCCACCTGGTCGTTGATCTTGTATACGGCGGCATCATCGCTTACCCCCAGCCCCACCAGAAAATTGGGATGGTGCTGGGCACGAAACATATCTTCCAGAGGGCGCAGAACCTGCGCCAGGGCCTCGGCGGCCATTTTGGCCGCTCAACCAGAGGCCGTGGTCATCTCTGTGAGGCGGATCTCCTCGCTGGTCATACCTCTCCTAGAACCAGAAAATCATAGATGCTTTTTGGTCTGTTTCCTCATCACATCAGGGCGGTGCTAAAGTAGCGCTCGGCGCGGTCGGGAAGGACGGTGGTCACGTTGCCCTCCACGCGGGCGGCCAACTGCCGCGCAGCCCACACGTTGGCCCCTGAGGAGATGCCCACCAGCAGCCCGTAATCCCGTGCCAGTTCCCGCGTCGTCTCGATGGCATCCTCGTCGGTGACCTCTATCACATCGTCGACCAAAGAGACGTCGAGCACGTCGGGCACAAAGCCGTCGCCGATACCCTGAATCTGGTGTAAGCCAGGCTCGTGCCCCAGGATGGCGGAAACGTCCTTTGGCTCCACGGCCACGATGTGGATGCTGGGGTCGCGCTCCTTGAACAGGCTGCCGACGCCCTGCAGCGTGCCACCGCTGCCTACACCGGCCACAAAACAGGCAATATCACCATACATCTGCTGCCACAACTCGGGGCCTGTCCTCTCATAGTGCACGCGGGGGTTGTGGGGATTCTCGAACTGCTGTGGGACAAAGATGCGCGGATCCTCAGCGGCCATCTCCTCGGCGCGCCGCACCGCGCCGGCGATGCCCTCCCCTTCAGGGGTAAGCACCAGTTCCCCGCCCAGGGAGCGAATGAGCTTTTTGCGCTCGTCGCTCATACCCTCGGGCATGACGATGCGTACCTTGTACCTTTTGAGACGGCCCACAAGGGCCAGGCCGATGCCCGTGTTGCCCGAACTGGGCTCCACGATGATGGATTCCGGTCCCAGGCGCCCTTCCCGCTCCGCGCCCTCGATCATGGCCACGGCTACGCGATCCTTGATGCTGCCCCCGGGGTTCAGGAACTCGGCCTTGGCGTACACCCTTTCTCCCGGCAGGTGTATCAGCGGCGTGTGGCCGATAAGGTCCAATACGCTTTCGGTCACCATGGCTTCTCTCTGTCTGATCATCTCTTTCATCTTGATTCTATCCACTCCTCTTGCGCCATATCAGGGATGGGCATCCTGTCTAGCAGTGCCCCTATCAGCATCTGCGCTGTCTCTGTGTCGATGCCCATCTCCAGTGGCAACTCGTTGGGCACAGAGATCCACTGTTCATCGAAAACCAACATCAGTTCGCAGGGGATACAGTAGGTCTCGTCCTGCTCATGCTTTCGCCAAAAGGGAGCCAGATCCAGAGGCTCGCTTTCCCATCCCAGGAACCACGAGGGGCCATCCATGCTACAGAGAGCGACGTACCGCCTCTCCCTCTCCGCTAGGGCTGCCAGAACACAGCGTGTATCGCGAAAATACGCGGTTATCTGCATCATGGCTTCGTCAAAATGTCGTCGTATAGTATACGGACTTTGATCTTTGTTGTCTCTTTCTCTAGATGGCATGCATGCCCTCGATCTCCATGCCCGCTTCCTCCAACGCCTCCTCGGCGGCCTCGGCATCCGAGGGGTCAATGCGCAGGCAGACGCCGCAGTCGGAACTGAGGTGGCGCGGCACGGGGATCAGCTTGGAGGCGATCCCCGCCCGATGCAGGATTTTCTCAGCGCGGATGGCATGGCTCGTAGAATAGATGAGGATGACCACATAGCGGCTCCCGGGCATCACTTCACCTCCTCGGCCAGTTCCGCGACGGCGGCCAACGCGGTTTCCACTTCCTCTTGCGTATTGAAGGCGCTCAGGCCAAAGCGCACCGTGCCCTCGGGAAAGGTGCCTATGGTCTTGTGCGCAGCGGGCGCGCAATGCAGACCCACGCGGCACAGGATGGCGTACTCGTCGTCCAGGCGCAGCCCCACCTCGGAGGGCGATTTGGCGTCGATGTTGAAAGAGACCGTGGCCGTCTGGCGGTGGGCGTCCAGGCTGCCGTAGACGGTGACCCCCGCGATGTCGCCTAGACCGTCGATAAGGGCTTGGGTCAGGCTCACCTCGTGCGCGCGAATGGCCGCCACGCCCTGCTCGCGCACCCAGCGTACGCCCGCGCCCAGGCCTGCCAGGCCTACGGCATTGGGCGTGCCGCTCTCGCACATATCGGGCAGGAAATCGGGCTGCTCCTCCCGCTCCGAGTTGCTGCCCGTGCCGCCTCGCTTGAGGGGATCCAAGCGCGCAACGTCCACGCGCTCACCGACCACGAGGCCGCCGGTGCCCATGGGGCCACCCAACGATTTGTGACCGGTAAAGGCTAGCAGATCGATATTTTCCCCTTGTACGTCTATGGGATAGGCCCCGCCCGTCTGGGCAGCGTCCACCAGCAGTAGCAGGTCGTGCTCCCGGGCCAGTTGTCCCGCCCCGGCCACGGGCAGCAGCGTGCCCACCACGTTGGAGGCATGGTTGAGGGCCACCATCACCGTGTTGGCGCGTATGGCGGCCTCCACGTCGGCCAGGTCGAGAGTACCCTCGGGCGAACAGGGCACCACCGTCAGCTCCACGCCCTCGCGTTCCAGGGCGCGCAGGGGACGCATCATCGAGTTGTGCTCCATGCTGCTGGTGATCACATGGTCGCCCGGGACCAGATAGCCCAGCAGGGCCAGGTTGAGGGCCTCGGTCACGTTGGCGCCAAAGACCACGCGCAGGGGATCGGGGGCGTGAAAGAGGTTGGCCACCGCCTCCCGCGCCTCGTAGACGATGCGCCCGGCCTTGATGGCCCGGCGATGGGCGGCGCGTCCCGGATTGGCGCCCACGTCGTTCAGAAAATGTACCATGGCCTCGGCGACGCCCGGCGGCTTGGGCCAGGAAGTGGCCGCGTTGTCGAAATAGATCATCTCGCTCTCCAGTTGAACGTCCCTCATTCCTTAGTCAGCGTCAGTTTGAACTCGTTCCCGACCTCTTCCACCTTCACACTGCAGCCCAGCCTTTCCGAGGCGCGGCGCACGTTCTCGCGCGAGGTTACCGTCTCTACCAGAACCTCGATGGGAAAGTCGCCCTCCTGAATAGCGTTGCGGGCCATGATCACAGGCTGAGGGCAAGAATATCCCCTGGCATCCACTTGCTTGGTCATGAACTTGTACCTCCTATGCTCTGTCGATGTCCTGCGTTCTCCAACGTTTCTAGTCATAGCTCTGGCGCATGGTATAGCCGATGGCGAGGCAGACGGCCAAGCCCAGGATCACGGCCACCATGCCCGCAGTGGAGACCCCGCCCACGGTTGCGTTGGCCGCGTTATCCGGCACGCCGGCCAGGGCAAAGTTGTGGGCAAAGGCCGCGCCGGTGATCATGCCCAGTACGAATACCGCCGCGTCGCCGTCCCCCTCTCCAGAGAGGAAAAGCTGACGGCCCGGACAGCCGCCGGCCAGGGCAAAGGCCAATCCCGCCAGCATCATCCCCAAAAAGTTCCAGAGATGGCTGGAGTGGGCCACCGGCTGGGCAAAGAAGCCGAAACTCACCTGTCCCAGGATCAGGTTCACGACAAAGGCCGTCACAACGAGGGCGCCCACTCCGCTGATGAGGTGCGCATCGCCCATCAGGATCACGTCGCGGATGGAGCCCATGGTACAGAACCGGGTGCGCTGGGCCAGAAAGCCGATGACGAGGCCCGCGCCCAGGGAGATGAGCACGGGAGCATACATGGACCCCGGCCCGCTCTGGCTGAAAAAGATGGCCCCATCCTCGGCGAACTTGGGCTCAAAGAGGCGCAGGAGAAATAGCCCGACCATGAGCAGGGGCATGATCCAGCCCACGGCGGTGTGGGTCTTGCGAGAGCGCCCCAGATTGTAGCCGCTCTTGAGGAACTGGACGCCGATGGTGACGCCGGCGGCCAGTCCGGCGAGGCCCAGGATGGCGTTCAGGTCGCCGCCGGCCAACCGCAGCAGGGCGCGCCAGGGGCATCCCAAAAAGGCCAGAGAGCCGATCATGGCAAAGGCCCCCAGCACAAAGCGCACGATGGGCGCCGAGCCCGCGCGGGCCCTGAACTCGCCAAAGAGCAGGGCGGCCATCAGCGAGCCCAACACAAAGGCGATGATCTCCGGCCGGATGTATTGCACAACAGCCGCGCGATGGAGCCCCAGGGCGCCGGCAATGTCTCGCTCAAAGCAGGCCACGCAGATGCCCATATTGGGCGGGTTGCCCGCGAATTGCAGTAGGGCAGCCAAAATGCCGATGATGGCCCCGGCCACCACGATGCCCAGACGCGAGGCGAAGAAACGAGTGATGCGTTCGGACATAAAAAATCCCTCCTATACGCGATACACATACTCTCCCGCCCACACCATGTGGGCCGGGCGTGACGGGGCACACAAAAACCGCCGCCAGCATACGCCGACGGCGGCAGTTCCCCCTAGAGGTGTGCAGGGACTGTGTCCGAGCTCAGGACGCGGTCATACCACCGCCCCCTGACGTATGCGGGCGCACCTGTGAACGCCAACTGGCATCCCAGGCTCCCATTCAGGTACAGCGGCAGTACAACACCCTCAACACTCCTATCTGAATCCCCATCCCTCTCCAAAGAAGGGATATAACGCTCAAATCTGTAGGAATTGTACCATATAAGACAGGCAGCCGCAAACGGCGCATTGATTCACCTAAAATGTTACCGAGCGGCTATGATTGCACAATTGAGGGAGACTACCAACCCTTTGATCCCCCCAAAAAGATAAAAACCGACACGCTTGAAGTTGTAAATAAGGCCGAGGGAGATAAGTAAAAGAAGCTGAACGACAAAGGCACCAAGCTCTTTCTCACCGGGGATTACAAAGAATAGAAGTAGATAGAGGAAGCCCCCGACAAAGTTCAATACGAGAAGGAACTTTGCTCCACCACCCCATTTTCTTTTAACTCCCTTGCTTTTTGGCTTGCTCCCCGAGTGAGCTTTCTGCTTCTCACTCGGGCACTCTATTACTTTGTCATGCAAGCCCTTCCTTTTTCCCATCATTCTCGTCCTTGGTTGAGCATAAGGATCTGCGACTTTAGCTTCTCTCACAATTAGGGCGACTAATGTTGTATAGAAGACTAATGCCACAGCCATGAATCCTACAAACACTTTGACAGCGCTGAAAAATGTAATGGGGGTGAAGATCAGAAGAATCATTACCGTGGCATATGCAAGCTGAGTGAAGAAGGCACCGGTTACTGCGCCGAAGCCTTCTAACTCACCTCTGCGGGCCTCCTGTCTTGCTATGGATGCCCATGGCGCTGTCGCAAGTCCATAGGACCACAACAGCCTCGGGACGGGGTTGCTCGCGCGTGCGTCCCGAACGAAGAAGAACATGACGCCGTAACACCAAGCGGTGATCATAGCAAGCATGTACAGGTTGGTGAGGGCACCGAAGAAAGCCGCTCCGATGGTCTTGCCCTTCTCTGCACACCCTCCCGCCAGTGCGGCGGAGAATACCGCTGGCACGCCAATGAAGCGGGAGAAGATGGCGAATAAGAAGAGGCTGAGGATACCCGTGCCGATTATGCCCCATTCTCCGAGGACGGCCAGCCAGATTCCAGCCACAATCCCGCCAAGTATGTTCAGGATCGCCAGCGGAGTTACCAAGACAGTGATGAATACCTGAACTGTTTTCATGTTACCTTTCTCCTCGCAGAAGTCCCTCAACCTGCGGCGCTCGATTAATGCTCAGCGTCGGCCAGGTTTCAATCCCTCCCCCCACTTTGCGATCCCAAACAAGATGGCGGCAACCACATAGCCTGGCCATGCCCCAACTAGTGAGGCAAGTGGCGAGAGTGGTAAGTAGACCAGAGCAAATAACGCTCCAATCGCCAGGGGATGCCACCCGCTGAGAACCCATTTGCAGTTGCCGACCCCCTTGCACGTCTCGATGGTGAAGAAAAGGCGCATAGCGTAGTATTCGCCATACAGGAAACTGCACACGACACTGATCTTTGCCAAGCCACGAAGTCCGCCAGGTAAACTTCCCCACAGTCCCCCCCAAGAAAGGACTTGCCTGTGCCCTCATTGTAACAGCCCTCAGTAGTAAGCGCAATAGAACTAATCTCCATCTCTCAGAACGCCCACGGGCCAATCGATGGAGGGGTTGGCGCCAGTTGCTTCCGGCAAAGTGGGATCGCCGATCGAGGGGAGAAGGCACAGAATGGCAGAAAGTTACGCACTCGGGCGCGGCTTCGCGCGAGACAGAGGCTTTGTAGCGTTAGCAATCAACTATGTGGTTTCCCTCGGCCAACGCTTACGGCAGGCCCTCGCAGGCGACGCCGTTGCCGTCGCCGTCCAGGCGGTGCACGTCTCCCTGCCCCAGCTCTACGCAGTGCTCGTAGCACGCCTGAGCCTCGGCCTGTGAGGAAAAGTCGGAGCAGTTGAGCACGTCATCGTGGCACGGGCAGGGGCCATTGCTACCTATGGGCGTGCTGGTGACGGCGGGTGAGGGCGTCGGGGTCATGCACGACGCCCAGAGGCCGCGCCCCGCCTGGGCCGCCTCGCGCTGCAATTCCACAAAGTCGTCGGCGTGTTTCACGTCGGGCGGATAGGTGGAGGTAAGGGCGTAACCCTCGGATACTAGCCTGGCATTCACAAAGATGTCGTCCACGTAAACATATCTGAGGAGGCGTCCATAGCGGTCCGTCTCCGACACGTCCTTCTCCAGGCATAGGATCTTGTCTAGCACGAGTTCCTCGTTGCGTCGCATAGCCTCCTGGCTGTAACAATCCCTTGGCGTCTCAGGCGTATCGATGCCAATGTAGCGGACGCGGTACTCCTCGCCATCTATGAGCACGTCGATGGTGTCCCCGTCCACCACGTTAATGCAGCGGACCTCCGTCATTCCCGTGGGGCAGGCACCTGTAGAAGAGGGGGTATCAGTTAGAGTGGGCGTGCCCGTTGATACAGGTGTATCGCTCGGCAGGGCTGTCGGCGTTGGCCTTTTCTGGAGCAAAGCGAAATTGAGGATGAGGCTGAATGTACAGCAGCAAAGCAAAAAGAGCACCAGTATGAGGAGGATTACCCTCAAAGCGCCCCAACGCTCTCTGTATTTGGTCCAAGCTTTTTCGATGGCTTCCATAACATCCTTATCTGCAGTGTAACAGTTCGGATGCTATCATGGGCCACTAGGGCGTTGCTGTCAAAATTCCATCAAGTGCACGGAACTGTTGTGATAGAATCAATTCCCGCACGCGCCCCTCGCGCAGAGCTAAGCCGTAGCGCTACAGGGGGCACCACAGGTGCCCCCTACGCCCGGTGAACCGGGCTTCTGGCGCTTTGGGGGATTGCTGTATCGTTTGTACGAACGTGTAGACACAAAAGCTCCTTTCATCGGCCGCAACTGTGCTTTGGAGATGGGTTCTATGAAGGCCCAATGCGCGGATTAGTGCGTTTTTAACGCACTTGATGATAATAGACGTCGGCTTCGAGCCGACGGTCCATGGAGCAGTCCTATTGTCCGCTTATTTTCTTAACCTCCATCAAACCGACGGTGGATTTGGAGATCGGTGTACGGCCTACTTTGGCATGTCACAGAGAGCGTCGTATGCGGGGCGCGGGGTCCAATCCTCATACACGATGCTGAAGGCGGCCTTTTCGTCATGTACGCCACACACAGGGGCAAAGTTCAGGTTCCATAGGAACATGGGACCGACCCATCCCCACGACCGGCCCATCTCGTAGGCGCGCACGATGTATGTGGCCTGTTCCTCCTCCGTATTATCCGAGGCGTATTCGTAGCCCGCGACGGGGTCGACGCCCAGGCCATCGACGCTGGCCCAGCCGAACTCGGTGGCCCAGATACGTTTGTGGCCGTCGCTGTACGCGATCATGATGTCGCGATAGTCCTCCATGGTGTCGCGGAAGAAGAAGCTTGGGTGGCCTTTGAAATTCGGCGTCGTTGGGTCCCCGCTGTAGCTGGCATCTGGGGGATTGTTATAGCCGCTGGGGTGCGCGCCGATGGCGTCGCAATAGTCTGCCAGACCCGCCTCGTACATCTGTTTCAAATAAAGGCGATCATCAACGGCATCCTCATTGATGACCCCCGTTGGCGCCAGGCCGCCGCTGACGACCACCGCGTCCGGATCCGCGGATTTGATGGCCGCGTAGGCCACCTGCAGCAGTTCCACGTATTCGGCGGCGTCCATTTCGCCCCGTCCACCCCATTCGTACCAGAGATTCTGTTCGTTCCATACCTCGTAGGCCTCGACACGGCCCTTGTAACGCGCGGCCAACGCCTGCAAAAAGGTGCCATACGTGCTCGGATCCGCAGGCGGGCCGTCGACTGTGTAATCTGTATACTCCGGATTGGGTCGCGCCCAATCGGGGGCCTTGACCACGCTGAATAGTACGTTGACGCCGCTGGCGTTGGCTGCGTCCACTATGCGATCCAGCGCGCTCCAGTCATACTGGCTTTGCTCGGGATTGTAGTGGAACCATTCCACCTGCTGCTTCACCCAGCCAAGTCCCATGGCGTTTACGTGGTCGAAGATGCGCTGGTGGTTGCCATCGGCGACCATGGCGGCCTGTATACCATAGCCAAAATACCCGTCTATACGTGTTGGTGTGGGAGTAGGCGTGGGGATGGGCGTGGCTGTGGGTGTGCTGGTGGGTGTGGCCGTTGGGGTGGCAGTGGGGACTAGTTTTATCACCACCGACAGGTACAGACTATCCGGTGACGGTGTGGCTGCCACCGAGATCGGGGCCGCAACCCGTAGCACCAGGAAAGACAGCGTCAGGCCCAGCCCCAGGACTCCAAGAGCGGCTCGCTGACTTGCTTCCACGGTGAAACCCCTCCCGTGCAGCCAGGACATAGAGCAACCGACCATCCCGCTCGCTCGGCGTCGGCGCCCTCCATTGTCGACGATGCCCCTGACCTTGCGGTATTGTCCCCTGGCACGTCTGCGAGGATATCTGCACGGCTATGCCAGGAGGGTTTGTCTCTAGCGGATGGCCCCCCGGGCGGCGATGGGCCACACGGCCTCCACGATGCCGTCGCGCGTCACATAGTACGCGTCATGCAGGTTTATGGTGGTGCAGCCGTGAGAGGGGATCAGTTCCACCGTGTCTCCAGGCCGAAGCGGCCTTCCGTTCTCTCGCTGGAGGAAGCCATGCTCCTCCGCAAGCTTGGTTACCTTCCACCCTTTGGGATCGAGGACCCTGGGCATGCCGAACTCGGGCGTGACGGTCTTCATGCCGGCGTCTGTAATGGCGTGGTCTGTGCCCCGGGTGCTGATCACCTGGGTGACCACGGTGAGTGCCTGATGAAAGTCGATGCCCACGCTGCGATAGCGCGCGTCCATGGTGGCATATGATCCAACTTGAACCTCTGTGACGCCCGGATAGTTCCCCGTGATCTGGTAGGTGCCGGTGCCCCCGCCGGATACGATCTTTACCTCGATTCCCCGCTCCTCGATAAAATCTCGTGTGGCGATCAGCTTGGCCATGGCCTCCTGGGCTGCCTTCTCCCGCTCCTGAAAGTCCTCTATCATGACCGCGTGTCCCTCGTAGCCCATAATCCCCTCGAAACGCAGGCCGGACAGTGACACAAGACGCTTGGCGAGCCGAAGGCTGGGTTCCTCAGGCGCGGTGCCGCAGCGGCCCATGCCCACGTCCACCTCCACCAGGACGCGCAGTTCCACGCCCTTTGTTTGGGCCGCCTCCGAGAGGGCGAGGGCGTTGGTTTCATCCTCCACGGCGACCATGACGTCCGTATAGGCGGCCAGATTGACGAGGCGCGTGATCTTGCGCGGGCCGATGATCTGGTTGGCGATGAGTATGTCGCGGATGCCGGCTTGGGCCATGGCTTCTGCCTCCCCCAGTTTGGCGCATGTGACGCCGATGGCCCCCGCCCGAAGCTGCATTTGGGCAATCAGAGGACACTTGTGGGTCTTGGTATGAGGACGCAAGCTGGCCGGTCTCTCTGCGAAGTAGCCGGCCATCTTTTCGATATTTTTGTCCAGCGCATCGATATCCAGACAGAGGACCGGCGTGTCCAGTTCCTCTTTGCGCAGTCCGACGGGGTAGGTATCCATCTGCTATCTCCTATGCCATGATCTTTAGCATCTCTTGTGTCACTTGGTGCTTGAGCGGTTCCCCCGCAAAATAGCGTGCTATCTCGTCGACCATCTCTCCCATGAGGCTGCCGTGGGAATCGCGGGTTAGCCCCGCCACGTGGGGGGTGAGGAAGACGTTGTCCATGCTGCGCAGCGGGTGATTGACGGGGAGGGGCTCCTCGTCATAGACGTCCAGGGCGGCCCAAAAGCGCCCCTTTTGCAGTTCCCGGACCAGTGCTTCCTGATCCAAGACCCAGGAACGGGCTGTGTTGATAAAGATTGCGCCGTCCCGTAAGAGGGCGAACTCTCGTGCGCCCAGCATGTGGTGCGTCTCCTCGGTGGTGGGGAGGTGAACGGAAACGATTTTGCATGTACTGAGAAGGTCGTCTAGTTCGGCCTTGTGCACGCCAAGCCACTCCGCCTGATCAGCGGGGAGATAGGGATCATAGGCCCACACCTGAGCGCTCACGCCCTGGAACAGCCTGGCCGCCCGCCTTCCCACATAGCCCATGCCCAAGAGCCCAACCCTTTTCCCCGCCATCTCGTACAGGGGCAGGTCGCGGCTTCGGGACCATTCTGCCCCCGCCTTCAGTTGGCGATCGAATTCGTGGGGGCGGCGCAGGCCGATCATGGCCAGCACCAGGGAGAACTCGGCCACGGAGTCAGCGATGCGGTGGGCGGCGTGACTGACCACGATCCCCCGCTCGTAGAGGGCGGGGGTGACGAAGCCCTTGACGCTCCCAGCGGCATAGGCCACGATCTCCAGGTTGTTCGCGTTTTTCAGGACCTCGGCTGTCAGCTTGACCAGCCCCCAACTGGCGAGGATGGCATCCACGCCGGGCAGCCGCGCGGCCAGTTCCTCCCCCGTCCAGTTGCGTCCGTCCTGGTTCGTGGTCACGTTCGCCAGGCGACGCAGCTTGCGCTCTGCCTCCTCGCTCAGGATATAGTCGCGCAGCGGACGCGGCACCGTGACCAGCACGTTGTAAGTGCTCATTTGTCCTCCTCAAATTGTGGCGTGCGATGGCTCCTTCGGAGGATAACACGCTTGAAGCGCACGGTCAACCGAGCGCGCTTATTGGAGACCGTTTATCTTTTGGGAAGAAGTGATACGGACTTAGGGCAGGAGGTGAAGCACCCACGAATACGATGAGCCACGGTAGTGCTCCTATGAGGGACCTTTTGTCCACCACTTCAAGCCCCATGGGCACAGGGGAGAAGGGTTTGATGCTTTTGTATGACCATATCGTTGTTCAGATACAAAGGTATCAAATGACTCGATGGTCTGAAAGGTAGTCCCCATCCTACCACAGATTGCCCTTTTTCCACCTTTCATCGTTGGATCCACTGAAAGAAGGTCTTTCAGTGGATAGAGGATACTGTATATTGTGGTTGTGCTTCGCACAACCACAATATACGCTCTCATTTTCCCTTTGGCAACCCTTTTTTCAGGGCAGCCATCGTTGCGCTTATGACTTGAATCCAGCTGTCGAATCCTCGGCCTTATCCTGGCCACGATGTCGCTGATTGAAACCGTTCTGCACCTACTCGATGCTAAATCCTATCTGCAGCAGGATAGCAGCATCCTCGAAAAGGCGTCCTGCCGAGGCGCTCAGGCCTATCGCTTCCACAAAGGGAAGCACTGACAACGTCCGAAGCAACAAGTCATCGGGAATTCCCTCCCGTTCACGCTCAACCTCGATGACCTCCAATGCTTCAAAGACTCCAATCTCGATGGCCAGATGAACCAGGGCATCCACAGCACTTTGCCCGCTGGTGGCGATGGCCTCGTATTCCCCCTTGCGCAAAGCCTCCAATACCTCTGCACGGTTTTCACGTCTCAGCTTATAAGTCATCGCGCCCCTCTTCACCATTCTAGATAATGCACGATGACTTTACTGTAACTTACCGCTTATCTCAAATTGTCTGGCACTTTGGCATATCGTTTTGCTATCGGAAATTCTGTGGTATAATGGCACAGATGATCTGTATTTCGATGTATTATAAGGGAAATCACTAGTGTTCAAACCTCTTGGCACTTTGCTGGGCATCTTTTCTCAGGATATCGGCATAGATTTGGGAACAGCGACTACGCTGGTCACCGTTCAGGGGCGAGGCATAGTGATTAACGAGCCCTCGTGTGTGGCCATAGAGAAGAAAAGCAAAAGGATCCTTGCCGTGGGGGCTGAAGCTAAGGCGATGGTGGGCAGGACGCCGGGTAACATCGTGGCCGTGCGGCCCCTGCGCGATGGCGTGATCTCTGACTTTGACATAACGGAGAAGATGCTGCACTATTTCATTCATAAGGTTCACCAGCGCAGAGGGTTGCTCAATTCGAGCCCCCGCGTTGTGGTGGGCATTCCCAGCGGAGTGACGGAGGTTGAAAAGCGTGCGGTAAACGATGCGGTGCTGAGCGCGGGTGGACGGGCGGCCTATCTGGTGGAAGAACCCATGGCGGCGGCCATCGGCGCCGGCTTGCCCGTGAGCGACTCTGTGGGCAGCATGATCGTGGATATTGGCGGGGGCACCACAGAGGTGGCCGTTATTTCCCTGGGAGGGCTTGTCGTCAGCCGCTCCATTCGCGTCGCTGGCGATGAGATGGATCAAGAGATCATCGAATATGCCCGCCAAAAATACAATCTGCTCATCGGCGAGCGCATGGCCGAACGCACCAAGATCGCCATAGGCTCCGCCTATCCCCTCTCTGAGGAGCAAAGCTTTACCATCCGGGGGCGCAACCTAGTGACGGGCCTTCCAGAGGCCGTCGAGGTGAGCAGTGTGGAGATACGCGAAGCCCTCACTGGCCCTGTGGAGATCATCGTTGACATTGTCAAGTCAGCCTTGGACGAGACGCCACCCGAGTTGGTGGCGGACCTCATGGAACAGGGTATCGCCATGGCTGGCGGTAGCTCGCAGCTACAGGGACTGCCCGAGCGCCTGTCGGAAGAGACCCATATGCACGTTTACCTGGTCGACGATCCTGTGACGTGCGTAGTCAGGGGGGCGGGCGTTATAGCGGAGGATTTGGGGCGCTATTACCAGGTACTGGCGAGCATGCAGCGGGGTCTCGTGCCCCGAGCACGCTCGGCCTAGAGACATATGGCGCTTGGAGACACACGGCAAGTGGGCCATTCACGTCAGCGGGCCGTAGTGATCATCCTTATTCTGCTTTTGGTACTGAGCTGGCTGCTCTTCGACCAACTGGGCGATAGAAACCCGATCCAGGATGTCCTTTCACGGCTGCTTTCCCCTATCCAATTCGCCTTGCAGCGCGCGATGACCCCCTTCTTTCATATGACGGATCGGATCGCCGAGTTTGGAGTGTTGAACGCGGAGAACAAGGCCCTGCGTGAGGAGATCGCCGTCCTGCGCAAGCAGATCATCCTGCTCAAAGAGGCCCAGATTGAGAACGAGACCCTCCGCCGGCAACTTGACTTCAAAGTGGCAGCGCCCAACTATCATGTGCTGTCGGCCCAGGTGATCGGCCACGATCCCACGAACTTGCTGCAGTACCTGGTCATAGATCGAGGAGCGGAGGACGGTATAGAGGCGGGAATGCCTGTCGTCGTGGCTGAGGGCCTGGTGGGGCGCATCAGTGAGGTGTCGGCCGCTTCCTCCAAGGTGATGCTAATTAGCAATCCGTCGAGCTCCGTAAGCGCGCTGATTCAGCGTTCTCGAGCGACGGGTGTCGTGCAGGGACGAGGAGGCCACGTGCTGTCAATGCGCTACATCCCCCAGGGTGATACCGTGGTCCGAGGCGACGTGGTCCTTACTTCTGGGCTGGGTGGCAATTTCCCCAAACGCCTGGTGATCGGCCAGGTGGAAAGCGTGCAATATAAAGAGGTGGAAATGTTCCAGGAAGCCCGGATGGTGCCGGCCGTGCGATTACACGATCTAGAGGTGGTCATGGTGATCCTCAATTTCACCCCCATAGACGTCGTAGACGAGGGTGGCTAATTCCCCTTTAAGATGCGTCATGCATAGGAACTTTTTGTATCGGATTCCCATTGGCATCTATCTGGGCCTTCCTTTGGCGGCCCTTGTCGCCCTTTTGCAATCGACCTTTACGGCACGCATAGGAGTCTGGGGCGTTAGTGTGGATCTGACGCTCCTCCTCGCCGTCTCATGGACCTTGCTTCGGGGCAGCGGCGAAGGTCTGTTGATCAGCTTGGTGGGTGGAGTGATCCTCGATGCTCTATCGGGAGCACCCTTTGGCGTCTTGATGATTTCGCTCACTGCGGCAAGTGAGCTTGCCGGATGGGGAGAGGCCAACGTCTTTGAAAGAGCTCGCTTCCTGCCGCCTATCGCCATTACGTTGGCCACCATCATCTATCGGGGGTTGCTACTGATGTTGCTGAAAATAACGGGGCGCCCCCTGCCGCCGTGGCCTATTGTTTCGCGTTACTTGTTGCTGGCTCTCATCGTCAACGGCCTTGCCATGTTGATCGTGTATAGATTGGTCGAGAGGCTCTGCAGGCTCATACAGCCTAGACGGGCGGAGTGGGAATGAAAAAAGAAAACGCTCATCGGTTGCGGTTTTTGGTAGTCCGCGTGATCGTCGTGGCAGCTTTCGCCATCGTCGCCTTTCGGTTCTGGGAGCTCCAGGTTACTACGTCGCAGAAATACGCGCGTTCCGCAGATAGGAACCGCTTTCGCCTGGTGCCAATTGACGCGCCGCGGGGTATTATGTATGATCGTTTTGGACGGGCATTGGTGAAGAACGTCCCTAGCTTTAGCGTCAGCATCGTGCCTTCGGAACTGCCGGAAGATAAGGCCCAGCGCGAGGCGGTGCTGGAGCGCGTTGGCGAATTGCTCGAGATACCCGTGCATGGCAAAGAGGCAGAAGGTGAGGACGTGGGGACGAGCACGCTGGACACAATGAGCATTGAGGAGATGTTGGAGACGCGCACCATTAGCCCCTATGCGCCCGTGCGCATCGTCAGCGGCATAGACCGACAGGCCGCGTTCATTATAGAGGAAGAGCATATGGAGTTACCAGGGGTCATCGTAAGCGCCGAACCTCTGCGTCACTATACCTATGGTCCCTTGGCCGCTCACATCCTGGGGTATGTGGGGCACATCTCCAAAGATCGCCTGGCGGCCTATGTGGACGAGGGGTACGAACCGGATGATATGGTGGGGGTGGCAGGCCTAGAACTGAGCCAGGAGCACCATTTGCGCGGCATCGACGGTCAGAAGCACGTGGAGTGCGATGCCTTTGGTCGCGAGGTGGCTGTGTTGGCCTCCAAGCCGCCGGTGCCAGGCGACAATATCATCTTGACTATCGATATCGAGTTGCAGCGCGAGGTCGCAGAGGCCCTGCGCAAAGGGATGCGTCGGGCGAACTCGAGCGTTGGTGTGGCTATCGTGATGGACCCCCGCACAGGCGAAGTGCTTTCCATGGTCTCTTTACCCAGCTATGACAACAATCTCTTTTCTGGCGGCATCTCGCGTGAGGACTATGCCAGGCTCAGTGAGGACCCAGCGCACCCCCTGATGAACCACGGCATCAGCGGGCAATACCCCCCCGGATCCACCTTCAAGATCGTTCCGGCCTGCGGCGCATTAGAAGAGGGCGTGCTCACCCCTTCTACCCGATTAAACTGTAGGGGCACGCTTCTGCTGCCCTATCACTATGCCCCGGAGGATACGACAAAGGCCCAAAAGTTCTACTGTTGGTACAGGCCAGGGCATGGTCGTCTCAACATCGTGGAGGCTATCCGTCAGTCCTGCGATATCTTTTTCTACCAGGTTGCAGGGGGCTATGAGGATTTCGAAGGACTGGGTATGGAGAAGCTGGCCGACTATGCACGGGAATTTGGCTTTGGTAAACCCACCGGGATCGAGCTATCCGGGGAAGCCACGGGCTTGGTGCCCAGCGATCAATGGAAGCGCCAGAACTATGGCGAGAACTGGGTCACCGGCGATACGTATAACGCGGCGATTGGGCAGGGCTATATATTGGCCACACCGCTTCAGGTTCTCAACGCCACGGCGGCCGTTGCCAACGGGGGCGTGCTCTATCGCCCGCAACTCATCTATCAGGTGCTGGACGCCGAGGGAGACATCGTGCACGTTCTGCAGCCCGATCCCATTCGGGAACTGGCCATCTCGGAGGAGAACATCTCCCTTGTGCGCCAGGGCATGCGCGAGGCCGTGACTAGGGGAACGGCCTGGCTGCTGGATGTCCCCTCTGCCCACGCGGCGGGGAAGACGGGCACGGCCGAGTATCCAGGGCTGGATGAGGAGGGCAACCTGATGCTGGATGAGGAGGGGAATCTCCCAACCCACGCCTGGTTCACGGCCTTTGCGCCCTATGAGGCCCCCGAGGTCGTCCTTGTGGTATTTTTGGAGGGCGGGGGGGAGGGCTCTCAGATGGCGGTGCCCGTGGCTGCGGACATATTGCGTGCCTATTTTGGGTTGTCCCAGCCCACCCCTGTGCCCACAGAGACGATTGTTCAGGGAGGATGAACAAGGGGGGAAATGCACGCCAGGGAAGGAAATGAGGACATATGGCTGATTCTGTATCCATCAAAGGTACACGCGAGGGATTGACCATCACTTTTGGCAACGGCGAGTTTTCCACTCTGCTGAAAGATCTGGATCAGCACCTGGCGACGAGGGGGGCTTTTTTTCGCGGTGGGCGTGTGGCGCTCCAGGTCGGGGAACGCGCGGTGGAGGAGGAAGAACTCTCTCAGCTTCAGAAGCTGCTTTCGAACCACGGTATGATATTGCGAACCGTGGTCTCGGAAAACGGTGTGACGCAGAAAGCCTCCAACGCCCTAGGGCTGCGCCTCATCGCGCCAGAGGGGGATCAGGCGGCAAAGACCCAAGAGAAGCCAAACCCTGCGCCACCAAGGGGGCCCGCGTCCCGTCAGCAAGGGGAAAGCAGGGGCATCCTGATCCGGCGCATGGTGCGCTCGGGCCAGGTCATTCGTCACACGGGGCACGTGGTGATCCTCGGTGACGTCAATGCCGGGGCGACGATAGCGGCCGGGGGAGATATCGTCGTCTGGGGGGGGCTGTATGGTACTGCCCACGCTGGCTTTATGGGAGATAGATCAGCCATCATCTGTGCGCTGGAGATGTTCCCTCTGCAACTGCGCATCGCCGATTTTATCGCCCGCCCTGAGGAGAACCCCCCCAGCAAGAATCCCTATCCCGAGATTGCCCGTGCCCGCGGGGGCAGGATCGTGGTTGAGCAGTGGAACAAGACCCCATGAGGAGAAAGTAGATGCCCACGCGCGTCATAACCGTCACCTCGGGTAAGGGGGGAGTGGGCAAGACGACCGCCACGGCGAACTTGGGGGTGGCGCTGAGCGAGCTGGGTAATCGCGTCGTCGTCATTGATGCTGACATCGGCCTCCGCAATCTCGACGTCGTGATGGGGCTACAGAATCGCATCATCTACGACATCGTCGATCTGGTGGAAGGCCGCTGCCGGCTGCGCCAGGCACTGATCCGCGATAGGACCACCTCGGAGCTCTACCTCTTGCCCGCTGCCCAGAGCCGCGATAAGACGGCCATCAGTCCAGCGGACATGATACGGGTTTGCGAGCAGTTACGGGGGGCGTGCGATTTCATTCTCATCGACTCGCCAGCGGGCATTGAGGCGGGCTTTCGCAATGCCATCGCTGGGGCCGACGAGTTCGTTCTCCTTACCACCCCCGATGCCGCTTCCGTGCAGGACGTGGACCGGGTGCTGGGCATCCTGGAGAATGAAGGACACGATGATCTGTTCTTGATGATTAACCGCATCCGTCCCGACCTGGTGCAACGGGGCGAGATGCTGAGCCCCGCAGAGGTGCTGAGAACGCTGGCCATCGATCTGATCGGCATCATCCCAGAAACGGAAGCCATTCTGGTATCCAACAATAAGGGCACCCCCATAGCGCGGGATAAGAGTTCCCTGCCAGGCAAAGCATACATAAACACGGCTCGTCGTCTCCTGGGCCAGGACGTGCGCTTTCTGCCCATACTGGAGGGGAAAAAGGGCATCTGGGAACGTTTCGGTTCCCTGTTCCTGGACCGTTGAGCCCCATGCTGTGGAGAGGTGACGTGCCTACCAAGCATCCTACCATGGGGGAAAGTAACTTGTTCATACGATTGTATTCCCTGGACTATCAAGCCTAGATTATGCGTATTTGGCGCCGCTTTGATTGGTCTCTTTTTGCTGCTATGCTCATCTTCATCGGCGTGGGCTGTGTCATGATATACAGCTCCTATGAGGTGACACTGCCAGCAAGGGGAGAGTCCCTTATGGACAATAGCGTCTTTCGTCAGGGGCTCTTTGCGGGTGCGGGATTGATGATCTATTTTGCCGCCGCCCTGATGGACTATCACATACTGCAGCCGTTGGATAAGTGGATTTACCTTTTTGTCATCGTTATCCTCGGCATCACCCAGGTCGTGGGGAACACGGCTTTCGGGGCGCAGAGTTGGATTCAAATTTTCGCCTTTGACGTGCAGACGTCAGAGCTGAGCAAGGTGCTGATGATCGTCGTGTTGGCCAGTTATCTTGGAAAGGATGAGGGCAACTTGAAAGGCGCGGGCCCCCTTTTGCTCTCCGCCCTTTTGCTCATCCCCCCTCTGCTCCTCATTTATAAGCAGCCTGACTTTGGCACGGCCCTCATCCTCCTCGCCACGTGGTTGGGCATGATCTATCTGGCCGGGGTGCACTGGCGATACTTGGCGCTTCTCGTCATCGGCGGGCTCGTGGCCGCTCCCATCGCCTGGTTCCGGCTCGAGGATTATATGCGGGATCGAGTCATCATGTTTCTGCAGCCCAACCAGGACCCCTCTGGCGCCAGCTACAATGTGACGCAAGCCCTGATCGGGATCGGATCGGGAGGCCTGTGGGGCAAAGGGCTTTTTCATGGCACCCAAAGTCAACTCCACTTTCTACGCGTGCGTCACACGGACTTTATATTCTCCGTCCTGGCCGAGGAACTGGGCTTTGTGGGAGTACTGATGTTTCTTTGCCTGTTCGCCTTCCTCATCCTGCGTATTCTGCACATCGCGGCCAACGCGCAGAACAGTCATGGGCGCCTCGTTGCCGCTGGCGTGGGCATCATGCTTTTTGTACAAGCCTTTATCAACGTGGGCATGAACGCGAACTTGCTGCCGGTGACAGGGCTGCCTCTGCCTCTGGTCAGCTATGGCGGGAGCTCGCTCATCACCACCCTATTGGCTTTGGGGCTGACACAGAGCGTGGCCATACACAGCGCAGAGGCCGACAACGGCACGCTACAACATGGAATATGAATTCAACAATGGTTGCTTATAAGGGAGAGATCACGTCATGACATCGGATATCGTCCGTGTGCGTTTCGCCCCCAGTCCTACGGGCTATTTTCACGTGGGAGGAGCGCGCACGGCGCTCTACAATTGGCTCTTTGCGCGCCAGCATGGCGGCAAGTTCATCCTGCGTATCGAAGACACCGACCGTGCCCGCTATCAGCCCGAGGCACTGCCAGATCTGATAGAAGCTCTGCGTTGGCTGGGGCTCTGCTGGGACGAAGGGCCCGAGGTCGGCGGAGGCTACGGCCCTTACTATCAGTCGGATCGTAAGGAGATATATCAAAAGTATGCCCAGCAGCTCGTGGACGAGGGGCACGCCTATCCCTGCTTCTGCAGTCCTGAGCGCCTGCAGAAGATGCGCGAGGAGCAGCGTGCGGCAGGTAAGCCGCCAGGTTACGATCGGCACTGCCGTTACTTGACGAGGAAGGAGATCGCCGAGTATGAGGCGCAGGGGATAGAGCCGGTCATTCGCCTGGCAGCCCCCTTGGAAGGTACCACTTCCTTTGACGACCTGTTGCGGGGGCATATCACAGTGAACAACCGCCAGTTGGACGACATGATACTGCTCAAGTCGGATGGTTTCCCCACCTACCATCTGGCCAACGTCGTCGATGACCACCTCATGGGCATCACCCACATTCTGCGTGGCGAGGAGTGGCTCTCCTCGGTACCCAAGCACGTCCTCCTGTACGACGCCTTTGGGTGGGAGATGCCCGTGCAGGCTCACCTGCCCACTATCCTTGACCCTTCGGGAGAGGGCAAGCTAAGCAAGCGCAAAAAGCAGACTCCGGGCGAAAAAGAACTGCCCACCTTCATCCACGAGTTTCGGGAGGCGGGATACCTGCCTGAAGCCATGGTCAACTTTTTGGCGCTGGTGGGCTGGGCATACGACGGCCAGACCGAGTTCTTTACCCGAGACGAGCTGATCCGCTACTTTGACCTGGAGGCAGTTAGCAAGTCGCCCAGCGCCTTCTCTTACGACAAGCTGGAGCATATGAACGCCACCTACATCCGCGAGTTGGGGCAGAACGACCTGGCCGGGCGTCTGATGCGCGTCCTTCGGAAGGAGAGGATGGACGTCGATTTCGAGACAGTGCTGCAGGCGGTGCCTCTGATCCAGACCCGCATCCGCACGCTACAGGACGCCATTCCCCTGTTGGACTTTTTCTTCATCAAGGAGATCAAATACGATCCTCAACTGCTGATCCAGAAAGGGATGGACACCGAGAGCACAGTGGAGTCTCTCAAGACGGCAAAGGGAGTCCTAGCCGGCATGGAGACCTTTGATAGGGACACGCTGGACACCACCCTGCGTGACGCAGCAGAGAATATGGGGCTGGGGTTGGGACCGTTCTTTGGCGGTATCCGCGTGGCCTGCACGGGGAAACGCGTTGCGCCGCCCCTGTTTGGCACGCTGGCCATATTGGGGCAGGAGACCGTCGTGCAGCGTCTGGAGAAGGCTATCCGCGTTCTGACTGAAAGTACATGATCCAACCCTTCCAGCACCGCCGTAAACGGGCGGCGATGCTGGTTTCTTTCTCTATGGTCTTTTTCGAGACCGCTGCGCCAGCCAGACGGTGATATGGTCGGCCCACGAGAAGCCGTCGTAGGCCCAGCGGGACAGGGGCCAGAAAGGCCGCGGCGCCATGCGCTGGCGGGAGTGCGTAGGAAGGTCCAGCAGGATGTGCAGCAGCCAGGCCAGGGATAGAGACGCAGAACCCTGCATTCGTATCTCCCGCGAGCGCGAAAAAGCCCACACGGCGGCCACGGTCAGCAAGCTGTGGCTGGCATAGTGTATCTCGCGCATCCAGTGGGGCGGCAAGGGCCATTCGCTGCTGCGCAGAGTGGACGCCAGCTGGCCCCTGGAGACGAGCCATGCAGGATAGAGCACGTACCACGGCAAATCGGGCGCTATGGCGCCGAGCAGCGTGGCCGGCTTGTGATCCAGTAGCACGGCAGTGGTCATCAGATGGTAAAGAGGATCCATGTACACTCCTCAGGCACTCTCATTCTGCACCTTAATGATATCCTCCGGTAAGAATTTTGCCCATTCTGACGTCTCCTCAGTGTTGACTTTTGCTCGACGGGGGATATAGTGTTACGAAACAGATCGACTGAAGGAAAGGTATGACGGTGAAGGCACGCGACATCGATGTCCACATGCGTTCCGTGGGCACGTGGGTGGACTGGGAGCACACCTGCGATGGCTTCAAGTACGGCGATCCCAACACGGAGGTGGAGGGCATCGCCGTAGGCTGGCAGTCGCTGCAGTCGGCGCTGGAGGAGGCCCATGAGAAAGGCTGTAACCTCTTTGTCACCCACGAGCCCACCTTTTACAGCCACATGGACGATGACGAGGCCCTCAGGGCCACGGCGCCGGCCCGGCAAAAGATGGAATTCCTGGAGCGCACGGGCATGGTCGTCTACCGCTGCCACGACGTGTGGGACGTCTATCCCGAACTGGGGGTGGTTGATGCCTGGAGCGACTTCCTGGGGCTGGGCGATCCTGTTAGGACGATCAAATACTATAACCTGCACGAGATGCCCACCACCACGGCCTGGGAGCTGGCCCATCGTATAGCGCAGCAGGTGAAGCCTTTGGGGGAGCAGATGGTGCAGTTCGTGGGCACCCGCTGGGAGATGGTCCATCATCTGGCCGTGGGCACCGGCGCCATCACCGACGTGCGCCGTATGGTGGATTTGGGCGCCGACGCCGTGCTGACCAGCGACGACGGCACCACCCTCTGGCGCGATGCGGCCTGGGTGGCCGACTTGGGCGTGCCCATGATCATCGTCAACCACATGACCTCGGAGATACCCGGCCTGCGGAGACTGGCCGACTATCTGGGTAAGCAGTTCCCCAAGGTTCCCGTCGAGTTTGTGGGCCCCACCTGTTCCTACGAGATATTCGCCACGGAAAAGAATCGCGACCAACTTATCAACATGCGCCGCGATGATCTGCGTGACCTGCCGCCCCTCGGCCTGCCGGACGGGTACACCTGCCGGCCCATGGAGGACGACGAGGTGTGGGCGTACTTGGAGGTGATGAACGGCTCCAACTTTTCCGGGGAGGCCGACGAGAAATGGTTCAAAGAGACCTTTACCAACGATCCCCAGTACGATCCCGCGCATATCCAGATCATCTGGAAGGGAGAGCGCCCGGTGGCGGCGGCCGCGGCCTGGCACCGGGATAAGGGAGGTCAGGAGTGGGGCATGGTGCACTGGGTGGGCGTGGTGCGCAAGGAGCGGGGCAAGGGCCTAGGCAAGGCTATCGTG
Source organism: Chloroflexota bacterium (assembly GCA_034722245.1). Taxonomy (GTDB): domain Bacteria; phylum Chloroflexota; class Anaerolineae; order UBA1429; family UBA1429; genus JAWLEV01. The sequence goes on from JAYENT010000003.1 coordinate 58,754, forward strand.
GTGGCCACCCTCCATCGCCTGCGGGAGCGAGGATTCGAACGGGCCATGCTGGGCACCCAGCCCTGGCGCATGCCCGCCCTGGCCACCTATCAGAGTCTTGGCTTCAATCCTTGGCCTGACGAGGAGGTGTCTCAAGAGCAATGGGACGAGATCCTGGCGACGCTGGATCATTGGCGGGAGGGGTGAGATATGGAACACGCATTCGATCTGCCCAAGGCGGTTCTCATTGCCGTGTTCGTCTTTGTGGCGGCGCTGAGGATTCTAGCCCACGTGCTCAAGGTAGCCCGCTCTCTGGGGTATCGCCTGGTCAACGCCTGTCTCAGCCTTGTTGTGTTCTTTTGCCATGATTTCGTATGTTGTCTTCGTGTTGATAAGGGTTACCCGGTAAGGCAAAGGGGTAGTCGGATCTATCGTACATCGTAACGTCGTGATCGCGTCCTTTTTGATCATACGTTCTACACTGTATCTGGCCCAAATGTAGTTTGGATGTACCCCCGAGTATGCCGTCGAAAATGGCCCAAAGGGTTCGATAGTTTTTCAATTCATTGAGGAGTGCATGGCCGAAGAGACAATGCTCGCCACGGAGGAATGCGTTCTGACCATCCACGAGAAGCTGCTCGATTACTATGGGGAGCCCCAACGCAAGCAGCAGCGGGATCCCCTGGACGAGTTGGTGGTGACCATCCTCTCGCAGAACACGTCGGATACGAACTCTGGCCGGGCCTATGAATCGCTACGGGAGCGCTTCCCCCACTGGGAAAAGGTGCTGGACGCTGACACCTCCGAGGTGGCCGACGCCATCCGCGTGGGAGGCCTGGCCAACGTCAAGGCCAAGCGCATTCAGCGTATCCTCGAAGAGCTGCAGGAGGAACGAGGCGCTCTCTCGTTGGGCTTTCTGGATGAGATGGAGGTGGAGGAGGCTCGCGATTATCTCCTCTCGCTTCATGGCGTGGGCCCCAAGACGGCAGCCTGCGTGCTCCTCTTCTCCCTGCACGAGCCTGCCTTCCCCGTGGACACCCACGTGCACCGCGTGACGGAGCGACTGGGCCTGATCCCCGAGGACACCAGCACAGAAAAAGCCCACACGCTCTTGGAAGCAACCGTCCCGCAGGATATCTACTATGCCTTGCACCTCAACCTCATCCGGCACGGCAGAACCCTCTGTACGGCTCGCGACCCCCAGTGTCACGCTTGCCCGCTGGCCAGGGACTGCGACTATGCCCAGGCGCACACGGAGCGATTAGAGTCCCCTTCGTAGTCGGCTACGCAGCGGAGGAAACCGCCAAGCGGTTTCCTTTGGCGGTTTTGTATAGCAAAAATGCACGCTCTTACAACCACCTCGCCAGCACGTAGGGCGCGGGCGCCTGCCAAGACCTCAGAAGCCCGTTTCAACGGGCGCAACTTGGTAGCACAGGCACTTTATGTCTGTGTGGTGGGGACGGCAAGCAGCCCTGCCTCTTTGGGGCGTTGCGCGGCTGGCGTAGGTCTGGAAACCGTTCGCACCATTCGGTCGTATTTGCCTCACCCCGCCTATCTGCGGCGGGCACCGCCTCGCCCTACAATGGCATACGGGTGAGGCAAGGCAATTTGTATCCCCATTGTGACTTGCCCATATCCTCATCTATAATGAAGAGGAATTCCACATTGTCTAAGGAGGGCTTATCATGCGCATCGAATCGGTAGATCTGTTCTATCTCTCCATGCCCGAAATACGGGACATCGCTGATGGCAGCCAGGACGCTCTGTTGGTGCGGCTGCGTGCGGGCGAGTATGTGGGCTGGGGCGAGTGCGACGCGTCTCCCTTGACTTCCATCGCTAGTTTCGTCTGCCCCATGTCCCACGCCGTCTGCAAGCCGGTGCGGGATTCCGTCCTGGGCCAGGCGTTGAACGACGTGGAGGATATTCGCCGCATCGGCAACCTGGTGCGCGAGAATAGCCTGGACCTGTTGCAGACCGACCATACCCTCTCAGGGATCGACATCGCCATGTGGGACTTGTTGGGCAAGCGGCTGCAGGCGCCCGTCTATGAGCTGCTGGGCTATGACAGGGCCTACCCCAAGATTCCCTATGCCTCCCAGCTGTTCGGCGATACGCCGCAGGAGACCTGGGAGAAAGCCCGTCGCGTAAGGCGTGAGGGCTATCGCGCCACCAAGTTCGGCTGGGGGCCCTTTGGCAGGGAGACGCCAGCGCAGGATGCGGAACATCTCCACGCCGCCCGCGAGGGGCTGGGGCCTGAGGGTATCCTGCTGGTGGACGCGGGGACGGTTTGGGGCGAGGACGTGGAGGCCGCCGCCCTCCGCATCGAGGCCCTGGAGGCGTGCGACGTCACCTGGCTGGAGGAGCCCTTTACCTCCGAGGCTCTGGGGGCCTACAAGCGCCTGTCGGCCCTGTGTGATGAGGTGGGCTTGGCCGGGGGCGAGGGCTGCCACAACTACTATATGGCCCAGCGCATGATCGATCGGGCCGGACTGGGTTATATCCAGATCGATGCCGGGCGCATAGGGGGCATCAGCCAGGGGAAGCGGGTGGCCGACTATGCCCAGGCCCGGGGCCTGACCTACGTGAACCACACCTTCACGACCCATCTGGCCCTGAGTGCCTCTCTGCAACCCTTTGCGGGGTTGGAAAATGACGTGATATGTGAATATCCTGTCGAGCCCAGCGCCATGGCCAGGGAACTGACGCAGGAAAAGGTCCTAGCCGACGATGAGGGCTGCGTGCATCTTCCCGAAACGCCGGGACTGGGCATGACCCCCGCCCCCCGGACGCTGCAACAATACCTGGTGGATGTGGAGATCCGCGTGGATGGCAAGGTACTCTACAGAACGCCCGAGATCTGACCGCCAGCCACCTGGCGAAAAGAGTAATAATTCTGATACCTATTTGTAACCCTACTGAAACCTTGGTGTGGTATGATGGGAGGTGTGTAGACTATCCTGGCATTTTGGGAGCAGCCGCGTGTCAAAGATTCTCATTATCGAAGACGACGATTACACCCTCAAGGCGCTACAAAGTCGGTTGGAAAAGGAAGAGTTTGAGGTCATCACGGCAGAGAGCGGCTATCGAGGCCTGGAACTTGCCCGAGAATCACGTCCCTTTCTTATCATCCTCGATCTCCTCATGCCGGATATCGATGGGCTGGAGGTGCTGGAGCGACTGCGCCAGGACGTCGTTACCTGGGACACGCCCGTCGTAGTGTTAACTGCCAGGCAGGATGCCGAAAGTCGGGAGCGCAGCCAGCAACTTGGCGTCCTGCGGTTTTTCCGCAAGCCCTTTAGCCCGCGGCGCCTCGCCCTGGAGGTCAAGCGGTTGTTGTTGGAGCCCCCCTTCGCCTCGTAACCCCCTCACGTGTCAGCTCACCGTCGCCGTGAAATGCGTGCGGAGCAACTGGGCAACAGCCACGGGAGGCGGAACGACGCTCGACCCTGTTTACACCGCGTGCGCAGCGTGGTATACTTTGGGTGGTAGGGACTGCTTTTTGATAGGCTGCAGGAGGGAGACACTGGAACCAGTCGAGATAGCCAGATCCATCGTCGACATCCTTACGGAGGGAATGGGCACTGACGTTCTGCTGTTGGATCTTTCCGGGATCACCATCATAGCCGACTATTTCGTCATCGCTACAGGCAACAGCGAGCGACAGATACGGGCGCTGGCCAATAACGTGCGTCAGAAGATTAAGGAGGAATACGCCACGCTGCCCCTTTCCGTGGAGGGAGAAGCGGATGCGGGGTGGGTGTTGATGGATTATGGTGGCACCGTGGTCCATCTGTTTTCGGAGCGACAGCGCAACCGTTATCGTCTGGAAGAGCTGTGGAGCGAGGCGCGCACCGTGGTGCGCATCGCGTAGCAAAGGGCAAGCGAGAGCCCGTCCGGGCTCTCGCTTTGCGGACAGAATCCTATTCGAACACCCATGGATCGACATCGCGCTTCCAGGAAGTGAGTTCGTCGTCGTCGAAAAAGAGGGCGACCTCTCGCGCCGCGGTCTCGGGAGCGTCGGAGCCGTGCACCAAGTTCCGCCCGATCTCCAGTCCATAGTCGGCGCGGATGGTGCCTGCAGCAGCCTCGGCTGGATTGGTTGCTCCCATGGTACGCCGCACGATCTGTATGACGTCGTTGCCTTCCAGGACCATCACCACGACGGGCGAAGAGGTTATATATTTGATGAGTCCCTCGAAGAAAGGCTTTCCCTGGTGTATGCTATAATGTTGCCGTGCCAGTGGCTCGTCAATCTGCATCATTTTCATACCCGCAATCTTGAGCCCGCGCCTTTCGAAGCGAGAAACGATCTCTCCCACGAGTCCTCGCTGTACGGCGTCCGGTTTCACGATGATCAGTGTTCTTTCCATGGATCTGTATCATACCTCCTGTGCGGCTTCAGTGTTCCATATACGATGTAAGGGCCCCTTTGCGGGGCCCATAATGCCTCTCTACGCCCTTCTACCAAGAGAGCGAGACGCTAAAGGTCTTGTAGAACAAAAGTTCGTTTCTATCCGAGCCGTGTGCGTTTTTGACGGCGAAAATGAGGAACTCCCATCGGACTCTTAGGGGCTTGATAGTGTTGGGAAAAGCTCGCTGGAATCGGGACGGTGCTTCCTATTCACTTGGCTCAAGGTTTTCGAGGCGCCGCCTCGCCTCCGAGAGCATGGTCATCAGCGCTTGGTGACCTGAATGCCAGCTATTTAGCAATGTGAGATCTTCTATGACGTGCAGGAGCAGCGCCTCGTCATCCTGTTGCAGCAACTGGCCATACTGATCCAGGGCCTCATCGATCCTGTCCATGCTACCCAGCTTGCGCGCCAGATCCAATCGCGCAGCATCGTCACCAGGGTGCTTAGCCAGGTATTTGCGTCCTTCGCTTACCCACGATAGTCCCACCAGCACAGCCTCCTTTTCGGGTACCTCCTCCTCTGGCTCACCCTCCCCGTCCAGTTCGCGTACAGAAACACCTTCCAAAAGACGCAGGATGTCCGCCTCCTCACGCGTGGGCAGTTGCCATGCCGAGCCCTCTATGGTGAGCGGCTCGGCCTCTTCTTCGCTCTCCAGCAGGTAGAAGGGTGGGTCCCAGGATGCGTTCTCCTCCCCAAAGGGCAGCCGCGCCTTGCGCAGCGGCAGCGGTGAGTCGGGCCCCAGGAGGGCCTGGGCCACTCGGTTCTCTGGATCCAGGGCCTGCGCCTTTTGGAGCATGGCGCGGGCCTCGTCATCCGCTTCCGTGTTGAATCGTATCTGGCCCAGGATGAGATTGGGCTTCAAGCAATAGGGCAGCTCCTTCAGGAGGCCCTCACAGATGGTTTCCGCCTCCTCGCGGCGACGATCCAGCCACAGCGCCTCGGCTAGAGCGACCCTTAGGTCGAAGCGGTATGGTTTGTCAGCCACGATCTCTCTTAACTCGCCGATGGCCTTGGCATAGAGACCGCCGTGCAGATAGGTCCGTGCTAGGGTAGCGCGGGTCATCCCCATGTCGGCCCTGTAGGCCGCGTCGCACTGGTCATAGAGGTCGTACAGGGCCGCGCGCATGGCCTCGTTGGTGGGAGAGAGCTCTGTAGCCCGCTCCAACTGCCATATGGCCTCGTCCCGCAGGCCTCGCTCCTCATAGATCGCCCCCAGGCTGGCATAGGGGGAGGCGCGCTCGGGATCCGCGCCCAGCACGCGCAAAAAGAGATTCTCCGCCATGTCGTGCTCACCCGCCTGCAGACACACCTGCGCCAGGACGCTGTAGGCCCCGATATACTTGGGATAGCATGCCAGTATGCGCTGGCATAGCCTTCCGGCGGCCTCCAGTTCGCCCGCGCGCACCAACTCCTCGGCCTTTCTCTGTTGTCCGCTGAGCGTGAGGTCCACCATGTAACCCTCAGGGAAGCATGTATAAAAGGTACCGTTTATTATGCCTTGATTCACCGCGAGTGTCAACACAAATAGCCCTCTTTTCGTTTGACGCTGCGTGGCGGTAGGGGATAGAATATAGCGATGCCTCCTTCGTCACCGGCCACGCGTTGGTGGTGGACAGCGGTCTGACGGCCCAACTTCAGGACGCTGCAGCGGCCCACGTGGAGGAGGGCCTGCTGGAGGCACTTGGCCTTGATGAGGGGTGAGGAGGCTTTCACTTGCTTTTCTGTCCCCCTTCCGTTATTGACAGAGCGTCCCTCATCATCTATCCTATGTTCGTTGACACCAGACGTTCTCAGATGTGTGGGGGGACAATAGATGCTGAGCGAGGATCTGTTGGCTATTCTGGCCTGTCCAGCCTGCAAGACGCGCGTGGAACTCGTTGCTGACAAGTGGCTCGTGTGCCAGAATCCCGGATGCCGCCGCAAGTATCCCATAAAGGACGGGATACCTATTATGCTCATTGAGGAGGGGGACAAGTACGTCGATGTGTCGGTGGAAGAGCTGGAATAGATGGAGCCGTAATCGTATAAGAGGGAACAAAATTCTCTCCCCTCAATGGCGCGCCGTTCTCGCCCTCATAGTCTTCCTCTTTGCTATTCCCTCGGTATCCGCCGCGACCCCCGTGCACGTACTCTCCACAGAGAACGACCATGTCTTTTCTGAATTCCTCAAGTTCAACATAGAAGCCGAGGCCGAAGAATCCATCACGGAGGCCATCCTCTTTTACGGCCAGGTGGATGAACCTCTTGTCAGGCGCATCTACCCCTCTTTTTCGCCCGGCAAGCGCGTGCACGTGGAGCACACAGAACCCCTGGACCCGGGCCAGTTCGCGCCTGGGACGAATTTTCGCATCTGGTGGGAACTGCACACGGCGAAGAGCTCTTTTCGAACGGCCACCAGGTATTTGTCCTATACGGACAACCACCATCGCTGGCACAAGATTTCGGGCCAACGCGTGGATCTTTATTGGTACGGCAACGGCGAATCGCGGGCCGAATGGCTTTTGCACCGCGCAGGAGATGCGCTCTCCCGCCTGGAGCAGGAGGTGGGCGTGACGGTTCAGAGGCGCATAAACATATACGTATATAACAACCGACAGGATATGCAGCGCGCCATCTCGCCCCGTAGTGAGGGATACGACGCGCAGGTGATGACCCTGGGCCTGGCGGTCGGCGAGAAGACGCTCTTGCTGCTGGGACCCCATCGCGACGTGGAATCGACCATGGCCCATGAGCTCAGCCATATCGTGGTGGGCATGAGCACCGACAATCCCTACACTCATCTGCCGCGCTGGCTGGACGAGGGATTGGCCATGTATGCCGAGGGAGAGCTCCCGGCGGACAATCGCCGGGCGTTGGACAGGGCCATCCGAGGAGATGATCTGCTCTCGGTCCGTTCTATGAGCAGCTACCCAGGACGCGCCAGCGAGGTCGATTTGTTCTATGGAGAAGTTTACAGCATTGCCCGCTTTCTCCTTGACGAATATGGCCGGGAGCGAATGCGGCAGCTCTTACACCTCTTTTCCACGGGCATGGGCCAGGAGGAGGCCCTGCAGCGCACCTATGGGTTTGGGGTCCAAGGGCTAGACGACCGCTGGCGTGAGAGTCTTGGGCTGGAGCCTCGCCCAAAGCCCACAGAACGCCCCTCGCCACAACCAAAAGAAGAGGGAAGGGCAATAGCGAGGGCGCTGTGTCCCTACCTTCTGGACGGGATGGCCCTCCTCTTTGGGGGCGCGGTTCTGGATTCCAGAGCAAAAAAGTATCCGTGACGTTGGCAAGCCTCTGATGCCAGAGATGCCCGAAGTGGAGATCATTGTACAGGGCCTACGTCGGCAGATCGCGCGGGAAATGATACGGGACGTGAGGGTGCGTTGGCGCCGCTCCATCGATAGGCCCGATGTGCAAGAATTCGTGGAGCAACTTTGCGGCCAGGCCATCGAACGCGACAAGGTGGCGGGACGGGGAACGTATTATTGTCCGGTATGCCAGCAGTGGGACGTCGGCACACGGAACGGTGCGACAACCTTGTAATTGATCATTAACGCAAAAGGGGGTAGACATGATCAGCGAGGACGCCAAAGCCATTTTGCGCACTGCGTTGGCACAGCACCGCGACGAGCAGGAGATGACAGGGGCAACACTTCCCTTGCTCTCACTGGCGAGAACGCGCCAGTTGGCGAAAGAGGCCGGATGCACAATCCTGGAGGTCGAGTTGCTCGCCCTCCAAATGCGCGTCCTTCCCGAGCGTTATCATCGGAACTTTGGCACGGTCGGTTGGGATGGTCAGGCGCGACTTCTTCAGGCCACCGTGGCCGTGGTCGGTGTAGGAGGGCTTGGTGGCTGGGTCGTCGAGACCCTGGCGCGCATGGGCATAGGCCATCTGATCCTCATCGACGGCGACCGCTTTGAGGAGAACAACCTCAATAGGCAACTGGGCTGCACGGAGGATACGGTAGGGAAGCCAAAGGTCACCTGTCTGGCGGAGCGCGTGGCGAGCGTCAATGGCGCGGTTGAGGTCACGCCGAAAGAGACATGGCTCGAGGAGGCGAATGCAGCAGATTTGATCGCCGACGCCGACGTGGTCGTGGATGCGCTGGACACCGTGCCAGCCCGTCTTCAGTTGCAGAAGGTGGCAAGCGCCTGCCAGATTCCCCTGGTGCACGGGGCTATTGCTGGTTATACGGGCCAGATCACCACCGTATTTCCAGGCGATCCGGGCCTGGAAGCCATATACGGTCGGCAGCCAACCGTTGAGCGGGGCGTCGAGACCGAGCTGGGGAATCCCTCCGCCACTCCCATGATGATCTCTGCCTGGCAGAGCCAGGAGGTGGTCAAGATCCTGCTAAATCAGGGAGAGCTACTGCGGCAGCGGATGCTCCTCTTCGACGCCTTGGCCGGCGACGTGACAGAGATCGGACTGGGCTAACGCGGTCCAGCGCGACGTTGCTTTTCGCACCAACAGACAAGTCCTCAAGCCCACGCCTATAGCCTTCCGCCCATGGCCATTTCCTCAGCCTCAGCGCAAGCAAAAGAGTAACCGATTTGTAACTTGTTGTATACCATATCGATACCTTGAGGGGCTATACTCCTTATGTGGAAACTAGGTGCATAAGGATGCTCCCAAACAATGAAAGGACGCCTCGTCATCGTCGCCGATCGGGACCCGCTCAGGGGGGATGTGCCAGAGTTGCTGCGCCAAGCGGGCTATGAGATCAAGGGCGTGCTCTTGGGCCCCCAGGCCCCCGTGGCGGCTTATAGATTCATGCCAGAGTTGGTGCTTTATTATTGGCCTTCCGATTCCGCCGATGCAGAGGAGGTTTTTGTCCACCTGCGCAACACGGTCGACGTGCCCATCCTGGTGCTGCCGATTGACCATGGCGGCAAAGACTTTGCCGTGCGGGTGCTGCGCCTTGGTGCCGACGATTGCCTCTGTGAACCCTATAGGAATAGAGAACTGCTGGCGCGTGTAAAAGCCCACTGGCGGCGCTACTGGCAGTGGAGCAAAGCCGATGCACAAGAGATCCCCGTCATCGATCCCGTCTCCCGTTCCATTATCATCAGAGAGCAAAGAGTCAAGTTGACCGAGAACGAATACCGTCTTTTGCGTTGCCTGATACGCCATGACGGTGGCGTGGTCAACCGACAGGAACTGCGCAATGCCATCTGGGGTGCTGGGGCGGAGCGCGTCTCCTCCACGAGCCTCAACCTTTGCGTTCACAGACTACGCAAAAAGATTGAGCGCGACCCTCACAGGCCCGAGTATATCGTGACCAAGTGGGGCGTAGGTTACTATTTGGCGCGCAAAGTGCGAGGGGCGTAAGGCCGCTCATCCTCTACTTTTTGGCTTCTTTCCACTTCGATGATATAATACGCCATGCTTTTGAGGATATAAATTCTTTTTAGGGAACCTTTCTGCTCTTGGGCAAGTATCCGCACATTGCCTGAAGCGGATCAGCGTGTCCGAGGGCAATCCCACAGAGAGGAGGCAACAATCTTGCGCACCTATGAGCTAGTTTTCATCGCTCATCCTAGCCTTGAAGAGGAAGGACTGCAGGGGGTGGTCGACGACGTAAAAGGGTTCGTAACCGAGGCCGGCGGCAACGTCGTCGACGTCGATCACATGGGGCGGCGGCGGTTGGCGTACGCTATTCGCAACCTATGGGAGGGATACTATGTTCTCGTTCACGCCGACCTGGAACCATCGGCTGTTGCCGGGGTCGAGCACGAACTGAACCTGAGGGAAGATATACTTCGTTATCTGTTGATCCGACTAGATGAGGAGGAATAGACAAAGGCGCAGCGGAATGCCGCTGGGCATTTGATCAAAGAGAGGGAGGTTGTTATTTTGGCTGATAATCAAGAGGAAAGAGAAGGCCGCTCAAGGCCGAGCCGTCGTCCACAGCGGGAGTCCTCCTACACGCGCCACAATAGGAGGTTCTGCGAGTTCTGCGCGGAGGGGATAGAGCACATTGACTATAAGGATATCGATCTGATAAGCAAGTACGTGACCGAGAGTGGACGGATTCTGGGGCGGAGCAGAACGGGCACGTGCGCCAAACACCAGCGGATGTTGACGAGAGCGGTCAAGCGAGCCCGACATTTGGCCATGCTACCCTACACTGCCGAACACGCACGTGGAGGTGGTGCGTACACCTGAGCGCTTCGAGCTCGCAGGGGTCTCTTGTTTAGACGTCCATGAATAGAGGGTATAGGAGGTTTTCCTATACCCTTTTTGCTAGCGTTGACCCCCTGCAAGAGGGCCCTTCAGTGACTGGGCGAGCGCCATGGTCCATGCTCCGTACGTCTTTTTGGCCTTAGTTGGCAAGCGCTTTTGGGCCAAGCCCCCCAAATCCCTGTAAAAAGGCCGATGTGAAGTAAAAGTTCTTCAACTCAGTTTTAACTTGGAGCTTTTCGAACAGATACCTTTCAGCTCATCGTACATCGTCACTCCTGCCCGCCAGATCCGCTCAAAGACCCCCGCCTCGCGCCACTCCTGAAAGCGGTCGTGGACTGTACTGTCTGATACTCAGGGCCTACACCCAAATCGTCATTGGTCATTTCTCTCTCCTGCTACGTATGACATTACAGCCCCAAGTTTGCCATAGTATCGATTTTTCGGATAGGCTCTTAGGAGTCTTTTCTCAGTGTCGGATCTGGGGTAGTCCCAACCAGTGCCCTTTCGTCTATCTCATACCTCTCGCGGATAGAATGCCACCCCCAGGACGCCGGGTCCCGTGTGGGCACCCATGACGGGGGTGAACTCCACGATATAGAGTTCCTCGCATCGGAACCGCTGCTGCACCCGTTGGGCCAGCTCCTGGGCCTCTTTAAGCGCGTTGGCGTGGAACACGGAAGCCCCTATGGGCTGGGAGCCCACGTGCCGCTCCACCTCGTCCAGCATGCGTTCCTTGGCCCTCTCGCGATTTCGCACCACCGCCGTCACGTGCACTCGGCCTTTCTTCAATTCTATGATAGGCTGTATACGCAGGCGCGTTCCGAAGAGAGCGGCAGCATGGCCAATCCTTCCGCCACGGTGCAAGTGTTCCAACGTCTCCAGGATAAGGTACATGCCCACCCGTTGAATGTAATCTTGGGCCACTGCGATGACCTGTGTCAAGTCCGCTCCGGCCTTGGCGGCCCTTGCCGCGGCCAGAACGACAAAGCCCTGGGCGGCCGCCGCCGTCCCTGCGCTCATAACGTGGACAGGAATGGGCGCCTCCTGGGCCATCAAACGCGCCACCTGAATGGTAGTGGTCAAGGTTTCAGGTACGTGGATGGAGAGGATGCTGTCCGCCTGCTGGGCGACCCGCTCATACGTATCAGCAAAGCTCTTTGGCAAAGGCTGGGCGGTGGTGGGATAGTTCCCATCCCGGCCGAACCGCTCGAAGAATTCGGACGGCATCATATCCTCCAGATCGAGGTAGACCTTCCCATCCCATATGAGTTGATAGGGGATAATGTGAATGTCATATTCCTGGATAAGAGGGGCAGGCAGACGGCGCTATCAGTGACCACGGCGACCTTCTGTCTGCGGTTTTGTGATGGCATCGGGTTTCCTCCTTCAGCATCGACCGCCCGATTGATTCTCATGTTCCAGTTATCATTATCCTTGTGACTGGAGACGGCGTCAAGTGGGCGCAGGCACACTCCACCCCTGGATCAGCATACGGACGTATGCGCTTCCCATTGGATCATGCATCTGCCAAAACATGAAACTTGCTCCGCTTCCCTCGAATGGCAATACAGTAGCGCACTCTATACCTTTTGCCAATTTTCGATTATAAAACACACAAAACCCGACTTCGTTAAGCCGGAGAAAGTTCTAGTGGACATAAAAGGGCCAAGACGCATTCGCCATCACGCCGCTCTTCTTGATATCCGGGAACTGCTCAGCGTTGGCATGTGAGCATTCCGTCATTTCCTTTGACATGCTCCTGCGAACCGCGTATAATCGCGGGGACATGTAAGAGATGGAGAGATTATGGATAATCAAGTTCCACGTGGTCTTATGTTGGTTGCCCTATTCCAGTTCATTCCACCCCTGATGCTCCCTCCTAGCACGTTCACGAGCATCAGTTTCCTCGTTTGGCTGTTCCTCGTGCCTCTTTTTGTCCTGCTGGGGGTTAGCCTGGTGCGGGGCCGGGAGTGGAGCCGCCTGGCCACCATCTTCGTGCAGGGGTTCAACGTCATCGTGCGTCTGCTGGTTCTGATCAGCAACGCCGTAACCGTGCAAGACGGGGATGCCATTCTGAACATCTGGATGGTCAGCACCTCGCTGCTCTCCATCATCCTCTCAGCGATTGTGCTCTACTATATCGATCGCCCAGAGGTACAGATCGTGATGCGGTAGGCGGTCGGCACCCGAATATGAACGTATCATGGCGTGAAACAAGTCCGCCTGCGGCTAGGCTTGGATTTTCTGGCCCTTCCCCCTTCTATGATATGCCCTTGTGAGTGTGTTTGGCTTCGGTTAAGGGGCTCCGCCTTTTCGGGTCCTTTTCTTCCACACTCTCCAAGGAGAGTGCTGTCTTCGTGAGCATCAGTACGATGATGGAGAAGATGACGCTCGAAATAGCCCCTTTTTCTTTTGAGTGAGGCGTATTTGCGGGTATAATGGTAAAGGTAACCTTACACCTAGGAACGGAGAAAGATGCCTCGTACGTACGTGGCACTTGATTTGGAGCTCACGGGCCTGGATCCCCAACGCGATGCCATCACAGAGATAGGCATGGTCAAATTCAAAGGGGACAAGGTCCTGGATACCTTTTCCAGCCTGGTCAACCCCCATCGTTCTATCCCCTTCAAAATCGAGCAACTCGTCGGCATCTCGGAGTCCGACGTGGCAGATGCCCCTTCCATTGGATCGCTCAAGGGGGAGATACTTTCCTTTGCCGGGAACTACCCCCTCATCGGGCACAGCGTCCAGACGGACCTGGATTTCATCAATCGTCATGGACTTTTTTTGGACAATCTGGCCATCGATACCTTCGAATTGGCCACGATTTTGCTCCCGGAGGTCAACCGCTACAGCCTGGGGAACCTATCGGACTTTTTGGACATCGAACTGTCCCGCGAGCATCGCGCCCTCGCCGACGCCATGGCCACCAAGGACCTCTTTTTGGCCCTCATTGAGAAGATGTCCCAATGGGATACGGCCACCTTACGCGAGATCACTCGCCTTTCACGAAACAGCGACTGGCCCCTGCTTCGGGTATTCAATGACGTTCTGGCTGAACAGCGTGAACGAGGGCGTGTGCCCCCCAGGGGATATCCGGCCACGCCGGCCAGTCTATCTCTGCAACCCTCCGAGGCGCAAGAGATACCCCCTCTGGAACCCACCTCCACCATCACGCCCATTGATGAGGAGGCCCTCGTGGAATTCATGTCCCCCGATGGGGGTTTCGCGCATGCGTTCGCCGGCTACGAACATCGAGCCGAACAGATCGAGATGCTCAGAGGCGTGATACAAGCGTTCAATATGCCAACCCATCTGCTGGTCGAGGCCGGAGCAGGAACGGGGAAATCGATAGCCTATCTTCTGCCCGCCATCCACTTTGCCACACAGAATGGCCGGCGCGTGGTCATCTCGTCCAACACCATCAACTTGCAGGATCAGCTATTCAACAAGGACATACCCGATCTGCAAGGGATTCTGCCTATGCCCTTTCGGGCGGCTATTCTCAAAGGTCGGGGAAACTATATATGTTTGCGTCGTTTGAACAGCTTTCGCCGTTCGCGGCAGCTTTCCATAGATGAGACCCGCGTCCTGGCCAAGGTCTTGGCCTGGCTGCCCAAGACAAAGACGGGCGACCGCGCCGAGCTTCTGCTTATTAACGAGGAGTGGAAAGTGTGGCAGGACATTCAGGCGTCATCGGAGACCTGTCTGCGCGACCGCTGTCCCTTTCGGCAGTCGGGACAGTGCTTTTTCTATCGCGCCCGCGAAAAGGCCGAGCGCGCCCACCTCGTCATCGTCAATCACGCCCTGCTGCTGACCGATCTGGCCCTGGAGAGCCACATCCTGCCCGATTATGATTATGTCATCGTCGATGAGGCTCACCACCTTGAGGAACGCGCCACCTCGCAGTTCAGCTTTCACGCCGGGCATCGCGATGTGCGCAATTTTCTGTCCGGCATTTCCTACGAAACGAACGAGGCCCCCGGCGGCGTACTGGCCGATGTCCCCGTGCTTTTTGGGAACATCGGTGTCGAGGATCCCAAACGGGAGGCCATTACCTCGCTCATTGAAACCTTACGCTCTCGCGTGAGGGAGGCCAAACGAACCCTGCACGCCCTGTTCGATACGCTCTCCGAGTTCCTGGAGGATCATACCGACGGCTCTGGCACCGGACGCTATGATCAGCGGGAACGCATTACGTCGGGGTTCAGGTTCCAACCTGGCTGGACGAAGGTCGAGATCGCCTGGGAGAACTTTTCCGTGCCTGTCATGGAGGTTCTCAATGGCCTGGGGCAGCTTATCGAACGCATCGAGGGCGCGAGTTTTGGCGAGGAAGAGGAGCGCGACGAGGTATTGCAGTCACTCAGAGCGTACCTGCGGCGTGGTACAGAGATATGGGAGGGCCTGTACCAGATATTGATGGAACCCGAGGACAACGGGGTCTATTGGGTCTCACGCTCTAGATACGATGACGAGATCGTACTTCATAGCGCGCCCCTCCACGTGGGAGTCCTGCTCAGGGACAAATTGTTCGCCGAAAAGGATTGTGTAATCCTCACCTCAGCCACCCTGCGCACGGCCCGGAGCTTTCACTTCATAGAGGACCGACTGGGGCTGGAGGACCCCGTCGAGTTGGCCTTGGAATCGCCCTTTGATTTCGAAAAGTCCCTCCTCCTCTACGTGCCCAAGGATATCCCTGAACCCAACCAACCTCATTATCAAGAACATGTGGAAAAGGCGCTGATCGACCTTTGCCGGGCCACGGAGGGGAGAACACTGGTACTGTTTACGTCCAGCAGCCATCTGCGCAGGACTTATCGCGCCATTCGCGGGCCGCTGGAGGAGGATGAGATCGTCCTCTTTGGGCAGTATATTGATGGTTCGCGCCGTCAGCTCTTGTCCCGCTTTCGCAATACCCCCAAGTCAGTGCTCATGGGCACGAGGAGTTTCTGGGAGGGGATCGACGTGGTGGGGCAGGCGCTGAGTTGTCTGGTCATCGCCCGACTGCCCTTTTCGGTACCCACGGATCCGATCCTGGCGGCCCGGGCGGAGACTTTTGACAACCCCTTTAACGAGTACTATTTGCCCGACGCTATCCTCAGCTTTCGGCAGGGCTTTGGCCGGCTGATCCGCAGTCGAGAGGATTATGGCATCGTTGTGGTGTTGGACAAGCGCATCCTCACCAAGTCCTACAGTCCCATGTTCCTTAGTTCCCTGCCAAAGTGTACAGCCCGCCAGGGCCCCCTTTCCTCCCTGCCCAAGTTGGCGCGGCGCTGGCTTGACCCATGCTTGCGAGAATAGATGGCGTCTGGCCCTTGCTTGTTTTCTACTTGATAAGTAGCGGCAAGCCCATTATCATAGTCTTAGGGAGAGTCTGTGGGAGGTGTTGTATGTCTAGATCGATAAGGTACCTGTTCGGCCTCTGGGTGGGTGCAGTCGTAGTGGCCGCTCTCGCCGCCTTTGACCTTCTCTACCTGATGACGGGGAAGCTGTTATTACCCGGAGAGGGAGGCGTAAAGCTTGTGACCAAGAATGCAGCCATTCAGGGGCTAGAGGCGCTTATTGAAGAGGTGGCGGAGGGCGAGTATGAATAAGCCGTTCAGACGCGGCGTGCTGGCGGGTATTTTGGCGCCCCTGGCGTTTTTGGCAGGGATCGTCTTTTGGATCTACAAGGCAACGGGCAAGATTCCATGTCCCACACAACGACTGGAAGAGGACGGCGTCGCTATCCGCCTCGTAAAGCCCGATCGCGTCGCCGAGTATTGGGATGCGTGGCAAGAGGAACTGAGGCCTATCTTTGACAGGATCTACAGCCTCGTCAACACGGCGAGGGAAAGACACTCGCATCGCTAGCGCCAGAGACCAGGCTTGAGATTTCCGCTCCCAAGCCTGGAGAGAGCAGTTAAGCGCGGCCCCACTTTTCGTAGGCGTCCTCAAAGGACATGCCCGCGGCCAGATCTTCGCGCATGCCCTGTTCCCTTTTCTCGATGTCCTCGGCCATGACGAGGGCCTCCATGGAGATCTCTTGGGGCACGACGATGACCCCGTCCGCGCCGCCGACAATCCAGTCGCCCGGATTCACTGTCACCTGGCTGGTGAGGGTGCCTGGGAGGGCGATAGTCGTATTCATCTCGTGAATACGCCAGCGTCTGTAGGATTCCACAGGAGAGGTGCCGCGAGCGCACACGACATAGTCGGGGATCACCTCCAGGCCCAAGCGGTCGCGAATGCAGCTATCAATGACCAAACCTTTCGCCCCGGCCTGCTGGATGTTCCAGCTCGTCATCTCTCCGAACTTGCCGGTCCAGGGCTCGCCTCCACTATCGATGACCACGACGCATCCAGGGAATACCAGGTCCTTGACGGAGGTAAGACTTGCTGTCCCCTTTTCGTCGGCCTCCTCCTCCATCTGCTCGCGGGTGCGCGTGTCACGCCCGCCGCGAACGGGTATCGCCTTGCCGGCTAGGTGCTGATGGGGGAACAAGGGACGGATGCCCAGATCCAGACACTGATTGGGGTAGCCCATCTTGTCCAGCGCGTCGTACAGGTTGGCGATGCGGATCTTGTCCCAACGAGCCTGCAGTTCAAGAACCGAGAATTCCTCTTCGTTCTTTGCCATGTTTCCTCCTGATGCGATGCTTTGCCAACGTACTCTTTCCCAACGATCCTGTGGTGAAAGGCTGATATATGAACCATATTATATTGTAGGAAGAATATCCCCGCAAGTGTTGGCACGCCGATTGTGCTGCAAGCCCTTTTTGACTACAATTGGGTTGTTGGTTACTCCGAAACCATGTTGGGCGTTCGGATCCCGGCACTTTTGCCAGGATCTGAGCATGGCCAAGCGCCAGGCACCACACGGCTTTCTTGTGTGGATCCATGACTTGTATTCTATACTATGGACAGAGAATGGAGGGGACGATGCTTGAAATACTGAATGCACTGCAAGCCGCAAATCCTGCACTGGATATACGGTCGGTAAGCGATCCGCGTTTTGCCCGCTATGGACGACTGCTGGACGGTTACGACCCCAATGACGTCATTGCCCGCGCCAGGGGCGTTCTGCCTCAAGCTGATCATGTGGTTTATGAACCTTCTGTGCCCACGCTGGAAGAGCCGGCGGACTTTAACACCGCCATTGAACACGGCGTCTTTGGAGGTATGCCCGTGCAGGTGGGATGGTGTTACGGGCAGAATCTACGCATGGGCGCTCTAGAGTACCACAAGGGCAGCGAGGTCAACGTGTGTGTCACCGACGCCCTGCTTCTCGTGGGGCACGTGCAGGATATATCTTTTGGGGAGAAGATAACCTATAATGCAGGCAAAGTGGAAGCCTTTTACGCGCCCGCGGGCAGCGTGGTCGAGTTCCCGCCGTGGAATCTGCACTTTGCGCCCATTCATATCCGGGATGGCGAGCAATTTGCCACCCTCGTCTATTTGCCCCTGCGCACAAACGAGCCTCTGCCCTACCAGGTGGAAAGGGTCGGCGAGGGACGGCTCTTGTTTGCCATCAACAAATGGTTGATCGCCCACCCTGATGCGCAAGCGCTTATCGAACAGGGGGCGTACCCTGGCATCACCGGCGATGACATTGAGGTGACACCTATATCGGAGTAGCATGCCGCTGGCGTGAATTACCCAGGGCCGTCAGCGGCGCAGGGTGGCAAGGAGCCGCTTC
The DNA here is from genome assembly GCA_034722245.1 of Chloroflexota bacterium. GTDB lineage: Bacteria > Chloroflexota > Anaerolineae > UBA1429 > UBA1429 > JAWLEV01. The sequence goes on from JAYENT010000003.1 coordinate 76,995, forward strand.
GGCTCGAGCAGTAGGTCCAGCGCGTCACCGATGGAGGCGGTCGCCACATCGGCCTGAGCGAACGCCGATGTGGACGTACCCTCTGGGCCCATGACGATGATGCCCACCCTGGCCGCCGACAGCATAAGAGCATCGTTGCTGCCGTTTCCCACGGCCACCACATATTGGGGATCATAAGTTTCGACGTAGACCTTCTTCTGCTCCGCCTCTTGGCCCCGGCGCAGTTTGAGGCAGTCCACACCCAGCCTGTCGGCCATTTCCCTTGCCGTGCCCCTCGTGTCCGCCGTGACCAGGTGCACAGAGAGCTCATCGGACAGCTTTCCCAGCCGCTCGGCCACCCCCTCTAGCAGCACGCCGTCCAGAGACAGGGTGCCGTTGACATCCAGCAACAAGTGTTTCAACGTCACTGTGCCCATGCCAGGGATTTCCAGTGCGATCATCCTCTTGTCTCCGAATACGCGATCATAAAACGGACAAGATCCATAGTATGCACTCCGTGTGCCGAACATGGTGAATTCTATACGCTCTATCCATTGCCGCAAGTCTGGGCCCGTATCCTACAGGTCTTGAATACGGTTTCTAGGTGGACAAACACTTGCTCACGTACTACCCCTATGCTATACTCGGATCGTCCGAGAGGGCAATAACGGGAGTGTTTACCCACCATCTGTTGGAGGGGGCACGCATGAGCCTGCTGCAAACGCTTCGCAAGTTGCAGGATACCGATCAAGAGTGGGATGAAAAGGCCGGCGTATACAAGTCGGTGAGGGAGAGGCTTGCGAACCAATCGGAACTGGATAATAAGCGTAGGACGCTGCACCAGCAGCAAGAGGAATTAACATCGGTGCGGACCAGGCTGCGAAATACCGAGTTGGAGTACGGCAGCCTGGAAGAAAAGACCGAGGACGTCAAAGAAGAGCTATACGGAGGGCGGGTTACCTCCTCCAAGGAGCTGAGCAGCCTGCAGGACGAGTTGGCGTATTTGCAGAGGCGACTCTCAGAACTCGAGGATCGCATCCTGGAAGGGATGACCACCGTGGATGAACTGGAGCAAGCCATCGCCTCTGGCCGAGAAGCATTGGAGACCTTTGAAGAACAATGGCGCGACGAGCAAGAGTCCTTGCGTGCCAGATACAAGGCCTTGCGAGCGCGTCTCGAGACACTGAAGGAGAAACGCGAGATGCTGCGCGCTCAGGTCGATCCCGGCGTGTTGTCCCTATATGATGAATTGCGCAAAAAGAAAAAAGGGGTGGCCCTGGCGCCCGTCAGCGATGGCGTGTGCCAGATATGTCGCGTCCGCGTCCCCTCCCACAAGGTACAGGCGATTCGATCGGGTGAACGAGTCATTGTGTGCGATGGCTGCGGCCGTATCCTATACTCCGCTTGATCCACGGATCTCATCTTGCTGAGCGGAGGCGCCATTTTGAAGAATCCTTACGTGACGGATCGTCCCCTAGCCCCAGGGGATTTCTTTGCGAATCGAGAAGCCTCTTTCCGCCAGGTTCGAGAGGGCCTTGACACGGGGCAAAGGCTCTTTCTCCTCTATGGTCACCCCAGCATCGGAAAGACCTCCTTTGTAAACCAACTCTCCACGCGCCTGGGGGCAAACTACCGGGTGCATCGTGCGCCGTGGGCGCCACCACGAGGAGCAGATCTTCTGTGGGAGAGCATGGTCGCTACGGCGCGGGCCATGGCATGTGACCCACCAGATGACGACGCCTATGCCCAGGATCCTATACCCTATGCGCAACGCTATCTTACAGCCTGCCTGACGGCTACAACGGATGCTTCCTCATCACAGGGGCAGTCTCTTTCTACCCATCTGCTCTGTCTGGATGCCCTGGCCGTCGCCGATTCCAAGCGAGGATGGGAAGAGACCCTTCGCGCCTTTCTGGCCGTTCTGGAGCGAGTAGAGAATCTCGCCCTCCTGCTGATCATTGAGCAGGCTGAGAGGCCAGATGTCAATCTTGACGGCGTATCCTCCCTGGCGTTGGATGCTTTGGACAGGGACGAGACGTACGAACTCCTCATGGCGCCCGTACAGGGCACTATGACCTATGACTATGCGGCCGTTGGGCGCATACACCGTCTATCCGGGGGCGAACCATTCCTAGCGCAGTTGTTCGGTCGCATCCTCTTCGAGAAGCGCGCATCGGCGGGGTGGGTTGGCCCGCCAGAAGTGGAACAGTGCGTGGACGAGGTCATGACCGAGGCGGCGTCGCTGTTCGAGGCGCGGTGGCAGGCAGGCGGTCCCCTAGCTCGCCTGGTGCTTGCCGCCTTTGCCGAGATGTTGGGCCACCATGGGGTAGGATCGGCGGCGGACGTAGCGCTGCACCTCTCCCGGCTTGGCTTTCAAATCCCGGAGGAGAACATTGTGGCCGCCCTGGAAGAACTGGCCTCTCTTGCCATCCTGGATCGCATGGGTGGTGATATCTATCGCTTCGAGAACGATCTCTTTCGCCACTGGCTGAAGCGGAAAAAGGATGTGGTGGAGGCAGCGCGGCAGGTAAGAGGATATCGACGGCAACGTGTGCACCGGGGCTTTGCCGTGCGCGAGGAGAGCGTGGACTGGGTCGCCCTTTTGCTTTGGGGTGTGGCAGGGATGCTATTGTTCCTCATCGCTTTTTTGTGGCGCTCAAGGCAGAAGCACGCCTTTTGGACAGGAGGACCCGCTCCCACCGCCGTCGCTGCCACGGCGGCGGTGAGCACGCCCACCGCTGTGCTGCCCACACCGCAAAAGGGGGTAGCGCCGGGCAACATCGTCTATATGGCCAAAGAGAAGGCGGAGGATACGTGGGAAATCTACCGCATGCGCAGCGATGGGTCAGACCCCATTCGGCTGACGCACAATAACGTGAACGATACATCCCCCGTGTGGTCGCCCGATGGCCGTCACATCGCCTTTGTCTCAGACCGCGATGGAAACCGGGAAATCTATGTCATGAACGCCGATGGGAATGAGCAGATCAACGTGACCCTTGAGGTGGCCGGCGATTGGACGCCCGCCTGGTCGCCCGATGGGCAGCGATTGGCTTTTGCTTCCCTTCGCGACGGCAACTGGGAAATCTATGTCATGGATGCGGACGGCAAGAACCTGCAGCGTCTCACGCGGAACAACGCCACTGATTATGGGCCTGCGTGGTCGCCCGATGGCGAGAGACTGGCCTTCGTCTCCGACCGGGATGGAGACCTGAATATCTATATTATGAACTCTGACGGCAGCGAGCAGAGGCGACTGACGCAGGATGAGGCCACCGATCAGTCGCCCGCTTGGTCCCCCCAGGGGGACCAGATACTGTGGGAGAGCTATCGCGACGGGAATATGGAGATCTATGCCGCCAATGTGGACGGCACGGAACTACGGAACCTTACTCAGGATAGCTACGCGGACGATCATGGCCCCGTCTGGCCGCCGTGGGGAGATCGCATTGCCTACTACTCCAACCGGCAGGAGGGATGGGATATCTACACCCTGGATCTGGCCTCGGGCCAGCGGACCAATGTGACCCGGAGCGATATGCTAGAGCAAGCCCCCCACTGGGGGCCCTAGCCCCACGTGAGACTCTTGTAGCGACGGAGCGTCTGCTCCGTCATAGTTCTCGATTGGCATGAGTGGGCGAAGCAAACGCTTCGCCCTACGTAGTGACGGCGCGTCGGCTCCGTCATGGTTCTCAAGTGGCGGAGATGGCGAAGCAACGCTTCGCCCCAGGTGAGACTGCATTAACAGGGCAAGATCGAAAGCAAGACCCGCTCCACGATCTCCACCAGAATGAGACCGAACATGGGGGAGAGATCAAGGCCCCCAAAGGGAGGGATGACGCGCCGAATGGGACCCAGGATTGGTTCGGTGATCTCATAGATCAGTCTCACCAGCTGGTTATCTCTGTCGAGGGGGATCCAGGATAGCAGAACATGTGCCAGTATCGCTATGTTAAGTACTCGGGCCAAGATTATGACGAAAAAACAGATTGCTTGCATCCCGTTTATGATTCCCCCAATTCTCTTGCCTTCTGATAGGCGGCCAGTACGGCCTCGCTGACCACAGCTCGCAGACCTCCCTTCTCGAATCGATAAAGCGCCTCCGCCGTCGTGCCGCCAGGGGAGGTCACCCTATTGCGAAGGACGGCCATATGCTCTCCCGTCTCCTGGGCATAGATGGCCGCACCTCGCACGGTCTGCAGCGCCAGTTCCCTTGCAATAGCATGCGAGAAGCCCATCTGCACGCCGGCGTCGATGAGCGCTTCCATAAAGAGGAATACGTATGCCGGGCCGGAGCCACTGAGGGCCGTGGCCATGTCCAGATAGTCCTCATTCTCCACGCGTATCTCTTTTCCCAGGGCGCTGAGGATCGCTCGGGCCTGTTCGCGTTGCGTTTCCGAGGTCTCCGGCGTGGCCATCCACACAGAGATGCCCTCGCCGATCTGGCCGGGGGTGTTGGGCATGACGCGCACAGCGGAGGCAATGTCCAAGGCCTGACAGATGAGCGCGATGGGGGCCCCAGCCACGATACTGAGCACCAACGTTTCCTCCGCCACTTGGCCTTCGAGTCCGCTCAATACCTTGTCCAGCACCTGGGGCTTGACCGCCAGGACAATGATATCCGCACCGGCCACCGCTTCCGCGTTTGAGGCCTTGGTGGTGATTCCCACTTCCCTGGACAGATAGCTCCTGCGCGCCTCCAACGGATCGCTGGCCGCCAGGGCCTCAGCGGGGACCAGGTCCTTTGCCAACAGACCGCGGATAAAGGCCTCTGCCATGGTCCCCCCGCCCACAAAGGCGATCTGCATATCAGCGAGTGGATTCATCAAGATGCCTCCTGCCAAAAGTATTCTGCGGGACCAAAGATGGCGCGGCCGATGCGCACGATGGTGGCCCCCTCCTCAACAGCCACCTGATAATCGTTGGTCATGCCCATGGATAGCTCATCCCAGGAGCAAAAGGGCGCTCTCTCTCGCAACATGGCGCGCAGATCCCGCATCTTGCGAAAGACGGGGCGCACCGCCTCTGCATCCTCCACATAGGGCGCCATGGTCATCAAGCCTCGCACGTCCAGATATTCCTTGTCGGCCAGTATCTGCACGCGCTCCACCAGCTTCTCGCGGGTCTCCTCATCCCACGCGGGCCACCCATATTTGGATTCTTCACCGGAGACATTGACCTCGATCAGAATGGGGAAACGGCGCGTCTTTGATGCTTTGTGTGTCTGCGATGATATATGGTCACACAAAGTATCAAACTTTGATGCTTTGTGTGTCGACGATGAGATATGGTCACACAAAGTATCGAACCTATCGGCGGCAAAGCGATTCAGGCGGCGGATGAGGCGTGGCGATTCCACCGAGTGGATGATGTCCGAGCAGCCCAGGGCCCGGTCGGCCTTGCGACTCTGCACGTGCCCCACCATGTGCCAAGTAGCCGGGTCCGCAGCAAAAGCCTCGCGCAGCTGCGGCACCTTTTCCTCCGCTTCCTCTATGCGGTTCTCTCCAAAGTGACGCACGCCGCAGGCATAGGCGGCCTTGATCTCCTCAATAGAACGCGTCTTGCTTACCGCCACCACCGTTACCTCATCCGGATCGCGCCCTGCACGGGCGCAAGCCGCGGCGATATTGTTTTTTACCTCTTTCAGATTGGCCTCTATATCGACCGATTCGTCGTTTGTCATGGCAGAATTCCTCCCGAAACGATACTTTGCGTTATGTCTTAGTCGCTTGCATTTTGAGCGTTCATTCTTTTACCAAGCCAATGAGAGCGGCCAGGCGTCCCGTGCGCTTGCCGTCGCCGCGATGGGAATAGAATTCGTCACGGTGACAGCAGGTGCATATCCCCGCCGTCTCCACCTGCTCCACGCCGGCTTTCTCCAGTTGTAGTTCGTTGGCGCGCCATAGATCGAAATAGGCCTTGCCCTCGCCAGACGGCGTGAGAAGGCAGTCCGTCTGCGCACCAAACACCTCCCGAACCTGGGCCACGACCTCGGGGCCCACCTCATAGCAGCAGGGACCGATGGAGGGGCCCAGGCCGACGATCAGTTCATCGGGCTGACAGTCAAACGCGGAGACCATGGCCCGCACCGTGTCACCGGCAACGCCCTTGAGCGTGCCCCGCCAGCCTGCGTGAGCCAGTCCCACGGCGGCGGGCTGCACGCTATGGAAGAAAATGGGGACGCAGTCGGCGACGCGCATCATGAGCACTATGCCGGGCGTGTTGGATATCAGCGCGTCTGCCTTCTCCAGCGTCCTCCCCCCATCCTCTGCCGTGGCGAGGGCCACGCGAGCGCCGTGCACCTGCTGTGCGCTGACCACATCCTCGGCTTCTATGTGCAGCGCGGAATAGATCGCGCGGTGATTGGCCGCCACATGCTGGGGATCGTCCTGCACGCCCTGCCCCACGTTCAAGCTGGCAAAGGGGCCTCGACTGTAGCCGCCACGACGGTTGAATAAGCCATGGATCAAGCCGTCCTGTGGAAAGGACGCAAAGACGTAGCGCTGGAGTGCCCCCTCCTGCAAGCGAATCACGCTGTCGCCTCACGGATACGGCAGGGCTCCTGTTCCATGGCCTTTTGGCTTTTGCGATACTCGACTCGCAAGAGCCTCAGCGGGATACGCGCATCGATAAAATCCCACGGAAGGGGCTCGTCCTCGCCGCGTTCTCGCAGGTACATCTGCCAATCCAAGCCTTGCGCCTGCAGCGCGCTCTCCCAGTGGCCGGGGGTGGGGGTCTCCATGGCTATGAGCGCCTCTCCAATGCGGCGGTCGCCCCGGGCCAGGGTGGCCTGTGTGTGAGCCTCCAGCGCGCTCTCAGTACGTATCTCGACCCGCCGGCTGTGAAGTTCGGCCTCGATGCGCTCCCGCCGCGCCCTCAACACGTCCAGAGGGCAGACGGCCACCCGTTGGAACGGCGTATGTGCCTTGGGCACAAAGGGCGTCACGTTGACCACGATGTAACGGGGGAACCGCGCTTTTATCTCCTCGACCATCTGGATAAGGGCAGTGATGTCCTGGCTCGTTTCTCCGGGAAGGCCGATCATGAAATAGAGTTTGAGCGTACGGAAGCCATGCGCGGCAACCAGTTCCGTGGCGGACATGATGTCGTCGTACGTTATTCCCTTGTGGATGGCGCGGCGCAGTCGCTCCGAGCCCGCCTCTGGGGCCAGGGTGATCGTTTGGGCGCCACTTTCTGCCAGAGCGCGCAGCAGAATAGGGGGCAGGGGCTTGACCCGCAATGAGGATACCGAGATCTTGGCTCCCATATCCCGCAGCGCCACGACCAACGACTCTATCGCTGAATAGTCGGACACCACCGGGGCGACTAACCCGATCCTGTCCCGGTACTTGAGTCCCTCTCGTGCCTGCTTTAGGATCTGCTCCACGCTTCGCTCTCGGGGCGGGCGATACCAGTAACCAGCCAGACAGAAGCGACACCCATGGCCGCAACCTCGCGCGATCTTGATCAGGTACATGTCGCCAAACTCGGCCTTGGGGGCTATGATGCTCGTCGCAGTGGGATAGGCGTCCAAATCTTCTAGCATCTGTCGGCGGATTCTCTCTCCCTCGTGCAGGGCGGGCACATAGACGCCGGGCACCTGAGACATCTCGGCCAGTGTGTCCCAGCGATCCCGTTCCGTGGGGGGGTGAAAGCAATCCGTCAAGTCAGTTATGATGGGTTCCACCTCGCCCACCACGATGGCGTCGGCCACCGCAGCCAGGGGCGCAGGATTGGCCGACACCGCCGGTCCACCAAAGATGACGAGGGGATCATAGCGCCCGCGCTCGTCCGCGCGCACGGGGATCTTGGCGCGGCGCAACATGTCAATGACGTTAAAGTAGTCCATCTCAAAGGAGACGGAAAAGGCGAGGACGGCCACATCGCGCACGGGCCTTTGGGTTTCCAGGGTGAGCAGGGGGGCGTCGGGTGAGGTACGGTCGTTCAACGAGGCAAAGGTTCGCTCACACAGAATGCCGGGAATATCGTTAAAGAGGCGATAGAGGGTATGAATGGCCAGGTTGGACATGCCCACAGCGTAGGTATTGGGATAGGCCAGGGCCAGAGGAATCTGTCCTCCCCAGTCCCTGACGATGGCTCCCGTTTCGCTCGCCAACATGCGGCGTGCCGCCTCTATGTGGCGCCACTCCATACACCTTTTTCTCCCCTACGCCTGCAAAACCTATGTTGATGATAGTCCAGGCATGGGGGCATGTCAAAACAGGGCGCACGCAAAGTCTGCTAGAATTATCGGACCTGTCAGGAAGGGAAGTCTGATGGGGCATAAGCAACGTAAGCGCACCCTTGAATGCTACTCAGACGCGTCGACGCAGGTCGACGCCCGGCGCGAAGCGTCTCCGCGCTGGGCTTTAGACCGAGCATGTTCGGAACGCTCGTTCTCCGGTTTTCGCTGTCTGAAGCCCGCTCGTGAGGCCTATCGGCCAATCGTCCGCCTGCGCGGACGGAAAGCATTTCACATCAACGCCCAGCGTGAAGCGCCTCAGAAGCCGCCTTCATTGGCCTCTGGCCGCCGGCGCCCCAGGCAGTGCATGGACTGAAGTCTCATTGCACAGGTCTTGCAGCCAATCGGGCCACCTTCGATGGCCCGAGCGCCTGCGCGGACGAAGAATGGCGAGTCATCTACAACATTTGTGTGCGCTCTGTCAAAAGAGGGCGGGGCTGGGTCATTTTTGACGACGACGAAACAGCGTGTAATCTTCAGTGTATTCTATGCCATCAATTCCGTCCTGACGATAGCGGATGAAAGGAGCCACCCATCTCTTCCCAAGGAAACGGGATCGGAAAGCTGAACGAGAACTCCCTGCATTTCGCTCTCAAGCGGTGGTACGCGCGTCCTGGTGACAGGCTGGAGGCGCCCGTGGGACCGTTCGTCGTGGATATCGTGCAGGATGACCTGCTCATCGAGATTCAGACGGGGAACTTTTCCTCCATCAAAGACAAGGTGCGGCGCCTGGCGGAGGAGCACCGCGTCCTGCTGGTGTATCCCATTGCCCAGGAAAAGTATATCGTAAAGCTTGCAGCGTCGCGGGACGAGGTCATCAGCCGGCGCAAGTCGCCGAAAAAGGGGCGCGTGACGGACCTGTTCGACGAGTTGGTGCGCATGCCCACGCTCATCGAGGATCCCAACCTCTCCCTGGAGACGATCATCATCCGCGAGGAAGAGATTCGCTGCGACGACGGCAAGGGCAGTTGGCGCAGAAGGGGAGTCAGCATACTGAACCAGAAGCTAATAGAAGTTCTTCGCACGGAGCGTTTCAATCGGGGCAAGGACTTTTTGGCGCTTTTGCCCCCGGGCTTGGGTACTCCCTTCACCAATAGGGAACTTGCCGACGGCACGAACATGCGCATCCGCACCGCACGCCGCATGACCTACTGCCTGCGCAAGATGGGCGTCATCGAAAAGGTGGGCATGCGGGGAAGGGCTTACCTCTTCGCCATAGTCGAGGGGGAATAGGATGATGGCCTCCCTTCGTGCCGCCAACAGCGGTTCCTATGTTTTGGTTGCCCGTCAGGTCGCGTGGTGATGCCTGCGGCAACTATGCGGCCTGGCGTCTGTGCGAGGCGATGGGCCTCAGCGGCGCTTCTCGTTTGACAAAACGGAGTGCCCTTTCTACCATGCGCTCAAGTTCATGATCGCTGAGGATGCTATATGTCCGTTTGGCTACTTTTGTTCGTCGTCACCCTGGGCAGCATGCTATTGGGAGCCATCCCCTTGCTGATCTCTGCCGAACGGTGGCCCGGAGCGCATGAGGAGGCCATAAAATGCAGCTCGCACGCCCCCTCGTGGCTTCGGCTCAACCGTGGGCTGCTCTGTCTTTTGCCCTTGGTCGTCTACCTGCTTCTCTGGAGTTCTGTGGCAGGGTCCCTCTCATGGTCGGGCATCATGGTTGGGGGCGTATTATCGGTTATCGTGGCCGCCGTGGTGCTCTATATGGGCCGTGGCAAGGGAGGGGAAGATCACAAATCTGATACGTTCTAGAAATGTTTGATACAGACCTGATATGTCCCTAAAGTCAGCGCTTCTGCAATTCCTCGCGGCGGTCGTCGGTCTCTATGTCATCTATGCCTACCTGTTGCGCTTTGAGCGCCAGATCATAGCCCGCCTTGGGCTACGAGGCGATGAACGATGGGGTATTATCTGGCCCCTGGTGGACGTGGGGCGGACCCTGGGCAAGCGAGGTGTCACGCTGACCACCGTTCCATCCCGCTTCTGTCTGGGGGCGCCACTGCTCACCCTGGGTGCCAGCATGGCCGCTCTGGCGACCATCCCCTGGGGCATCTGGGGACAGGAGACGCTGGGGAGAGTCGGCGATCTCCCCTTCGGCCTGTGGCTACCCTTTGTGCTGGACTGGATCGCCCTGCTCGGCCCCCTCTACAGCGCCCGCTGTTCCCCGCGTCCCTACCTGCGTCGGGAGAGCGAGGAGATGGTCTCCCAGGCCCTATGGTACGGCATACCTTCCCTCCTTTCCCTGGCCGGCGTGCTCGTCCTTTCTACGTCCTTCAATCTGCGCGAAATAGTCGCTTCCCAATATCGTGGCATGCCCTATATCGCCTATCAACCTCTGGGATTGCTGATCTTTGTCCTCTCTGCCCTTCTCGGGGGGCGCCGGTTGCCCTACCGCCTTCCACAAGGGCAAGATCCCGCCCTGGGCGATTTTCACATCCAGCATGCTGGAAGGGTGGAAGCCATCTATCATCTGGCACAGTACCTTCACCTGCTGCTTATAGGGGCCCTCATCTCCACGATCTACCTGGCGGGGTGCCGGGGCCCTTGGCGCGCGGGGCCTCACTGGCTGGCGGCAAAGGTCATTCTGGTGACCGCTGGGCTCCTGTGGGCGCGACACCGCCTCCTACCCCGTCTGCGCGAGCGATGGGGCACTAGCACGTGGCGACTCTGCACACTATTGGCCCTCTTTAACACGTTGCTCACCGTCCTTCTCGTGGTATGGGAGGGGGCCTGATGGATATCCTGCTTTTCGTTACCGCGCTGGTGACAGTAGCCTCAGCGGTGGCTGTGGTACGCGCCCATCGCCCCATGACAACCAACGTGGCGTTGGGTATCCACGCCTTGGGCCTCACCCTCCTGCTGGCTGCCCTCTCCATGCCCCTGATGGCTGCGGTGGCGGCCGTGCTGGGTGTGGGAACGGTCCTTGTATTTCTCATAACCTATCGCGAGGCCGCTCCCGCAGAGGTTTCCTCCGCCGTGTGGCCCCTGGTGCGAGAGATTGGCCTGCTGTGCCTTGTGCTCCTGTTCTGGTGGTGGCTGAGGAGACCCACTTTTATGGAGAGACTCGTTGACGCGAAGTTCAGCGCCCAGCGCACGGAGCGGGAGGTGCTGGCGCTCTTATACACGCGTTATGCTGGCGCTGTGCTGGGCGTGGGCCTGATGCTCCTGGCCGCTGCCATCGGTTCCAACGCCTGGAAAAGGGATCACTAATGGAAACTCACATCTGCGCGGCCACGGGCATCGTCTTATTCCTGATCGGGCTGGTGGGTTTTTTATGGCCACGTCACAAAGCGCGGCGCCCTGCGGCCACGGTCCTGATGGTGAATGGCGTGACCCTGTACCTTACGGGAGCCCTACAGACAGGCGGTACTGATGGTCGGGCCGCGGCCCTCCTCGTACTGGGGCTGCTGCCCGTGGAATATCTTATGGCGGCTTCGCTGCGATGCGAGGAGGGATGATGGATCCCGCCGTGCCCGCTGTGAGCCTGTTGGCCTGTGCGGCGTCGGGCTTTGTGCTCTGGGAGTCGCTATCTCCCTCCACTGCCAAGCCCCCAGCCACCTACGTGGCCCTGGCGGCTTTGGCCGTGGCCTTTGCTCTGTCACGGCGTACCTTTGCCCTTTTCTCCTCTGTGACAGGGGAGATGCGGTTCCCGACCAGACTGGAATATGTCGCGGGCGGATGCTTTTTGGGGTTGATAGGAATCGCTCTTTTACACAACGAGATGCTACGACGGCGAAGCAGCCCCGACGTCGCCGTGACCCACGCCTTGCCCTTGGTGGCGGCCTGTGGCGGGATACTGGCCCTATGGAGCCCTAACTTGATGAGCCTCGGCATGGGCATCGGACTGTACGGGGTGGCGTGGTGGGCAGCGGGGCAGTGGAAAAGAGGTACCGTCGAAGCGACCCTGGGACCATTGAGCCTCCTCCTCGGGGTCGCGCTTCTCTACAACGGGACGGCAACTTTCAATATAGCCTCCTTAGGGCGCTTTTTGTGGCAACACGGTGAGCCCCAGCCTCTTGGTCTCTACCTCGGTCTAGGTTTGGTTCTGGGGGGCATTGTCCTTCCCACAGGCTTGATTCCCCCTTTTGGGGCCTTTGATGAGGCGGGGAATAGCCCCGTCTCGCACCTCTTAGGACTGTTGGTGCTCTTGCGCCTGGGGTTGCATCTGGGAGCCGTGGCCTGGGAGTGCTTTTGGGTCTGCCTGCTCCTCTCCCTGGCCTGTCTCGCCTGGGGATGGGCTACAGCCCTTTCTCAGACCCTGCACGATCCTTTGAGGAGAATCTGGGGGCTGTTGGCCGCTCAGCGTGGCTTCTTGTTGCTGGCACTATCCTTTGTCTTCCGCGGGCAGGATCTCGCGCTCCTCGTCACCGTGGCCGCCGCCTATGCTCTGGTACAGAGCGTGGCCCGTCTTTCCCTTCGCTGGCTTTCGGCAACCGGAGACGTTGCCCCCAAAAGGTTGCTCTCCAGCGCGATGGTCGAGATGCCCCTGGTGGGGGTGCCCCTTTGCCTTGCGCTTCTTTCCCTGATCGGTCTGCCCCCCACCTTGTGTTTTATCGTCCGCGCCGAAGTGGTCAGATTGGCGTGGACGCTTGGGTTGACGTGGCTGGCGCCCTTTGTGGCAGCCATGAGCATCCTTGCCTTTTGGGTGCTCGGTCCGTGGATGCTGCCGCTTCTTAGAGGGGAGGGAGAAAGCGTCGGCTTGCCCCCTCCCTGGCCGGTGCGCATCGCCCTCATGCTCGCCGCCATCTGTCTCGTTGTACTGGGCCTCTTCCCCCTGCCCCTCGTCCAGTTGGCCGGATGGCTGGTGGGCGGCTGAGCGAACGTCTATCTGCTTCTTTGGACGCCGTCCCCCGCCTCCGCTATAATGGGTTTATGAGATATGATGGTGAGATGGACTGCACTCGGCCACATAAGACGTTGGCAGCCGTCATGCGTTGGCTCGGCGTGGCGCTGGCCTGTCTGCTGTTGGTGGCCTGTCGGGCCCCTTGGTTCACGTCCACAGAGGTCCGTGAACCCTCTCCCGCGCCCTGCGAAGCATCGATACGTATCGTCTCCACGCCCTCGGATGCGCTGGTGTTGTTCAACGACAAGGAACGCGGTCGTACTCCCCTCACTCTGCGCACCACGGCCCAGCAGGGCACGTTGCGGCTGGAAAAAGAGGGATATGAGACAGCCGTCATTCTCATCGTTCCGCAATGCGCCCGAGAGCTGGTCGTGTCTCGGACCCTGCGCGACGTTGCCTCGCCAGAGGTTGCATTGGCGTCCATTCCTGGGATCTTGGCCCCCGAGGACGGGCTGGAGATAGCGGCCACAGCACAGGATAACGACGTCGTGGCCGAGATGATCTTGCGTCTGGGCGGTGAATCGCTGCACCAGGTGGCCGGTCCATACCTGCGTTATGAGGTGGACACCTCCCAGTTGGCCGAAGGGAAGCATACGTTCACTGTCGAGGCTGTGGATGGGGCGGGCAATGTGGGAACCGCACAGTGCACGTTTCGACTGCTTGCTCCCACGGCTACTGAGGAGCCGCGTGCGGCGGCCAGCCCCACGGCAACCCAGACGGAACCCTTGCGGCCGACAGCCACGGCGACGCCAAAGCCCGAGGTGCCCGCCGTCTTGCTGCGCTGGGACGAACTCACCATCGACACCTACGCCTACGAGGAGGCCCTCTATACGGCGCCGGAGGAGGTGGGACATCCCTATCCGTTGCTAGACAGGGGCCGCGTGGGCCCACCCAGGCCCCGCACCTATCGGGTCTTGACCATGTGCAACGAATATCTGGAACTCACGCTGTTGCCTGCGCTGGGAGGGCGCATCTACCAATGCCGCTTTTTGCCCACAGAGCAGGCCCTGTTCTACAATAATGAAGTCATCAAACCCACGCACTGGGGGCCAGCGGATCAGGGCTGGTGGATGGCTGTGGGCGGCATGGAGTTCTGTCTTCCCGTGGATGAACACGGCTACGTCACGGCCGAGCCGTGGGAGACCGAGATCAAGCGCTATGCGGATGGCAGTGCCACGGTGACCATGCACATTCAGGAGCAGAGTCGCCACATAGAGGCGCGGGTGAGCATCATCCTGCGCCCTCAGAAAGCCGCCTTTACGGTCTATTCCACATTGCGGAATGCCAGCGCGTCACAACAGGAATTCCAGTACTGGATCAATGCCATGCTGGCGCCTGGGGCGCACAGTGTTCGCCCCAGCCTGCGCTTCTACTACCCGACCTCCGAGGTCATCGTGCACAGCACGGGGGACGAATCGCTGCCAGACGTCGATGAGCCCCTCGCCTGGCCCGTCTATCAGGGGCGGGATCTGAGTCATTATGCCCAATGGCGGGACTGGCTGGGCTTTTTCGCCCCCAACGTCGAGGCCCCGTTTACGGCGGTGTACGAGCCGACGACGCAGTTGGGCATGGTGCGCATCTTTCCACCCCAGACGGCACGTGGCAGCAAGCTGTTCGGGTTTGGCCCTCAGCACAAGTATGCGGAGAACTACACTGACGATGGTTCGAGCTATGTAGAGATGTGGGGCGGACTCACGTCCACCTTCGGGGATTATGCCACTCTGGAGCCTGGGGAGGCGGTGGCCTACGAGGAGACCTGGTATCCCATTGTCCAGTGTGGAGGGGTCTCTTTTGCCAACCAGGAGGTGGCGCTGCACGCTGTACGCGACGGAGGCGATTTAGAGGTATCGCTCTTTTCGCCCGTCAAGCGTACGGGGACGCTTCAGATCGCTCAAGGGCAGCGAAAAATTGCCGTGCACACTCTCACCGTCCGCCCCGAAGCGCCCTGTACGTGGCGGTTCGAGGGCGTGGGGAACATGGGACCTCCCTTGACTATTCTTGTTCTCGACGGGCAGGATACGTTGATTGCCAGTCACACATTCTAACGATGCAGGAGGAATGCAGCATGATCTGTCCTCAATGTGGCAACAAGATCGAAGGCAGAGCGCTCTTCTGCCCCAACTGTGGGCACAAACTGGAAGACCCCCAAAAGGAGAGCTCAGCGAACGCTTCCCCAAAACAGGGCCAGAGGCAAGGCTGTGCTCGGACCGCCCTCGTCTTGGGCATAACCCTTTTGGTGGTGCTGATCATCGTGGGCGTCGGTGCCGCGGGCGTGTATTTTGGCCTGCAGGACCGCGCCAAGATGGAAGGCCGCATCGCCAAGCAGCACTACGAAAAAGGGCTGGCCCATTTGGAAACGGGAAACCTCGAACTTGCCGTGGCCGAGTTCGAGCATGCTGTAGCCCTGGATCCGGAAAACGAGGAAGCGGCGACCAAGCTGGCCGAGGCGCGCCAGCAGTTGGAGGCCGCGCCCACCCCTACCCCGCGTTTGCAGCAGGAGACCAAGGCAGCGCGCTTTGAGGAACTTGAAGCCGCCTATGCCCAGCAGGACTGGCAGCACGTGTTCGAGACGGCAGATCAGCTTCTAGCGCTGGATCCGACGTATCGGCGGGGAGAGGTGGACCAGATGCTCTTCGCTGCCTTCTATCAGCACGGCCTGGAGCTTGTGCAGCGGGATCGGCTACAGGAGGCGGTGCGTCTCTTCGACCGAGCCCTGGAACTTCGGCCAGGCGATACTCGCGTATACCACGCCAGGAAACTGGCCAACCTCTACGTGACGGCCATGGGCTATTGGGGCGCCGATTGGGGGGCGGCGATCGAAAGCCTTGTCGCCCTCTATGAGTTGGATCCTCAGTACAAGGATGCGAAGGAGCGCCTCTTCCAGGCCTATGTGAACCACGGAGATGTACTGGCAGAGGACAAAGTATGGTGTCAGGCAAAGGACGAGTATACCAAGGCGCTGGAGATCAAGGACGACTCCCAGGTGCGAACGGCGCTGGAGCAAGCCGCGACGCAATGTACAAGTAACCCCGCCACGCCCGCGGCCGAGGGGACAGGCACGCCAGGAGCGACGAAGCAGCCATCGGCTCCCTCTGGCACCTTTGTGGGACAGTTCGTGGAGCGCCAGTCCATCGACAGGGACAATATCTTTATCCGAGGAAAGGTTATAGACAAGGCGGGCGATGGTGTCGCCGGCGTGCAGGTCAAGATCCAGGCCTGGGACTGGTCAGCCACGGCCCTGACCGATGGACAGGGGCAGTACGCCTTTGACGGACTGAGCAATCCCGTCACCTATACGCTAAGTTTGGTCGATGTCTCCTCATTGGCCGTAGAAGTCAAAGGCGAGCCTGGAAAGATAACGTGGGTCAATTTTGAAGAAATACCGTAGCGGTAGAGAAGGAAGCGATACGGTGAATTGTCAAATTTGAGAAAGGGAGGATTGAGGCATTTTTGAGACGCAATAACCTACAGTTGCCTTTACGTTGGTCTGAAAAAGGGCAAGCAAGGAGAAGATGTTTGGGGAGCCTTTTTGCTCCGTTTGGTAGGGAGTTTGTGTTTAGGTTCTCCTAGATTGGAACGACTGGTTTGTCGTCAGCAGCCGAACTATCAGCCGGACCAATTTGCGAGCGGTGAGTACGATAGCACGTTTGTGTTGATGCTTGAAGCGCTGAGTGAAGGCGACGCCGATTGTAGAACGCCTCGATGTAATAAAAGATATCTGTGCGTGCCACGGTCCGCGTCTGGTACGCACGCTGACGGGTCCACTCAGTCTTTAGTGTGCCAAAAAAGCTCTCCA
>JAYENT010000004.1:0-28540 GCA_034722245.1 Chloroflexota bacterium
GGGCTCGCTTCCGCGGCAGATTCTGGGGCTATCCCTCCCTTCTATCGTGGAACTGGCGCTCTTAAGCGTCGGGGGTGTGCTGCATGCCTTTTGGATGGGTAGAGTAGGGGATCTGGCCCTGGCCGCGGTGACCATGGGTACTAGTCTGCGCCTGGTACTCATAAGTCCTATGATGGGACTCTCAGCAGGAGGAATGGCCGTCGTGGCGCGGCGCTGCGGGGCCGATGACACCCGACGGGCGGACCATGCCACCATGCAGGCCGTTCTTCTGATCATCTTTTTTGTCATTCCCTTGGCCATTCTGGGACAGCTCATGGGCCCCACCTTTCTCAAGTGGATGGGTGCCAAAGAAAAAGTCCTGCAGGACGCCATCGCCTATCTGCGCATCGTCTTTGGGGGACTGCTTTTTATGGAGGCGCTGCCCTCCATAAACGGCGTCATTCGAGGAGCAGGATATCCTGAGTATACCCTCCGCATCAATTTCGTCAGCGTGGTAGTCATGTCCCTTGTGGAGACCGTCCTCGTTCTCGGTGTGGGTCCATTTCCCGCTCTGGGCGTGCGGGCGGCGGGATGGGCGACGGTGCTGGGCAGCGCTTCGGGCGTCATGGCCCAGTTCCTCGTTCTTCTTGGGGGGAAGGCGGGGGTGCGGCTTCATTGGCGCGATCTTTGCCCCGACTTGGGGGTGATGAGGCAGATTCTGCGCATTGCCATACCCACGACGGCCCAGCGTTTCTCTCCCAATCTTACTAACGCCCTTCTCATAAAGTTGATGGCCTACCTGGGGAATGATGTGCTTGCCGCCTATAGCGTGTTATCACGGGTGAGGGGCTTTTTGCGCTGCGCATACACGGGAGTCGGAAACGTCACGGCTACCATGGTGGGGCAAAATCTGGGGGCCGAAAAGCCGGAGCGTGCGCAACGCGCCGTCACCTTGGCTACTGTGGGTGGTGTATTTGGGACGCTGCTCCTCTTTGGGGGACTCAATTTGTGGCCCACTGCCGTGCTGGGATTATTCAACTTGGCCCCTGCCGCTATGGAGATAGCCATTGTAGCCGTCGGCTATGCTACACTCTTTGACGGAGGTATGGCATGGTCCTTCATAGTGGGCCGTGCCCTGGCGGGAGCGGGAGACGCTCTATCTCCCATGGTGGTCAACATGGCCTCTTTATGGCTGGTGCAACTTCCCCTATGTTGGTTGCTGTCCGTCAAGGTGGGGTTGGGCCATGTGGGCGTCTGGCTCGGGCTGGCGGTGAGCTATCTAGTGAGTGGAGCAGCCATGACGCTCCGTTTTCGGCAAGGATACTGGAAGAAGATAAAGATAGGGTGAGCCCTCTTCGATGGTAAATCCTTTCCGCCTAGGAGACTTTGTTCAGCGTTTTGTGAAATATCCAGTAGGCCCGGTTTATACGTGCGCCGACGACCCTCGCATAGTAGTCGATGGGCCCTACCCAACCGATCTCCGCGGTTTTGATACTCTGTGTGTCGATCACGGTGCGGTCAGACAGAGTGTCAGACTCGTCGCCCCGTGCTCGCATGCTCTGCAGGCACTTTTTCAGGAGGGTGCTCCCGATACCTCGACGCCGATAGCGGGGCTGGGTTCCCGTCGGTCCAAAGCGGCACTCCCCCGTCACGTCGTAAGCGGCAAAGGCGATGTAGCGGCCCTGCTTGGAGGCCACGAATAGGGGTGGGGGGTGGAAGCGGCGACTGGCCTCGACCTCTACGGCCCATTCTCGGGAAAAGTGCTGCTGGGCGAACGCCGCCACGCCCTCTATCTCGTCCTCGGAGGCCCGCCGCAGCAGGATGCCAGCTGCCTCTAGTTCTCGCTCGGCATCTGCGGTACTGAGGTCGGCGGCCTGGAGATCGACCACCATGTCCACACGAGTCTTGCGATCTGTCTCGTACCCTTGCTGCAGGAGAAAGGAAACCGCCGCCGTGTTATGCACGGGGACACCGGGGCAAAAGTAGTTTGGGGCCACGCCGCCGACGGTCACTTCGGAGATCCCATGTTTGCGGAAGCGTGATTCCATTTCCTCAAAAAGGGCAGAGGCAATCCCTGCACGGCGATGCGGTGCTGCCACACCGAATAGTTTGATAACGCCGCGCCCGCCGCGCAGGCAGCCGAAGCAGAAGCCAACAACCTCCTGATCTCTTTGTGCGACAAGACGAAGATCTGGAGGGCAAGTCGAATCATCCACCGTATGGTAGCGCAGCCATTCCACGTCCAAGCGGGGCCTGCAACTCGCCTCTCGGGCCAGTGGCAATACACTCTGCAGGTCGCTGGAGCGCATTTGCCGAATGCCTATTCGTGCCCCTCCTTGCCTCACCCTGTCTCCTTTTCCTCTTTCACCCTATGCGTAAGGCTTGCCACTGCGTCTCTTGATCCATTTGACGATCTCTACGGCTACGAAAACGATGGAACTAAAGGCGAAGCAGACGCCCAGTTGCTCTAATGTCAGGGGCACCGTCTCAAAGATGGTCTGCATAAAGGGAAGGTAGATAACGGCTAGCTGTAATAGGATGGTGAGAATCACCGAGTCCAGGATGCGGATGTCCGCGGGGATGCGAGAGCCGGCCTCCAGCAGGATCACATCGCCGGGCACCAGCTTGGTCGACTCGACCTCGCGTACGTTGCCCCCTCTTCGCACCTTCACCGTGGGCACGGCGAGTTCTTTCAGGGCGGCCATGGCCCTCTCGGCCCGGTATTCCTGCGTAAAGCCCAGGATGGCATTGAGGATGACGATGATCATGATCATGATACCGTCGGTCATCTCGCCAACGCTGAAGGAGATGGTGGCCGCCACCAATAGTACGATGACCATGATTTCGGTGAATTGACTGGCCAAGATACGCCAAGGGCTGCGCCCCCGGCGCTCCTCGAGTTCATTGGGGCCGTGCTCCTCAAGGCGCTTCTGGGCCTCTTCCTCGGACAAACCTTCTCTCTGTGTGTCCAGTTGCTCTAATACTTGCTCCGGTTCCTGTCTGTACCAGTCGACCAAGTCACTTTCCCTCATCAGAGAAATATAGCGGGAATACTCTCTCCTAGATAGTTACCACAGTTGATGTACGCGGTATCTGGGCTCCTACGTCGGCTAGTTTGTATCGTCTCGGACGTGGCCCCCCACCCAACGGAGCTTGCGTGGCGGCACGTCCCTTCCCAAGAGTCTCTCGGCGACATGATGAAAATGCGATGGGTCTCCAGTCGTCGCCAAGATGGTCCTTGCCTTTCCCTCTCCTTTTGCACCTCCTTCCATCTTTAGGATCTGCTCTGCACGTCGAGCGATGGCCTCGCTGGGTTCGAGCAGTTGAACATCGTTCCCGGCCAGTTGCCTGATGGTAGGGAGAAGGAATGCGTAGTGGGTACATCCCATCACCAGCGTGTCTGCGCCAGCCTCCAGCAGGGGATTGATATAGCCGCGGAGCAGGGCTTTGGTGCGGGGTCCGTCGAGGGTGCCGTCCTCAACGCACTCCACCAATCCGTCGCAAACTTGGGCGATGATTCTTGTCCTCTGACCATAGCGTCGCACAACATCTTTGTAGAGGGGCCCCTGGAACGTATTCGCCGTGGCTAGGACGCCCACCACGCCCGTCTTTGTGCGCTGTATCGCAGGTTTGACGGCAGGTACCATGCCCACGAACGGCAACTGAGGAAAGGTGGCGCGCAGATGAGAGAGCGCAGCAGCAGAGGCCGTGTTGCAGGCCACGACAATCAGCTTGGCGCTCTGTTGGACGAGGTACCGACAGATGTCCTCGCTGAAGTGGCGGATCTCTTGTGCCGGGCGTACGCCGTAGGGGCAGTGGGCACCGTCGGCTACGTAGAAAAGGGATTCATGGGGCAGCCTCTGTGCGAGGGCGCGGACGATGGAGAGGCCGCCTACGCCTGAGTCAAAGACACCGATGGGGGCCTCGACGCGAGGGGGTTCGCCCGGCGTCATATCCCTTGTTGGACTGATGCGCTCGCTCAGCATTCCGTCTCCCAAAGTGAGAGCTGACTGGCACTTGATACAAATAGGCACGTTGCGGTTTCTTTATACGCAATAACCGTTTTTGGCTGAAATTTCTGGCACAAGTGCCAGTCACCTGAAGATCCAGTACTTTTTGCGGTGGAGCCAGCACTAGTATTCGCGGTCGTAGACGGGATCCCTGCCCACCCAGCGTCCCGCGGGCAGGGCGGGGATGCTCTCGCGCTCCTCTGCCGTCAGTTCGATCTCCAGCCCGCCGAGGGTATCGTTGAGCTGCTCCAGATTTCGTGCCCCCACGATGGGGCAAGTGACACGCGGCTCGGCGAGCACCCAGGCCAGGGCCAGTTGGGCTGGTGTGACGTCCCGCTCTTTGGCCGCCTGGACAAAGGCTTCCACGGTGCTCATGGCTTGCTCCGTATAGTAGCGGTCATAGTAGTTGTCAAAGGCCTCAAGGCGGGCCCCCTTGGGCATGGACTGGCCCCGCTGATATTTGCCCGTGAGCATGCCACCGGCCAAAGGATTATACGTTATCACTCCCAGGCCCTCCTCTGCACAGAGGGGGAGCACTTCGTTTTCGATACTGCGATTTAGAGCGTTATAGATGGGCTGGATGCTGATGAAGCGTGACCAGTTGTTCCTCTCAGCCAAGTTAAGAAACTTGCACAGGTGCCAGCCCTTTAGGTTTGAGCAACCGATGTAACGCACCTTGCCCTGTCGCACCAGGTCATTCAACGTCTCCATGGTCTCTTCGATGGGCACGTCTGGATCCCAGCGGTGGATCTGGTAGATGTCGATCACGTCGGTCTGCAGGCGTCGGAGGCTGTCCTCGACGGCTTTTTGGATATGTATCCTGGACAGGCCGCCGTCGTTGGGATTTGGGCCCATGACAGAGTACACCTTGGTGGCCAGTATCATCTTGTCTCGAACACCCCGCTTCTTAAGCCAGCGCCCCACGACCTTTTCGGAACCCCCTTTGGAGTACTGATCGGCGGTGTCCAAAAAGTTGCCGCCCAGTTCCACGTAGCGATCCATAAGTTTGAAAGACATCTCTTCGGGCGCTTCCCGTCCGAAGGTCATGCTGCCCAGACAGACGCACGATACCTTGAGCCCCGAATTGCCAAGATTTACGATTTCCATGCTTAATCCCTCCCATGGTGTAAGAGAAGCCGAGAACGAGTGGCTAGGCCGTCCGTCATACCTCGCCGGGATCGCAGCCTGCCTGCCGCAGCGTCTCGTGATAGTTCTCTATGGCGTTATAGATATTCCGTTTAATATAGTTATTTCCCTCCTCCAGTTGTCGCAGCACTTTGCGCACTGTATTGCGTTTTGACTTGTAACTCTCCGGGCACCGTTCCCCTTGGATGGGAAATGCGCTGGCCTTCACAAAAGGGATGATGTCCCGCTGCTCCACAAAGGCCAGGGGACGGATGACGATCAAGGTTCCATCGAAAAAGCTCACGCGAGGCTCCATGCGCTCGATACGTCCGCTGTAGAATAGGTTCATAAGCGTGGTTTCGGCGATGTCGTCTGCATGGTGGCCAAAGGCCAGCTTGTTGCACCCCAGCCGGTCCGCCATCTCGAACAGAGCCTTGCGGCGGTTCCAGGAGCAGCGGAAGCATTTGGTGCCCTCTATTTCCTCCAGTTCATCTGCGATCTCGATGGTCTCAGTGACGAGTGGGATATCGTGCGCGTCGCACCAGCCCTCCAGCCACGTTTCCGGCACCGCCGGGCCGCATTGCGTATCCGTACGCACATGGCCGGCGACCAGGGTGTAAGACTCTTGCGCCATGTGCCGACGGCGACGCAGCAGATCCAACAGCGTGAGGCTATCCTTTCCCCCAGATACAGCCACAAGGATGGTATCGTCATCGTCAAACATGTGGAATCTTCGATCTGCTTTGTTCACCGCTTTCAGAAGGTAGTAGGCTAACTTGGCCGCACGCTTTGGGTCGCCTATCGGTTGTTCATTCATCATACATACATCATACAATAAGCGGGGCCGGCAGGCAATTGATCTGCAAGTTCCGTGGTCTAGCATGGAGCGGTAGCCACGTGCTGGAAGTTTCCGCCTCTGCAAGTCCGTTGGGGTTCTTGCTCCAGCCTAAGATTTGGCGCGGCCTTTATTCTATCGGTTTGTTGTGCTATAGTCTGGGAGAGGTGATTGGATGGAGGGAGGTACTTATGCTGGAAGGAATACATTGGCTGGGGCACGCGAGCGTTCGTATAGATGATGAAGTCGTAATCTATATCGATCCCTGGAAGGTAGGCGAAGGGAAACCCGCCGATCTCATCTTGGTGACTCACGCACACCACGATCACCTGTCTCCGGAAGATATCGCCAGGCTTTCGACACCGGAGACGGTCATCGTATGTCCCGCGTCCTGTGTAGAAGAGGTCTCCGGCGATGTGCGCGTTATCTCGGCGGGGGAGTCCCTACAGATTGGCGCGGTGCTGATCGAGGCGGTCCCTTCTTACAATGTGGATAAGCCCAATCATCCGAAGGAAGCCGGGAACGTGGGGTACGTTATCCAGGTCGGGGGGTGCCGCATATACCATGCAGGGGATACGGATCTGATCCCCGAAATGACCGGTATTCAGTGTGATGTGGCTTTCTTGCCCGCGGGCGGAACATATACCATGGACGCTGATGAGGCCGCCCAGGCCCTGACGCGCATTGAGGCAAAGGTTGCTGTTCCCATTCACTGGGGTGACATTGTGGGCTCCGAGGAGGACGCGCAGCGATTCAAGCGTCAGGCACCAGAGGGGGTGCAGGTAACCATCCTGGAAGCAGAGTAGAATGACACGGACTGGTGCCGTATCCATAGACGGTTCCTACGGCGAAGGGGGAGGCCAGATACTGCGCACGGCTCTGGCTCTCTCTGCCCTGACAGAGCGTCCTTCGCACATCGAGAACGTGCGTTCTGGACGTAGGAATCCGGGGTTGCGCCCGCAGCACCTCTCTGCCGTGCGGGCCCTGGCCATGCTCTGCGATGCGAATGTGGAGGGCGATAGGTTGGGGTCCCAGGTGGTGGACTTTGTTCCGCAGCGGGCGGTGGAGGGAGGGCAACACACCTTTGATATATCGGAACTGGCCGGCCAATCGAGCGCGGGATCCGTGACGCTATTGTTGCAGGCGCTCTTTTTGCCCCTTGCTTTTTCTCAGGAGGACTCGGAACTCGTCCTGGTGGGGGGGACCCACGTGCGCTGGAGCCCTCCCTATCAGTACCTGGCCCACGTGTATCGGCCTTTTGTGGAAAGCCTGGGGTTCGGGTTGGATTTGGAACTGCGAACGTGGGGATGGTATCCGAGGGGCGGGGGGAAGATCGTTGCCCGCATCAAGGGGTTGGGTTCCAAGCCAGAAGAACTCGCCCCCCAGCACGTGAAGGCGCGGGGGGAATTGCGTGAGGTTTTGGGTATCTCGGCCGCCTCGAATCTGCCCCGGCACATTATTGAGCGTCAGCGGGAGCGGGCGCTGGCCTACTTTCGTTCCCGTCACATCAAACCCGATATCGATCTCGTGGAGGCGCCTTCGCCAGGCAAGGGGACGGTGCTCTTTTTGCTGGCACAGTACGAGCACGTGAACGCCGGGTTTACAGGGTATGGTCGCGTGCGTTATCCGGCAGAAGAGGTGGCCGACGATGCCACGAATGAATTCGAGGCATACAGGACAAACGCGGGGGCTTTGGACCCGTACCTGGCAGATCAGGTGCTCCTCCCTTTGGCCCTGGTGCCTGGGGGTTGCTCCTATACGACCAGCCGGGTGACACAGCACTTGCTGACTATGGCCTGGCTTGTCGAGCACTTTCTCGACTGCCACGTGACAGTGACAGGGAAGGAAGGGGAGCCTGGTAGCGTGGAGGTGCGGTGAGGACTGCCGGTTACGTATATGCCTTCTCTAGTGGTAGCGCACCACGCGAAACCGGTACATTTTATAGGGCTCGTTGGGATCGATCCACGCCTTGCGCAGGGCGATGTTGACCTGCGCTTCGACAGTGTCCACGCCTTCAAGATCGGGCAACAGAAGGCCTCGCCGCGGCCCACTTTCCACGATGACCCCGTATTCTTGAGGGTCAAGCGCGTCCATGGACTCGATGGGCTCCGGTTCGCCCAGTACATCCACCGAGATCTCCAGGTCGTCGAGTTCCTCCGGTCTGATGGGAGGGAAGCGGGGATCACGCGTGGCCGCACTTATGGCGTTGGCGATGGTCTCTTGCGCAACGTTGGGTTGCCGTGGCTCGATAGTACCAATGCAGCCGCGAAGTTCCCCTCCCTTGTGCAAAGAGACAAAGACGCCAGCGCGTTTCTTCATCTCTTCGGAAAGCTCCTCGGGGGGATCGATGTGCCGGTTGTATTTTACGTAATGCTCGATCGTCTCACGGGCGAGTTCGACGAGGGGATGTCTTTTCGTCATGTAGCCTCTCTTTCGCCGTCTGTCCTACAAGGATTGTTGTCGTTATCTCATCCATTTGGCGCAGAACTGTCCGCGCACGTCGATCAACTCTCTCCCAAGGTCTCCCCCAGTCGCCTAAGGGCCTGGGCGAGTTGCTCCTGTAGGGACTCGGCCTCCTCCTTCAATCTTTCTGTCTCGCTCTTTTCGTATTCGCCTTCGGCCGGCTCCGCTTCATGCCCGTGGGTTTGGCTGGTGGCGCAGGGAGTCGCTCCCTCCAGTTCGCCGCCGAGATACTGCTCCAGGCTCATGCGTACCGTTCCCACGGCCCCCGTCACCGGCTCGATTCCGTAGCGGGAAAAGAACTGCATGGCGCGGGCGCCCATGCCTCCCGTCAGCATCACGTCTGCTTCCTGCTCGTTTATGAATCCAGGCACCTTGCCAGGGCCGTGAGCTCCGTAGAAGGGATTCTTCACCTCGACGACCTGCTCTACATTATTGTCTTCCACGTCCACCAGGATGAAATAGGGGCAGCGCCCAAAGTGTGGGCTTACGATGCTTTCCAATCCGTTCTTATCGTCCGCTGAGACGGCGATACGCATGAAGCTATCCCTCCTTTTGCAAGTTTTCGATTTGCGTCATAATGTCGGCCAGCCTTTTGCGCAGTTCGGCGAGTTGTGACCTCAGGGCGCTGAGTTCCCTCTGTCGTCTTTCCTCCGTCATGGGGACGTCGATTGAGGTCTCACGCAGATGGCCATCGACGAAAGCCTTCACGGCATCTCGTACTGTATCCGCCTCAACATTATAGATCTCGATGCCATCGGCTACGAGTACGTTGCGCGCGTTTGGGCCAAGGCTCCCCGTGAGCACAGCGTCCACGTTCTTGGAAAGGACGAACTGGGCCGCCTGTATCCCTGCGCCTCCGGCGGCGTTCTGTGCCGGATTAGGGATCGATTCGCTTTCCATGGTCTCGGTGTCAACGATCACGTATACAGGGCAGCGCCCAAATATGGGGCTGACGCTCGCATCCAATCCAGATCCTTCAGCAGGTACGATAACTTGCATTTTCCTCCTCACTCATGCTTCCATGTCGAATTCCTCTTCGTAGGCATCAAGGAAGGAATGTAGCACCTTATCTGTGGCCCGTAGATCCTTGACCCAGTTTGACAGGTACTCTCTCCCTCTGGAAGTGATGGTGTACACGCGCCGAGGTGGTCCGGCCGTCACTTCCAGATCCCAGCTCGATTTGACCATGCCCGCCTCTTCCAGATTACGCAATGTGCGGTATATGGCGCTAAAGTCCACCGGATACTCTTCAAAGCCCAGAGAATCCAGTCCTTCCATGAGTCCGTAGCCGTGCATGGGTTCGCGATGTAGGAGCAGCAAGAGGGCGGGTTCCACAAAGCGTCTGATCCGTCGCGGACCGGCGGGAGCCTGCCCTCTACGTCTTCTGCGGCCCATCTCCGCTCCCCCATCTTGTTAGGTGTACAATAGATGATAGATTCACATAGTCTATTATAGGGAGGGCGCCACCTATGTCAAACGTTTCTATCTTGCAGCAGCGATCTTTGCCCAGGATTCAAGCGTGTCCATCAGGGCCGCTGACGTTTCACAGGCGACCAGTTTGGCGCGCAGGGCCGTGGCGCCAGGAAGGGCGCGGATGTACTTGACCACGTGTTTTCTGAAGCGCAGCAGGCCGAATCGCTCCCCGTGATGTGCGATCATGGCCTGCAAGTGCCAAGAGATGACCCGCAAGCGCTCGTCGTAGGAGACCGCATCGGCATCGCGCCCCGCAAAGATCCAGGGATTGCCAATGGCTGCCCGTCCTATGAGGACGGCGTCACAACCTGTGACCTCCTTGATGGCCTGGATGTCCTTCGCGCAGTGGACGTCACCATTGCCGAGGACGGGGACGTCCACTGCGTCCTTTATCTCTGCGATGGCCTGCCAATCCGCCTCTCCGCCATATCCTTGGGCCCTCGTTCGCCCGTGAACGGCGATGGCTGAGATGCCGTTGTCTTCTAGGATATGTGCTATCTCCAAATAGTTTCGGGACGTCTCGTCCCATCCCAGGCGTATCTTGGCGGTGATGGGTAGGGGCAGCGTCTGGACGAGAGCCCTCGTCATGCGGTCCACCTTGTCGGGAGTGCACAGCAGGGCCGCCCCCCTGCCGCCGGATGTGACGCGCCTGGCGGGACAGCCGAGGTTGATGTCAATGATGTCCGGTTCTCGCTCGAGAAGCCTTTTCGCGGCCCTGAGCAGCATTTCGGTGTTCTTAGTTAGCAACTGAATGGCCACCGGTCGTTCTTCCTCGGCAAAATGAAGGGGGTCCGGTTTCCTGGGGGAGCGATAGATCACCTCGTTATCCGAAACACAGGGCACGTAACTCATGGCCGAGCCGAATCGGCGACACAACAGACGAAAGGGCGTATCCGAGTAACCCGACAGGGGAGCGAGTATGGTATCGCCGTATATGGGTATGTTGCCAATTCTGAAGACGGGGGTTCGCATACCTTTTGGAACTTGCAGTCTTTTGGTCTCCATCAGTTATTTTGGTGTACTATGCTCAGCCGAGTGTATTGTAGAATACCAGTGTATATCCAGCCAAATCATCCACCATGCGCCCTCGTCGCTCGTGGCTGTCGCGATTCGTAGTGGCGCGTAGCGCTGGATGAAAATTGAAAAACTTTGACGGGTCAGCATGTCTGTGCTACAATAGCGAATTGTTATGTATGCAATCAGTTTTGGGGCGGATAGCTCAGTTGGGAGAGCACTTCCCTTACAAGGAAGGGGTCACAGGTTCGAGTCCTGTTTCGCCCACTCTTTGCGAGAGGCTTCGGCGTGGATTTCGATGCTCTGTGTGTCGATGACGGTCTGGTCACACAGAGTATCAAACTGGCCGAGGCCTTTGTTAGCGTTGGCGTGATGGTGCGTTTTTGATACTCTGTGTGTCGATCACAGTGTGGTCACGCAGAGTATCAAATCGCCTGAGGAGGATGGTATGCCCGGGTTCCGCAAGTTGAAGACGCAGCAAGAGGCTTTTTGGCGTGATGAGTATCAGGTATCCGAGGAGGATCTCGATCTCATCACCGGGCTGATCCTTGATGAGGGAACGCCCCAGTCCCTCGACGTGCTGACGTCGGCCGTCATTTTGCACCATTTTCACCAGGAACAGGAGGAAGTCCTGCGACAGGCAGAGAAGGGCGTGATCTACCGTCCCGCTGACGAATATAGGGTGGGCGACGAATTGGTCTTCTCCGCCCTGGACTTTGCCGTGGGTGAAGTGGTCGGCGTACGGGAGGGGGACAATCCTCGGTATGAACCATTCAACGTGGTTCGCGTCGATTTTGGGGGGGAGGAACGCGAATTCGCCTCTGGCTTTGGTCACGTGCACCCTCTGAACCGTCCCGTCGAGGAGCTCATAAGTGGGACAGGTGAGGAGATGGACGAGGCCGAGCTTCTGCGGCTTTTCGAGCACTATGTGGCGTGCGCGCTGGAGCCCGCGCTGGAAGAGAACAAAGATTTCATGCGGTTTGGCGACTCTTGGTTCCTCAGCGCGCTCCTGCCCGAGATTCACGTCGGGCACCTCAACCTGGCAGAGGCCATCATCTACGAGGCGGGGGAGCCTGTAAGAGCCGAAGAGATGGTGGAGGATTTGGAGTTGGAAGGCGGCTCCGTTGACGCTCAGATCTTTGCCTTGAATCGGGCTTTGGGAGAGGATGAGCGCTTTGACGATGTGAGTCTGGATGATGCCCCAGCCTGGTATCTGCGGGCCCTGGAGCCCGAGGCCATCTATGAGCGCCCCCGGGTTCACGAGGTGGGTTATGGGGCAGAAGGTGGAGAGTATGTGGGCCTGACCATGTTGGATATGATTGAGGAGATCGGGGACGAGCTGGACGACGTAGAGACTATAATTCTGGAAGAGGTCTCCGATATCCACTTTGAGGTCGTTTTCCCCCATCTGCAAGCGGGTACCATGCCCGCCACGCGGCAGTTCATGCGTCATCTGCCCTCGGACACGGGGCATCACTTTTCTGTGACTTTTGTCGATGGGAGCACAAAAGAACATATGAAGGTATGGGTGGTGCCCGAGGAAGGCTACGTTTGCGGGTTGGGCGACTGGTATGCGCAGATGGGAATGTGCGTGGGCGGCCGTGTGACCGTAAGCGCATTAGAGGATCCTTTGACGTTCAAGATATCAGTGACGCCGCAGCGTGGTAGGGGAAGCAATTGGGTGCGTTCGGTTTCTGTGGACAATGAGCGTCTGGTGCTGCAGATGCAACGTGCCAATATCGCCGTGGATTGTGATCCCAACATGATGGTGAATATTCCCAATCCCCAAGAGATTGTGCGGCTTATGGAAAGGACGGCGGAGAGTGATCCCCCGCTTGGCTCCCTTGTGCGCACCGCCATTCGCGAATTGGTCAAGCTGAGCAGTCGTGGCGTTGTGCATGCTAAGGCCATCTATTCGGTGGTCAACCTTTTGCGGCGCACAGGTGCCGTGCCCATTTTCTCGGAATTGACGCGTAATGCTTGCTTTGATCCCGTGGGCGAGGGCTTTTGGGCCTATGACTCCGAATTGGAGGGGGAGGTGTATTCGGACCCCGAGGAGATGAGAGAGCGCCCGCTCTCCAAGCAGGAGGATGTGCTCAGGGATCAGGTTGTGCAGTATCTCGGCAGATAGGGAGGAGATCGATGGCTGTGAAGTGGCAGCGTCCCACCGTGGACACCAAATTCCACATCGACCTGGATTGGTGGAAAAAGAGGAATCGCGATATTCGTATTTATATGCGTGACGTGTTGTGCGGTGACTGTCGCGAGGAGTATGGGGAGAACTTTTTGGATCTGCGAGAGGTCGATTGGGTGGATGAGCAAACGGGCGAGGTGAAACGCGTTGATCCTCTGTGGTATAATATACAGGTCTGCTGCAGCGCTCAGCCCGATTATATCACACCGCATACGCCCATTGTTGACGCCGTCTTCCGCACCTTTCTGGCCAACGGCAATGAACCCCTCTCTATCCAAGAGTTATACGAGCTTCTCGATAGGCGACCGCCGGAGGTCCTCCTGCGCATCCTCACCGCTGGACAGGTGTACATGGGAATTCGGCCTGTGATATAGGTCTGCGCCGGGTAGTTTGCCGCCAAAAGAGGGAATCATACGCATGGTTCCCTCTTTTGCTCTTCTGGAGGGCGATGTGAAGGAACGATGGGGCAGGATGCGAGTCTGGCTGTGGGGATCGGCCATCGTGCTGGGCGTCGCTTCCGTCTACTTTGGCGAGGTGCTTCTGGGCCGCGTGTACTATGGAGGGGACATCGCCCGTCAATATCTTCCTCAGTGTATCGCTTTGGCCAGGAGCCTGCATAGGGGAACGCTTCCTTGGTGGTCTCCTGATGTGGGCGCTGGCTATCCTTTGTTGGCCGAGGGGGAGATCGGCGCCCTCTATCCGCCAAACTGGATTATCTACCTTGTTCTTTCGCCGAAAGTGGGCTTGACCCTGTCCGTTGTGCTGCACTACCTGATGGGAGGGATCGGCCTTTACGTATATGGTCGCTCTTTGCGCCTATCCAAGGGGGCTTCCTGTTTTGGAGCCCTGGTGTGGACCCTGGGGGGATTCAACGCCGCTCATCTAAGTCATGTCAGCATCGTCAGCGTCACGGCCTGGCTGCCCTGGGCCTTTCTGCTGAGTCGGTCGCTGCTGGCGGCAGAGGAGGCGCCCAGCGGCAAAGGGTGGTTGATGATGGGGGGGCTGGGGTTGGTAGTGGGCCTGCAGTTTCTGGCTGGCCACCCCCAGATGGCACTGCTGGGCAGCATCGCTCTGTTCGGTTACGTTGTCTTTCTCGTCTATACCATGAGGCCGCCTCTGCGACGCGTTCTGCTTTGGTGCGCCGGCGTCGTGTTGGGGATACTCATCAGTTTGCCTCAACTCCTGCCTACCATGGAGCTGTCCGCCCTTTCTCAGCGCGCGGGCGGAGTGGAAGAGGCCTTTTTCACAAGCTATTCCTTTCACCCTCTGCTGCTGGCGACCTACGTTTCCCCTTTTGTGCTGGGGAATCCCTATCCTAGGGGGTCCGTGGAGCTTATGGGTTATGTGGGCTTGCTTCCCCTCGTCTTGGCGCAGGTGGCCCTGTTCCGTTCCTCCAGGGGTGAACGCTGGTTCTATGCCGCACTGGGCGTTGCGGGGACGTTGCTTGCCTTTGGGCGGTGGAACCCCCTCTATCGCTATCTGCAACACGTCCCTCTGCTGAATCTGTTTCGCGTTCCCGCCCGCTATCTTTACTGGGCGAGTCTCAGTCTGGCCATTCTCTCGGCCTTGGGGCTGGACGGCCTGCGTTCCATGGTGCCCCACCGGATCACGCGTAAGGGGTGGATCGTCATAGTCGCTCTCAGTGTCTGTTCGCTGGCCGTCCTGTGGTGTGTGCATGCATCCAGGGATGCCGATGCATTGGTCGCGGCCTGGCGCTGGTTTCCCGTTCTCTTGTTGGCAGAGACGCTCCTGGTGGTGCTGTTCAGGAGGCCTATCGGACGCGGGCTCTGGGCGGTCACGGCCTGTGTTGTGCTCTGTGTAGATCTCTATGCCTATGGTGCCGTGCTCGATGCTACCTATAACATCTCTGTGCCCCGCGAGCAGGTGGCAGCCCCGCGGTCGCTGGACTTTTTCGCACAGGACGACACACTGTATCGGATCCGGGTCAAAGAGGAGATCCTACCCACGCTCTCTGTGATGGAGGAGTCCTTTTATCCCAATCTCTCCCTGGCTTACGGGCTGTCCAGCACTAACGTCTATTTCCCCCTTGTCCCTCGTACATACGAAGCGTACGAAGCAAGGTTGACACCGGGACGGTTGAACGCCTTGAACGTCAAGTACTATCTTATCCCTCAGTTGTTGCCCGTGAGCGAGGAAGCGGAGCTATACGATGTGAGGAATCCTTTTTCCGCTCTTCCAACTGAGAGATGGGTCACGTTCTCTCCTCTGGAGATCACCGGGCTTTATATCGAATCCTACCTCAGCCACTCCACCGATTTGGCAGAGGGGACATTGGTCGGTGAACTATCGTTGCGTCAGGCATCAGGAGATGAGATCATCATCCCCTTACGAGCGGGCTTGGAGACGGCGGAGTGGGCCTACGAGCGCCCCGACGTGCGGGCCAAAGTGGCCCACAGCATGGCTCAGGTCGTCTCCACCTGGCCCGCGCGCTCTGGATTCCCCCCCGTCGACCACGTGGGATATACGTTTGGAGCCTACGTGGATGTCGAGCCGTGCGAGGTCTGGGCTTTCAAGCTTCATCTGTTACGCCCCGCAGCCTTTGTGCGGGTGGAGCGCGTGCGGCTCAGGGAAACGTCCGGTCAAGAGCGTCTCCTGTCCCACCTCGTTGGCCTGGGCGATCATACCATTGTCTATCGGAGCGAGGACGTGGTTGTCTATCGTAACCACGATGTCCTGCCACGGGCTTATACGCTTCCGGCCTATTCGCTGTCCATCTCGGGAGAAGCGCTTTCCCAGCCGCCCTCGCTGCGGGAGGAGGATGTGGGGGCAGTGCAGGTGATAACTTATGAGGATGTCAGAGTGGTGATACACGCCGGCGTAGAGGAGCCCAGCTATCTCATACTGGCGGATCAAGACTATCCGGGTTGGCGGGCGACGGTGGACGGCGTGCTCGCGCCGATTCTATCCGTAGATGGCGTCTTTCGCGGCTTGCCCTTGTCACCCGGCGAGCACGATGTTATATTTACTTACCATCCAGTTTCAATATCCTTTTGATCAACGCTAGATTTTGGAGGAAGACAAATGGTTCTTGGATCTGTAAGGTTGGAGACTATCACTGAGAAGTCCTTTGCCCCCTTTGGCACTTTGGTAGATTGGACGCCTGCTTTGGAGGAGAGTGGGAGGCCGTTCCACATTCTCGTACGCTCGGAGGTTCCCACGGGCTGGCGCCTGGCGGTTCTGAAGGTGGCTCAGCGGGCTGTAGAGCGTTTGGAGAATCATCCCCACTCGGAGGAGCTTTTTGCTCCGCTGGAGGGCCGCGCGATTTTGGTGGTGGCCGAGCCAGGCGAGCGGGAGGACGATGACGTACATGCCTTCTTCCTTGATCGGCCTGTCAGCGTTGCCCCCGGCGTGTGGCACGACGTCTTTAGCCTGTCCGAATTCGCGACTATCCTCATCGCCGAGAACCTGGAGGTGAGCGCCGAGTATTCCACATTGAGCCGGCCTGTGGGGGCGATATTCCAGTAGCAGCCGCGCCGGTATTCCCCCACATCCGGGGCTGAGCCGGGACGGATACCCGCTTCAGTGATAGAAGGAGAGAAGATCGTGAAACTGGTCTCTGCGGACATCTATGATGTGGATCTGCGCCCTCATGGGTTCTCTAGGAATCCCATCATCTTGCGCTTGCGTACCGACGAGGGCATCCACGGTGTGGGGGAGCTGGCCCTGGCCTATGGCACGGGCAGCGCCGCTGGCGTGGGCATGCTGAAGCAGATGGTGGAACGCTTTGTCATCGGTGCCGATCCGTCGCGCATCGAGGAGATGTGGCAGACGCTTTTCCGCCGCACCTTTTGGGGCCAGGGCGGCGGGCCTGTGGTGTACGGAGGCATAAGCGCCATTGACGAGGCGCTGTGGGACATCAAGGGCAAGGCCCTGGGGCGGCCGGTGTGCGAGCTATTGGGCGGCAAGACGAACGATGTGCTGCGCGTATATGCCAATGGCTGGTACGCGGAATATGACAAAGAGGGTAATCGCGTATCTTGTACTACACCAGAGGAGTATGCGGAGGCCGCTCATAAGGTCGTGGAGGACGGCTACGATGCCCTCAAGTTCGATCCCTTTGCCGTGAACGCGGAGGGCGAGTGGGACTATACGGGGCGCGCCATGTCTCGCGAGAGGGCGGATTTGGCCTACGAGCGGGTGGCGGCCGTGCGCCAGGCGGTGGGGCCGGACGTCGATATCCTCGTTGAGGTCCACGGAAACCTGGGGACGACCTCGGCTATCGAGATGGGCCGACGCCTTGTGGAGTTGGAGCCCTTTTTCTATGAGGAACCCGTGGATGCGATGAACGTGGATTGTATGCTCAAGGTGGCCCAGAACGTTCCCATCCCCATCGCTGCAGGGGAGAGGCTCTACACCCGCTACGGATTCCGCGAGTACATCGAGAAACAAGCCCTCGACATACTACAGCCCGATATGGGGCTGGCGGGGGGCATAACGGAGGTGAAAAAGATCGCCGCCCAGGCAGAGGTCTACGACCTCCACATCCAGCCCCACAATTGCGCGGGGCCCGTTGCCACGGCGGCTTCGGTACAGCTTGATGCTTGCATCACGAACTTTATCATCCAGGAATGGTTCCCCTACCGGGATCCCAGTTTCTATGAGTTGGTGGAAGAGGCTTTCGAACTGCAGGTAGAGAACAGCCGCTTTACCGTGCCAGATACGCCAGGATTAGGCGTGACGCTGAACGAAGAGGTCATTGAGGGCTTTTCGTCCATCCACATATCCTGACGCCGCAACCCGACCTAGTGTGTCGTATCCGTGCCCCTTGCTCTGCTGAGCGAAGGGCACCTGCTTATGGGATGGACTCCAGGCCAAAGTCTGGCTTGAACTCCTGCATTTTGCCCGTCACTATGAATATTACCCGTTCGCAGATATTCGTCACGCGGTCGGCGGTACGTTCCAGGTTGTGGGCAGCCCACATGAGGTAGTTGGCCTGCTCCATTTTGCTCGCATCGTCCATGATGTACGCGAGCAAGTCCGCATATACGCTATTGTAAAGGGCATCCACTTCGTCATCCTCTGACGGGATGGCTTTGGCCAAATCCACGTTCTGCTCCATAAACGCGTCGATGGCGCGATGGAGCATGTCTCTCGCCTTGGCCGCCATCTCTGAAATCTTTGGTGGCGCCTCGATCAAGCGTCTGTCGCCCATAAGGAGATTGATCTTGGCGATGCCTTTAGCATAGTCTCCGATGCGCTCCAGTTCCGTCGTCAGTTCCAGCATGGCTGCCAAGAGGCGGAGATCGCTGGCCATGGGTTGCTGGGTGGCAATGAGCACCAGGAGGTCGGACTCGATATCGAACCGCTTTTCGTTAATGTCCCTATCCTCGGATATTAGAGCCTGCGACTTTTGCAGGTCGCCTTGCCTCAGCGCGTCCACTGCATTGATGAGCGCTTCCTCGACTCTTCTCCCCAATTGGGAGACGCGGTCCTTAAGATTCTCAAGATCCTCTTGGAAAGACTCTCTTACCATCCTTTTCCCCTTCCCCTCTCACAACTCATAGATCTCGAATAGACGAGGTTCCATTTCACCCTCAATACGCGCGATGACCTCCACATAAGGGGCCAGCGTAGAGTTTCGCAACTTGCGTTTCAGGAGCTCATCGATCTGAAAGATGCCCGCCGAGTTTCGCAAGCGAATCAAGATGCGCACTGGGCGTTCCTCGCCCTTCTCGATGTTCACCTCCTCCACAGCCAGAGCAGATACGGAGTGTATATTGATCTCCCCCGCCTCAAAGGGTATCCGGGAGCGCCCTTGGGTCATGTCCAGGGCGTCGGCCACTTTGACGGCCCCGGCTTCCAACGTCAGACATGGGGTATCCCAGTGATGAGCGATGATGGCGTGCAGCGTCTCGGCGACCATCGTCGTGAGGGTGGGTTCCTGGTACATCGTGCTCAGCAACTCTCGCGCTTTGGGGTGTGCCAGTATGAGACTGTATTGCTCGTGATTATCGCGGTGTACCGCGATCCC
This sequence comes from Chloroflexota bacterium, assembly GCA_034722245.1. GTDB lineage: Bacteria > Chloroflexota > Anaerolineae > UBA1429 > UBA1429 > JAWLEV01. The sequence continues at coordinate 19,086 of JAYENT010000004.1, forward strand.
GATATCGTGTAGACATGCGCTCAATACCACAATTACCTCGGCATCGTCCTTGCTCAGATTGTGGTCCGTTACCGCACTTGGTTCTATGCCCGCCTCTGTCAGGAGGCGCAGTATGCGCAGCGCGGCGTTGGCTACGATGCGAATGTGTACCTCTCCATGGTCGTTAAGGCCCGAGCGATCCACGGCATTGATATTGGCGCACGTGTAGAGCTGAAACAGGCCGGCGTCGGCATTTATGCGTTTGATGAGTCGCTGTAGTTTTTCATTGTGTCGTGCGGGTACCTCTATGCTCATGTATCTCCCTGCTTTCACAAGTCGTTAGCGGCCACCTTCTTCAGGACACCTGAGGATCCTTCGCTCACCATATCCTTTCCAGGGAGCGTGCTGTCTCTTTGATCGCCTCTTCGTCTGCCAGAGAGCGTATTCGTTCGCTAAAGGGCTCTACGATTACGGGGCCGCTGTACGCCATATCGCGGAGTGCCCCCATAAAGGTCTCCATGTCGATGACACCCGTCTCGCCTGGCATGGCGCGGACGGGGTCCAGTTGCTCGTCGCGGGGGACACCCGCTGGAGCATCGTTAACGTGCACGGCCACTACCAGGTCATCGGAGAGCTTTTCCAGGTCGCTGGCCATCCCCCCCGAGGTGTACCAATGGTAGCTGTCCAGCAGTACCCCAAGATTGTCGGCGCCCACGGCATCTATGAGCTCCAAGAGCCCGTCGAGGTCGTGGATAAAGGGATGGGGCTTGCCCTCACGGGATGTCTTGGGCCCCACGAATTCCAGCCCGTAGCGCATGTCGTAGTCGGCCAGTACCTCACAGATGCGCGCCGTGCGTCTCCGCAGTTGCTCAAAGCACTTTTCGAATGGAAGGGTTTCGTGCCAGGGCTTGAACCAGGTAGCAACCCGTTTGCACCCCACGCTGGACATATCCTTGGCAAAGGTTGGTAGATCCTCCATGTCGCGCGCAAAGGTTGCGTCATCCTCCCGAAAGTTGACGGGTATGCCCGTCACGCCCGGCAAGAGGTTGTTCTGCTCCAATATCCGGCGTATGGTGTCTACGCCCATCCGTTCGACATCGCTCCCGCTTACCGTGATACCTTCGAAGCCGTACTTGGCGGCCAGCCTGGCGCTCTCCTCAAAGGGGAGATCCACACCAATAGGCCCAGGTGCCAACGTCTTATACATTGCCTATCCCCCTTTCCCGGTTATGTGAGACTTGATAACATTATACGCTATTCCGCTGTTTACAAAAGTCGCCGTCATACTGAGATTGTCCCCGCGCGAAGGACAGGGAATTGGGTTTCTGGCCCACTTATGGTATCGTTTTCACAGAAGATACTTCGGGGGGTTGCCTTGGGGGCGCGTCATCGCCTCGTCGGCAAAAAAACTCCCATCGATGCTTGTGCCTTGAGACCGACGGGAGTTCTTCCATCTGTACCCCAGGAGGGAATCGAACCCCCGCTCAAGGTTTAGGAAACCTCTGCTCTATCCACTGAGCTACTGGGGCTTGCCTGATAAAGTATATCATAGACGCTTATCGATGACAAGAATACGCGATATCGGGAGTTGTGTCGCTCGCCGACTGCGGGCAAGCCGCACGTTGCGTTACCTGCTGCGCGGCGTTTTCCTGCTTGCTGTTCTGTGGGTGCTAAACGCCCCACTTCAGGTGTGGGTGGTGTTGGGTCCCCAGCGCCACGTGGAGACCATAAACCCATGCATAGGCATACATACGCGTCTGACGGACGAGGTCGAGGAGTGGAAGATCAAACGTACCTTCGAGATGGTGCGAGAGATGGGGAGCCCGTGGGTTGTGGACTATTTTCCCTGGGCTTACTATGAGCCACGGAAAGGATACTATCGCTGGCAGCACGCCGATCTGGTAGCCGATCATGCCGCGCGTCAGGGATTAACACTCATTGCCCGCATCGATTTTGTGCCCCCATGGGCACGGCCTGAGGACACGACGTATCGCCATCTTGATCGTGCCCACTTCAGCGACTATGCGGATTTCGTGCGCGCTTTTGCGGAGCACTTTGCGGGGCGGATCGATCACATCATCGTGTGGAACGAGCCGAACCTGAGCTTCGAATGGGGATACCGCCTGCCTGATCCCCAGGCCTATACGGATCTGCTGTGTCAGGCTTACAGGGCGGCAAAAGAGGGGAATCCTCGGATTGAGGTGCTTGGGGCGGGGCTTGCGCCCACACTCGCGCCGCCGGGCGACGAGTGGGGCATGAACGATCTCTACTTTTTGGAGCGCATGTACGAGTACGGGGCTGGAGATTGCTTTGATGGCCTGGCGGTGCATGCCTATGGGCTGACCTTTCCGCCCGATGATCCTGCCAATCCGAACGTGTTGAATTTCGCCCGCGTGGAACTGATACATGGGCTCATGGTGCAGTACGGCGATGGGGAGAAGCCCTGCTACGTCACAGAGGGAGGCTGGAACGATCATCCACGCTGGACCAAGGCGGTGCGGCCCTACCAGCGCATCGCATACACCGTTCGCGCCTATGAAAAAGCTGAAGCAGAGTGGCCGTGGTGTCGGGCCGTCTGCTTGTGGGCTTTTCGGTATCCCTGTTCCCAGAATACCTATCAGGACTATTTTACCTTTGTGACGCCCGATTTCATCCCCAAGCCCGTGTACATAGAAGTGGAACATTATGCCCATGATGAGCCCTTTGAATATCTGGAGCCCTGAACGATGAGAGAGGCCCAGGGCAGAAAAGCATGGTCTGGCATATTGCGGTGGGCCTGGCTTGTGGTGATCCTCTTGGTGCTGGTTGTCCTCGTATTCAGTACCTGGCGCTCGCGGCGAGGGTCTGGGAGGCAGGACGGAGCCTGGCAGCGGATTCAGGAAGAGGGTGTGCTGCGGGTGGGAATGGATGCCAGCTATCCGCCCTTTGAGTGGATCGATGAGCGGGGAGAGTTCGTGGGGTATGACGTGGATCTGGCGCGAGAGTTGGCTCGTCGGTGGGGCGTGGAGCCCCAGTTTGTCAACGTGCACTTTGATGGGCTGTATGACGCACTTGAGGCTGAGAAGGTCGATCTTCTCATCTCTGCACTACCCCATGATCGAGCTATGACGCAGGATGTCGTTTACAGTGAGCCCTACTTCAACGCTGGCCAGGTGTTGGTTGTGGCCCGAGGGGACACCTCTATGCGTTCAGTGGAGGATCTTGATGGGAGATGCGTCGGGGTGGAGTTGGGCGCCAGGTCGCATCAGTGGGTTCGCCAACTGGCGCGGGATCAAGGACTGTCTGTCGAGATCGTCACAGGGCGCCATCCGGAGAACGTGTTTGCCTTTCTGGAGGAGGGAAGCGCGGACGCCGTAATATGTGATCGCGTGACAGCCTATGGTTATATGAAGGGAAGGGCATTGCGGATTGTGGATCCGCCCCTAACCAACGCTCCCTTTGTCATGGCTGGGCGTGCGGATTCCCGGTTGCTTATGAAAAAGGTCGACGAGGCGCTCGGTGCGTGGCGGGAGGTAGGCTTCTTGGCTGACCTAGAGGAACGCTGGCTGCGCTGAAGGCTTTTTGACCCTTTCTGTTCACCGTGTTAGCATGGCCCCATTGTATCTGGAGACGCCAGAGGAACATAGGGAGCCCGCGTCCCGGCCTCTTGGGGAGTGATGATGGAACGTCGGACGCTGGACTTTGCGCGCGACTATGAAACGCTGCTAAATATGCAGCGCTTCAGTTGGAAGATAAACTTTCCCACGTTGCAGTTCAACGAAATATCCTTTCGCCACTCGCTTCGCACCGCGGTTCATCGTGAAGAGGTCTATGTCTATGAGGTCGAGGATGAGCTAGTGGGCTGGCTGTGGCTCGATCTGCGAACACCTGATCTGGGCGGTCACGTGCGACACATCCAGGTGAAAAAGCCCTTCTGGGGACAAGGGATAGGGCGCGCTATCATGGAGGACGCCATATCCCTTTGTGTTGACAGAGGTTGCCCTCATATCACCCTAAACGTGACCAAAGCGAACGCCAGAGCTGTGCGTCTTTACAGGGACCTGGGATTTGAGCCCATCAACGACCGGGGCGAGCGCATGCGCATGAAACTGAAGCTTCAAGGCCGGGAGGAACCTTGACCTGTTCGCCGACGGGGTTCATAACTCGACGGTGGCCGTCTGGTCTCCCAGCGTCACCCGATCGCCTGGATGCAGCTTTTTGCTGCGGTGCGTTTCCAGTTCCCCATTGACGAAAACGTATCCGCTCTGGATCAGATGCTTAGCCTGGCCTCCAGACATGGCCAAGCCAGAAAATTTCATGAACTGATCCAGGCGGATAGTCTGCTCCTGGTCCTTTTCCTCTGGCATTCCGGTTTCCTCTTTGGATATCAGCGTTCGATGACGCCAAGAAGGACGATGCGTCTTGATCCCTTCCTTGCCTTTGAGGGGGATCGATGTCCCGCTATTTGCCCGGACACTGGGCCTCTACCTTGGGGTCTATGTTCTTGTCGCCATATGCCTGGTCAAAGTGATCGGAAAAATCCTGAGCAAGGGCACGAGCCCGCTTGTCATATGCCTCCTTGTCCTCCCACGTGTTTCTGGGATTAAGGACTTTGGAGGGGACGCCCAGAACCCGTTTGGGGATCATGACGTGGAAGGTTTGATCCTCGACGTACTCTGCATCCACCAGTTGGCCGCTCAGGGCGGCGTCCACGATGGCGCGGGTAAGGCTGATATCCATGCGTTCTCCGATGCCAAAGGGGCCTCCGCTCCATCCCGTGTTCACGAGATAGACCTGGGTACCGTGTCTCTCCATCATCTCCCCCAGCATGCGGGCATAGACATCGGGGTTTCGCGGCATAAAGGGTTCGGCGAAAAACCGCGAAAAGGTGGATACCGGATCCACAATCCCCGTCTCCGTGCCCGCCAGCTTGCTCGTATAGCCCATGAGAAACCAGAGCATGGCCTGCTCCGGCGTCAGCCTGGCGATTGGCGGAAGTACCGCATTGGCGTCGGCGGTCAGGAAAAGGATGGTCTTAGGATGGCCGCTGGTTGAGCTCTCTTTGACATTGCTCAAAAAGGTTAGCGGGTAGGAAGCACGTGAGTTGGGCGTGAGCCTCTCGTCATCCAGATCAAACGTCCCATCGGGATACATCATGGCGTTCTCCACGATAGCGCCGTGATCAAGATAGTCCGCTTTATGGAACACGGCACGATAGATCTCGGGTTCCTTTTCGGCGCTCAGGTTGATGAGCTTGGCGTAGCAGCCGTTCTCAAAATTGGCTATGCCGTTCTCGCTCCAGCCGTGCTCATCATCTCCAAGGAGCGCGCGCCGGGGATCGGCCGAAAGCGTCGTCTTGCCAGTGCCAGAGAGGCCCAGCAGCAGCGCAGAGTCCCCATCAGGCCCCTCGTTGGCCGAGCAGTGAAGAGGTAGGACGCCCTCGTCCGTCAAGACATAGTTCATGACCGTAAAAAGCGTCTTTTTTACACTGCCACCATAGGCCGAGCCATAGACGACGGCCGTCCTGCGATCAAAGTCCATGGCAACTGCCATGTTGGACGTCTGTCCACCGGGCAATTCCCGAAGCCGCCCCTCATATTTTTGGGCATCCAATTTGTCGTAAGGGCAAACGAGAAGAATGAATCCTCGTTTGGCAAAGACGCTGCGCTCTATGTCTGACGGCACGGGACGGAACATGTTATCTGTAAATAGAGCCGTCAAGGCGTAATCGCTAACGGTCTGGACAGGCAGCGCGTAGCTACTGTCCGCCCCGACCACGCGGTCTGTGACGTAAACGTGTTCCTTTCCTGCCAGGGTCTCAAGGGCATCATCCAGTAGCATATCAAAGGTCTCGGGATCCAAAGGGATGTTATTTGGAGAATCCCAGTCGATGGTGCCTTCGGTCTCTGGATGCGCGACGATGTAGGTGTCCTCGGGGCTTCGCCCCGTCGATTCGGGCGGTGTCCACGTGGCCAGGGCACCATTGGCCGAGACCAGCGCCTCTCCATTGTCCACGGCGGCCTTAATCATTGTCCTTCGGGAGGGATTCGTGGCCACGTTGGGGTGACCTTTCAGCAGCGCGGTCACTTTTGCCTGGAAGACATGCTCACTCATTTTGGGGCTCCTTCTATTCTCATCTGTCGGTTATGAATATCAGACTTTGCCCCTCATTGGACTGACATACTGTCATCGTATGGAGCAGCTGGGATCGCCGCTCGTCGTTCCTACAGATGATATAGTAAAATAGGGGATGGTCAAATCGGCCATGGAGCGGGGTTGACATGCGCTTGCTTGACCCCTCCCATATCCCTCGCTACAATGGGAGCATAATGCTTGATCAAAGGAGCCTTTTTCATGACCATAAACGCGTCTTGTGTGGTGCCCTTTTCCCTATCTGGGCGCTGGTTAAAGGGCAACGTGCATACGCACACCACTCAATCCGATGGTCTGTTTCCTCCGCATCAGGCCATCGATTGGTATCGCCAACGGGGATATGATTTTCTCGCCATAACCGATCACTGGGTGCTGACGCCTGGGGAGATGATAGCAGATGACTTTGTGACTATCACCGGCACGGAGGTGGACGGCGAGGGCTATCACATGCTCGCCCTCGGGCTGAACGCGCTTCCGGACCGGGAGAAGGCGAATGCCGTACAACAAGTTACCGACAGCGTCCTCGCTGCAGAGGGGCTCCCTTTTATGGCGCATCCCTACTGGATGGGGCAGACGTCGGCCGATATCGCGGCCGTCGATGGGGTTATTGGACTCGAGGTATTCAACGCGGTTTGTGAAAGAATGGCTGGCCTTGGGTATGCCCGGGTGCAGTGGGACGAGGTATTGGCTCAAGGTCGTTACATGACGGGTTTGGCCGTGGATGATACCCACTGGAAACATGGTGCGGCGGGAACAGGGTTCCTCATGGTGCGCTGTGAGAGGCTTGATGAGAAGCACATTCTGGAGGCGATAAGGCAGGGACACTTCTATGCTTCTATGGGCCCCATTGTAAAGGATTTGTGCCTTGTGGAGGGAGAAGAGGGGGAACGCTTTTTGAGTGTGGAGTGCAGCCCCTGCCAGAGCATAACCTTTTACGCTTTGGGGAGCAAGGGCCATCGCTTCGAAGCGTCGGAAGACGAGTTGCTGGAGAGCGCCAGGTACCCAATCGCCGAGGAGCAGCTCTACCTGCGCGTCGAATGTATGGACGCTGCGGGGAAAGTAGCGTGGACCAACCCGCTTTTTGTGGAGGGCTTGCTGTAGTGGCATCGCATGGGAGTCGTGGCCGCACGCTGGGGAAAGGATTTTGACGAATGAATACAAAGAGAACGTGGCCCTGGATCGTGATCATCGTCGGATTGGTGCTAATGCTGGCTTGTGGGGGAACGATTCTCGTATCTTTGATGGTGGTCGGTTCTTCGGGGGGGACGACCATTGGGTTCTGGGCGCCAAAGGATACCGTAGCCGTCATCAAGGTGCATGGTGTGATCGTCAGCGGCGAGGCACCGGGTGGCTTTGGGGGGCAAGGCATGGTCTATGCGAGAACCCTCGTGGATCGTGTGAAGCAGGTGACGGAGAATCCTCGTGTAGCGGCTATCGTACTGGATGTGAATAGTCCCGGAGGGGGTGTGGTAGCCAGTGCGCACATCCATGAGGCTTTGGTCGAGTGTCCCAAGCCCATCGTGGTCAGTATGGGGGACACGGCTGCCTCTGGCGGATATTATATCTCGGCAGGTGCCCAATATATCTTTGCGCATCCTGCGACGATGACGGGCAGCATCGGTGTGATAATGAGTTTTATCAATGCTGACGAATTGGCCGAGAAGCTCGGCGTCACGCAGGTGGTGATCAAGAGTGGCGCCTTCAAGGATATGGGAAGTTGGTCCCGCCCACTGGAAGAAGAGGAACGGGAGCTATTGCAGGCCTTTGTCGACGAGGCCTACAACGACTTTGTGGAGGTTGTGGTGCAAGGCCGCGGGCTTTCGGAGGAGCACGTGAGGCGCTACGCCGATGGACGCATTTTCAGTGGCAGCCGGGCCGTGGAACTGGGATTTGTGGATGCCACGGGTGATCTGGAGGATGCTATCGACAAAGCCGCCGAGCTGGGCGGGATCAGGGGAGAGCCCGAGATCCTGCGCTTTGATGAGGAGCCTTCCCTTCTTAGGCTGTTGCAGGGGGCTCTGGCGCGCCTCGAGACCCCGTCGGAGGTCGCCCTTTATCGCGAGATCGTGCAGGGCAATAGGCCGACCTTACAGTACCTGTATACCGATTCTGGTGTGAGCGAATAAGCCCTGGCAGCCTTGTCACTTTCGTTTCTTGGCTGGATGATCCATAGGCAGGAGAGTTGCTCGTGAACGATGTGAGACGTTCCCTGCTCGACACTGACCCTGCGCTGAGCAAATTCGATCCCTTGTCCCGTATCATCTTCTACGACGACTTTGATCACGGGTTGCAGGGTTGGTCGGAGCTGATCGGCAACTATGAGGGCAGCCTGAACAGCATGTTGCCGGCATATAGGGATCTCCGTCCGCCCATGTTGAGCAGCGCCACCATGTGGGATACGGGCACAGCGGGTTCCATGGAAGGCACCTATGCGCTCAAACTGGCCACGCGGCCCCGCGCTGGCCACATTGCGGCCAGCCTCAAGCGCGTCACGTGGCGTCATCGGGGGCCGATTCGCCTGGAGGCCTTTTTCACCTTCAAGCCCGAGGCTACAGACATGGTTTTATCCAGTAGGGATGTACGGTGTGTGGGTGTGCTCTTTGACATTCAGGATCAGGACAAGCGCTGGATGCCCCATCTACGCTATCTGAACGCCATGGAGGGCGTGGCGGAGGGGAAATGGCAGTTCAAGCGCCAGCGGGAGCCCATGCGCGAAATTGGTGATAGGGGGGAGACTCGTTCCCACTTTCACCTGGCACCGACGGGATGGGAAGATGTGCCCGGGGGAGAACAGCCCCTGTGCTACAACGAGATCGCCACCAAGCAGAACTGGCATTATTTGCGGGTGGATGTCGATCTCGCCGCACGGGAGATCACAGCTTTGCAGTGTAATGAGCGCGTTCACGATGTCGAGGGCATCGAGCCTATGGTCATGCCCGCCATGCCCAATCTTTGGTCCATGTTGAACGTCCTCTTTTGGGTGGAGACGGATACGGCCAAGCGCGCTTTTCTCTATCTGGATTCGGTGTGTCTTTCGGGGGAGTGGAGTTCGCCATGATTCGTCAGAGCTACACCGCCGCTGTGGAGCGGAACGTGCTGTGGGAAGGGGATTTTGCCACAGAGCCTTACGAGTGCGGTTGGGCTACGGAAGCCATCTTTTTCGTTCGCAGGTTGGAATCCGAGGGGATGGTCGCCGGCACGCGCCTTCACGTACAGATATCTCCCGATGGTATGCACTGGTGTGATGAGGGGACGACGCTCCGCCTGACAGAAGCCGAGGTGGATTTCCATAAGATCGCTCACTTTGGTAACTGGCTCCGTCTGCGGGGCGAGTTGCCCCAGGG
>JAYENT010000005.1:0-6129 GCA_034722245.1 Chloroflexota bacterium
CGCCGGTCTTGGGCGGGGCCGCCACCCCTTCGGGTTCCCTCTCTGGCTCCTCGGGAAAGATACGCGGATCCTCTATGGGCAACGTCTTGCCCACTTCACGCAATTCAAAGAATTCGCGTGCTGGCTGTGGGAACAGGGCGTAGGAAAGCACGTCCTCTTCGTTCCGCGCTAGATCGCCAATTTCCTCGCGCGCCTTCTCGAACCCGGGCTCCAACAGATCCGCAGGTCGACAGGTTATGGGCTCCTCGTCGCCCAGGGCCTTTTTCATCACCTCCGGATCGATGGGCGCGGGCGGTCGCCCATATAGACCTTTGCAGTAATCCCGCACCTCCTGGGGAATCACCTTGTACCGCTCGCCCAGCAGGACGTTCATCACCGCCTGCGTGCCCACGATCTGACTGGTGGGCGTCACCAGGGGAGGGTAGCCCAGGTCGCGGCGCGTGCGAGGCAATTCCTCCAGCACGTCCTCCCAGCGATCCTCGGCCCCTTGTTCGCGCAGCTGATTGACCAGGTTGGATAGCATCCCACCCGGTATCTGATAGAGCAGTACGCGGATATCGGCGGTTTCCAATCCACTTTCGAACCTGGGCAGATGCTCCTCCCTGATCTCGCGGAAGTAACTCGCGATGTCGGTGAGGAGCTCCAGATCAAGACCCGTATCCCGCTCCGTGTCCTGGAAGGTGGCCACGATGGACTCAGTCGGTGGCTGCGCCGTTCCCCCCGCTATGGAGGAGATGGCCGTATCCACCACGTCCACGCCGGCCTCCGCCGCCTTGACCAAGGCAGCCATGGCAAAGCCGCTGGTGTTGTGCGTATGATACTGCACGGGCAGCCCCACCTCTTCCTTGAGCCGTTTTACCAGTTCATAGGCCACATAGGGCGTGCAGAGCGCGGCCATATCCTTGATGCAGATGGAATCGGCGCCCATCTCTTTGAGTTCCTGTGCCAACTCAACAAAGGTATCATTATCGTGCACGGGACTCAGCGTGTAGCAGATAGAGCCCTGCACGTGCCCGCCGTACTTTTTCACACATTCAAAGGCCCAGGACATATTGCGCGGATCGTTCAGGGCATCAAAGATGCGAAAGATGTCGATGCCATTCTTAACCGAGTGCTCCACGAATTTCTCTACGATGTCATCGGGATAGTGTCGATAGCCCAGGATATTCTGACCACGCAATAGCATCTGAAACTTGGTAGTAGGCATTCTCTCCCGCAACACGCGGATTCGTTCCCAAGGGTTCTCCTTTAGGAAACGCATGGCAGAGTCAAAGGTGGCCCCGCCCCACATCTCCAGGGAATGATACCCCACCTTCTCGAGCTTCTCGGCGATGGGGAGCATGTCCCCCGTGGACATTCGGGTCGCCAGGAGGGACTGGTGGGCATCCCGCAAAATAGTATCCGTGATTTTCAATGGATTATCAGCCATCTTGCTCCTTACTATCAATCTACAGTGGCATGTTGCCGTGTTTCTTTGGTGGATTCTCGTCGCGCTTGTTGTACAGCATCTGCAGCCCATTGATCAACACGGCCCGCGTCTGGCTGGGCTCGATGACGGCGTCCACATAGCCGTACGAGGCCGCAAGATACGGGTTGGCGAACTTATCCTCGTATTCTTCGATAAGCTGCTCGCGAAGGGCGTCGGGATTCTCGGCCGCTGCCAGTTGCTTGCGATATATGATGTTGACGGCGCCCTCGGCTCCCATCACGGCCAGCTCGGCGCTGGGCCAGGCCACGTTCAGGTCGCCGCGAATATGTTTGGAACTCATCACGATATAGGCTCCACCATAAGCCTTGCGCATGACGACGGTCAGCTTGGGCACCGTGGCCTCACAGTAGGCATAGATCAGCTTGGCCCCATGGCGTATGATGCCTCCGTGTTCCTGCTCCACGCCAGGCATGAAACCAGGGACGTCCTCAAAGGTGACGATGGGCACGTTAAAGGCATCGCAGAAGCGTACAAAGCGGGCGGCCTTGTCGGAGGCGTCGATATCCAGCACGCCGGCCTTTACCCGGGGTTGGTTGGCCACCACTCCCACCACCACGCCATCCAGGCGCGCAAAGCCAATGACGATATTCTGCGCCCCGTACTCTTGCACCTCGAAGAAACTTTCCTGATCAACGACGTGTGTGATAACCTCCTTCACGTCATAGGGAACGTTTGGGGCCTCGGGAACGAGGGTGTCGAGCTCCTCGTCGGCCCGCGCAGGATCGTCGCGCGTGGCAGCCGACGGGGGGTCTTCCATGTTGTTCTGGGGCAAATAGGACATTAACCGACGGACCATGGCCAGGCATTCCTCTTCGTCCTCAGCGGCAAAATGGGCCACGCCGCTTTTGCTGTTATGCGTCATGGCTCCGCCCAGTTCCTCAAAGGTGACCTCCTCGTGGGTCACGGCCTTGATGACCTGAGGGCCAGTGATGAACATATGACTCGTTTCCTCGACCATAAAGACGAAATCGGTGATGGCCGGGGAATAGACGGCGCCCCCCGCGCAGGGCCCCATGATCACCGATATCTGGGGGATCACACCAGAGGCCAGGGTGTTGTTCAAAAAGATTTCCGCATAGCCCGCAAGGGCACAAATGCCCTCTTGGATGCGAGCACCGCCCGAATCGTTGATGCCGATGATGGGTGCTCCATTCTTCATAGCCAACTCTTGCACCTTACAGATTTTGGACGCATGGGCTCGGCCGAGAGAACCCCCCATCACGGTAAAATCCTGGGCGTAGACATACACCAGTCGCCCCTCGATCGTGCCGTATCCCGTGACCACGCCGTCGCCAAGGGTCACGCGTTCGTTCATGCCGAACTCGCTGGCATGATGCGTGACCAGGGCATCGAGTTCCTGGAAACTGCCCTCATCCAAAAGCCTGTCCAGGCGCTCTCGGGCCGTCAGCTTGCCCTTTTCGTGTTGGCGTTCTATGGCCTCGGCGCCTCCCCCCAGTTTGGATTCCTTTTGCTTACGGCGCAATTCTTGGACCTTGTCGGATGCCATTGCCTCTCCTTTTTGTGTTCTAATCACCATTCTCTGCTTCTCTGACTTCTAGTGGTATTCCTGCTTCCTTCAGCATACTGCGTGCCAATTCGTCGGGATATGAATTGGCACAAACGACACGCACAATCCCCGCATTGATGATCATTTTGGCGCAGGTGATGCAGGGCTGATGGGTGACATAGATCGTAGCGCCCTTGGTGGATACGCCGTGGAGCGCCGCCTGGATGATGGCGTTCTGCTCCGCGTGAAGACCGCGACAAATCTCTTGGCGCTCGCCAGAGGGAATGCCCAGCTGATCGCGCAGGCAGCCAGTCTCGTCGCAGTGTGCCAGCCCGCTTGGCGGGCCATTGTATCCTGTGGTGATTATCTGCTTATCCCGCACAATCACTGCGCCGACGTGTCGCCGCAAACAAGTGGAGCGAGTCGCCACCTGTTGCGCCAACTGCAAAAAGTAATCATCCCACGAGGGTCTCATCGGTGCAGTAACAACTCCTCGAAGGCGGATGCGGTCACAGGCATGACCTGGCGGTAGATGGCTAGCACACTCTCGGCGTACTGGCGATGTTCCCACTGAGCGGATTTGTCCAATCGCTTGTTAAGCCAGTTCATCATGGACCAAGCATTCACTGTCCAGATGAACTCCGTATAGATGGCCGTGCCCAGAATGCCGCGCGCTCTCTCTCGCTTCCACCCTGCCTCCACGAGCTTTTCGTAGAGGTCGAAGGCGCTCTCCATATGCTGCACATAGGCCTCGCGATAGGGAAGTGCTTCCTGCGGTATATAGTATTCCCGATCAGCAGCACAGTAGCGAAGGCTCTTCTCGTTGTAGCTGCAAATCCTGTGGCGCATCCACTGCCGGGCGACAAAGAGGGGACATTTGACGCCAAAGCGAAAGACAGCGTGTTCAAATGGAGTATTATGCTTAGCTTTCATAAGGCGGCGAATAAGCCGCACATCGGCCTCTGGAGTGCAGGCCTCTGATTGATAACAGATACGCGCCCCCCGAATCACAGCCCTATCACCGCCCATAAACTCTTCTAGCTGCACCCATCCCTTGTCCAGGACGGGTTTGCGGATAGGAAGATCGACCCGGGGGATACCCTCAGTGATAAAGGTAGAGTTAGAGGTCTTTAACTTTTGGCCGGCTTCTGACTCTGTCTTTTGTGAGACATCTCGCTTGCTCATAGCGATCTCCCCTCTCCGTCCATCGCGTCTCGTGTGTGCGGACTCGGTATCCCCATCAAACCCATTTTAGCAGAAAGATTCCTCTTTGCCCAATGGCGTCCACTGAAGGGTGCACGCAAATGTTGTAGATGACTTGCCATTGCTCGTCCGCGCAGGCGGACGATTGGCCGTAGGCCTGTGCGATGAGACTTTAGTCCATGCACTACCGGGGTGCCGACTGAAGTCGAGCGCTGAGGCGCTTCGCGCCGGGTGTCGACCTGCGTCGACACGTCTGGGCAGCATCCGAGCGTGCACTTACGTTACTCATGCCCCATCAGACTCCTCTTCCTGACAGGCTCGATGATTCTAACAGACTTTGCGTGCACCCCCACTGAAAAAAATATGTGCCACCTATCTCGTTTATTCTTGCTCAAATGGCTCTCCCAGCGCCGCGGGGGGCCTTCCACGCAAAAAGCCCGCAAAGAATGGCCGCACCCTGGGCGGAAGGTAAAGCAGCAAACGACTCAGATTACCGCTGACTAGCAGTAAGGCCACGATCATCAAGGCAAAAGGGGCCGCCTGAAACACCTGGGTGGGGACACGGGGAAAGGTGGGCTGCAGAATGCTGCCCAGCGATTTGAGTGCACCAAAGAGATAGGCGCCAAAAGCCACACGGATGGGACTCCAACCACCAAAGATGACGATAGCCAGGGCAATCCATCCCAAACCCGTCGTGTGTCGATGACTCCACCCCAACTTCACGCTGAGGGAATAAGCCCCGCCAGCCAACCCGACCAGTGCCCCGCCAACGATGGAATAGACGTAACGCACCCTGTGGACATCCACACCACGGGCAAAGGCGGATGCGGGACGTTCGCCCACCCCTCGCAGCCGCAGCCCTGACTGCGTTCGAAAGATCCAAAGCCAACTAAGCACGATGGCCAGGTAGCTCAGGTACACTATGGCATCCTGGTCGAAAAGAGCAGGCCCCAAAAAAGGAATTCGTACCAAGCCGGGGATGGGCATGTGGGGAACACTGGGTCCTGGCTTGCGCACAAAGGGCTTGCCGATAAAGGAGCTCAAATGCCCACAAAGTAGGGTCAATGTGAAGCCGACGGCCACCTGATTCTGCTTCAGGGCGATACTACTATAGGCGACCACAAAGGCCACTGCAGCCCCCACCACCATGGCCATCAAGAAACCCAGCAGGAGGCTATTCGTGAGGAAGGCGACGGCGAACCCCGCCATGGCCGACAACAGAATCGTTCCGTCCAGCGAGAGATTCACCACCCCCGCCTTTTCCGTCAAGGTCTCCCCAATACCGGCAAAGACCAGCGGGGCCGAAGCGGCAACGACCGAGCGGATAGTATCGACGACGAGGGAATGATTCACCTTACGTCCTTCCTCTCCTCAAAGCGATGTCGAAATCCCTGAACCAGCAGAAAAAAGAGCACCATGCCAGTCTGTAGGATGCCTCCTAATGACGAATCCAGCTGCATGCGCAGTTCAAGGCGTGGACTCGCCACCTGGATAGCACCAAAGAAAAAGACCACCGGCGGTACCCACTGTGCCCTAAGGCCTGAAAGCAGAACCACCAATTGGGAGAGATAGCCATATCCTCCAGAAATTCCGGGGATCAAACGATGGTAGACCGCCGTAGCCTGGAAACAGCCTGCCAATCCCGCCAGGGCGCCACAAGCCACAAAGGCTTTCAGCATATTCCCAGACGTATCTACCCCCAGGCGATGGCTTGCCCGGGCGTTCAAACCGATGGCCTTCAGCTTGAGCCCCCAGTGGGTATCCCGAAGTAGAAAATAGACCAACACGATGGCCGCTGCGGCGAAGCCGATAGAGACTAGGCTGGCCCGTGTATTGCCCAGCAGCGGCATCCATGCCGTCCTAGGGAAAGGGTCCGTGCCGCTCATGGTCGCTCCATCGGGTGGCTTCCAGGGGCCAAAGATCAAATAGT
>JAYENT010000006.1:0-28391 GCA_034722245.1 Chloroflexota bacterium
CGGCCACCCGTGCGGCGGTTGAGGAAGGCGTCGTGGCTGGCGGTGGCGTGACTCTCGTCAACGCCATCTCTGCCCTGGACGATCTGGAATTGGCTCTCCCCGATGAGAATACCGGAGTCGAGATTGTGCGGCGGGCTTTGGAGGCACCGTTGCGCGGCATCGTGGAGAATGCGGGCATGGATGGTGCCGTGGTGATTGCCGATATCCGTCGTCAACATGAGGCGACAGGCGATAATGCCATCGCCTACAACATCATGAGCAACGAGTACGTCTCCATGTTCGAGGCGGGGATCATCGATCCCTGCAAGGTGACCCGTTCGGCGGTGGAGAACGCGGCGTCCATCGCGGCCATGATCCTGAGCACCGAGGCGCTCATCACCGACATCCCTGAGCCCGAACCGGCCATGCCAGCGGGCGAAGGCATGTACTAAAGCCAAGGCAGTCGCGATAAAAAGCCCCTCATGAAGAGGGGCTTTTTGCATTTAGACGCTTTTGGTAGGAAGGCAACCAGCCTATAGTAGAGGGACTATATAGCCGTAAATGCAAACAGCGTTCAATATCGCTAACGCCCCATAGAGGAGGGCAAAAGCGCTACCCGCCTGCTGTTTCTCGATCCATCGTCCCGCAAAGGTGGCCGTCAGGGCTGCGACGAGGAGAGCAAGGTCAAAGCCCTTCACGTCGCCCACAAGGGCACCATGCACCAAAAGTACGACGATTCCTGCCCCGAGGAGAATGTGCGTCAGCCGCGACGCGCGATGCAGTACCTGGTAAAGGCCCATGGTAAAGGCGATACCCCAAGGGGCGAGGGCGGGGAAAAGATAGCGTCCTTGATGTTGCACGTACTTTGTGTTGTACCAGACGTAGCTCAGAGTTGTGAGCGCAGCCCAACTTACGAAGAGAAAGGTGCTACGTCTGACGTGGGGCGAGAGGCGATGGGTGGAGGATCGACAGGAAAAAACAAGGTGTCCCAGGCCAACAACGACCGCGCCGCTGAGCAGCGCCAGCGCCCCGTAGACACGCGGGTGCAGAACCACGCCCATCCAACCGAATTGGCCCCAAAAGCTTCGAAAAGTGGTGATCACAAAGGCGCGCAGCAGATCACAAGGGCCCTTCTGAGCCAGGTACTGTGCTGTGGTAAGCTGACCGACTACCACCTGATCGTGCCGCACCATCCCCAGGGGATCGGCAAGGCCGTAGAGGGTGACGTTGCGAATCAACCAGGGCAACCCCATGAGCAGCGCGACCCCGTATACCACGCCCGCATGCCTTGACGCCCTCTTGAGAGGGAGCGTGTGCTTCCCCTCCGCCTGCCACGCGTCCCAGATGAGGGTGAGGGCAACGAGGCCAAAGGCAATATAGGTCTGCATCTTGGTCAGGAAGGCCAGCCCCAGCAGCGCGCCGATTTTTAGGCCTTCCTGAGTGGTCCACCCTTTCCTCCAGATGGAAACCAGGCCCCAGACTAGCAGATTCAGAATCAGTTCAGCCAGCACATCGTTGTTCACGGTGGCCGTCATGGCCACGTGCATGGGCAGCAGGGCGGCAAAGGCCGTCGTACCAAGTGCCAGGAGAGGATGCGACGGGAAAGCCGCCTGTGTCAATCTATAATTGACCACCAGGCTGAGGGCCCCAAGAGCGAGGGAGAAAAGCCGCAGTGTCAGGGGCATGGGGGGATTGACCAGAACATGTGAAAAGCGATAGACGATGGCGGCCACGATGTAGTAGAGGGGAGGCTGGTGGGATTCGTACCGTAAGGAATCGATGGGCATGGATGGGGGGAATCCCCGCGCTTTGATCTCCTCCAAATACGCGGCAGGATAGTCACCGGGGCACAACTCGGGGAGCTTTGCGTTCTTGGCGACGAACTGCACGTAATTATAGTGCGCGGGTTCGTCCGGGGCTTGCCAGGCCGGCGTCTCTATGGCGTAGAGAATTCCAAAGATGATATAAACAAACAGGATGACGGGGAATACGATCTTTGCCATCCCGGATCCTGTCAGTGGGCTTTCAGAATGAAGCATTATTCTGTCTCGGCAATCTGACGTTGCATGGAGGAAACATATCCCATATTCCCTTTTGGCCACCTTTTTCTCAGTGCAGCCAACTTTCACGTTGACTAGCAAAAAGATGCAATCCGACTATCTCCAGCATGTCGGATTGCATCCCGTCTTTGGTATCCTCCCCTTGTCTCAGCCCAGGCGTGCCAGTTCCTGCTCCACAATCTTCTCGTCAAGTTTCTCAAAGAGGGGGCTGGGGCGAGACAGCTTCTGCCCCGGTGGGAGTTGGCTCGGCGTCCATAGATCGCCGTCGTACTTGTAGCGATAGCAGAGTCCGATGTGCTCGCGGTCTTTTTCTTGAAATGTTTCCACGTACTGTTCCCCAAACAGATCGCTATCGTATCCCAGGTATTCGTGGAGCCGCTGCGAGGAAAAGGGCAAAAAGGGAGTAAAGAGCACCTTCAGTGAGTCGATAACGGTCAGGGCGACAAAGGTGACTGTGGCCGCACGTTTCCTATCACTCTTTAGATGTTTCCAGGGGGCTGCCTCTTCCAAGTATCTGTTGGCCTCACGCGCTGCTGCCATGGCCTCATCGATGGCCGAGCGGAAGCGACAGGCGTCGATATCCGCGCCCACGCTGTCGAAAGCGTCGGCCACCCGATCCATTATATCGTGGTCCATCTCTCGCAATTCACCGGGCGCGGGGACCTTTTGGTCAAAATTGCGGAAGGCAAAAGTTAACATGCGGTGCGCCAGATTGCCCCAGGTGCCCACAAGCTCATTGTTATTGCGATCCAGGAACTCTTGCCACGAAAAGTTGGCATCGGACGTCTGCGGGGCATGCACCGTGAGATAGTAGCGCAGAGGATCCGGATCATAACGCGAAAGGTAATCGGGCGCCCAGATGGCCCAATTCCTGCTAGAGGATATTTTTCGGCCTTCCAGCGTAAGATACTCGTTCGCCGGCACGTCATAGGGCAACTGGCGGTCGCCATAGCCCATCAGCATGGCCGGCCAGATGAGGGTGTGGAAAAAGATGTTGTCCTTACCCACAAAGTAGTAGGTTCGGCAGTCCTTTTCGAGATCCCACCATTCGTGCCACAGCTCTGGTGTGCCTCGGTTCTTGGCCCACTCGATGCTCGCTGCGTAGTAGCCTATGACCGCGTCGAACCATACGTATATGCGCTTGTGGGAATAGCCCTCCACCGGCACGGGGATGCCCCACTCGATGTCACGGCTGATGGCCCGAGGCTGGAGGCCCTGATCCAAAAGGTTCCGAGTAAAATTGAGCACGTTGCTACGCCAGTGATCCTTGTTGGCCACCCATTCCTTCAGTGGTTCGTTGAACTGGGGTAGGTCGAGGAAAAAGTGTTCGGTCTCTCGAATCTCTGGCGCGTGACCGCAGAACTTGCAGCGCGGATCGATTAGTTCCAAAGCGTCGAGGGGCCTCCCGCAGTTATCGCATTGATCTCCTCTTGCTTCTGGAAAGCCACAGAAGGGACACGTCCCCTCCACGTAGCGGTCGGCCAGGTAGCACTCGCAGTATGGACAATAAAAGGATTTCATTGCCTCCTTGAAGATGAACCCCTTTTGCAGGAGACGCGTGAAGATGTCTGTGGTAACCATCCAGTGGTTTTCCGTATCCGTATGCGTAAAGAGATCGAAGGATATTCCCAGTCCTTGGAGGGATTCTATAAAGCTGTTGTGGTAGCGCTCCACAATCTCCTCCGGAGTGACCCCCTCCTCTTCGGCTGTGATGGTGATGGGCGTGCCGTGGGTGTCGGAACCTGAGACCATGAGCACGTCGTTGCCTCGCAGGCGATGGTAGCGGGCAAAGATATCAGGGGGAATATACGCCCCCGCCAGTTGTCCAAGGTGTAGATCGGAATTGGCATAGGGCCAGGCAACGCCAACAAGGATTCGTTCGTTCATAATGCTCCTTAACTATGTTGCATAGATAGCAGGCAAACAGGTAGAAGAATGGACCGAGACAACGGATGGTGGCGTGGGAGCAATTCACGAAAAAGGGGGAAAGCCCCTCATGTGGCCCTTGGCAGCGCGGTGGCGCCTCAGGATAGTGGGAAATCCGGCTGCGCCCATTTTGCTCTTGTACAGAGTGTCTTCAGTCACGATCTCTGTTCCCATGGCGTTGCATCCAAATCGCCTAGTACGACAAGTGTTTCATCCAACCCTTTTAATCTTACAGTCAATTGCGCTCCGCGTCAACTCATTCGGGGGGCCAGCCCTCCGAGCCGGCTTCTATTGCTCACTTCTAGTTGTCCCTTGTGTGCTGGGGGCGCCCGTACTTTTTTCGACGTGATGGCGCAGCCGTGCTAAAATCAGCGAAATTATGTCGGCACTTTTTTTTGGGGGATAGGATGCTTGTAGGTGTCATCTCGGACATTCACGACAATATATGGGCGCTGAACGGTGTTCTGGGCGAGTTGGGCGATTGTGACGTTCTACTTTGTCTCGGCGATCTGTGCGCGCCTTTCACCATGACGGCTATTATGGAGGGGTTTGATGGGCCCGTTCACCTGGTGTGGGGCAATAACGATGGGGACAAGGTGGCCCTCACAGAGAGCGCGTCTGAGGCTGGGGATATCACGATCCATGGCATCTTTGGGGAGGTGAGGCTGGATGGTCGCTCCATCGCCATGACCCATTATCCTGCTATTGCCAGGGCGTTGGCCTCGAATGGACGATACGATCTGGTCTGTTACGGACACTCTCACGAGGCGGAGCAAACCGTGATGGGGAGGACGTTACTCCTGAATCCCGGCGAGGTCATGGGCCGCCTGGGAGCGCCTAGTTTTGCCATGTACGATACGCGGACGGGCGAGGCCGAGATTCGGCATCTGGCATAGGGCCCAGGCCGCCGTCGAGGCGTTGCGAGAGCAGGGGCTTGATGCTATAATGAGCCCGTTCCGTTCATCAGGGGACGGCGCCGCGTTGAATCTGGGGACACTGTAGTCTTTCGCAACGCGTCGAGCGTAAGGAGAGTTTATCGATGTCGGGCGAGAATTCTGTGCAGAGCGATGGACTGCGTAAGGCCAAGTCACCTCTTGAGCAGGGGATCGCCCTTGCCAACGAGGGGAAGCATGCGGAGGCGAGGGCGGTTTTTCGGCGCATAATACGCAGCACTCCCCATGAAGAGGAAGCCTGGCTTTGGCTAGCCTGGGTGGCGGACGAGAAACGTGAAAGCCTCCGCATTTTGCGAGAGGCCAGGATCATCCTGCCTCAGAGTGAGCGTATTGCAGAAGGTCTCCGTTGGATAGAGGAGGAGCTGGCGGAGGAGCAAGCCGAGGCCCTCCCGGAAGCCGATGTAGGGGCTGGTGAACGTATTGAGGGGGGCTTTGCTTTCTCTAAGGTGGATGATGCTGCCGAGAGGGCTGTGAGCGGAGCAAGACGCGCTTTTGCGCAGGTCAAAGCGAAGGTGGCTGGCATACGCCTACCCCGGGGCGATCTTGCGCGCTTGCGTCGATTCGCGGCCCTGTTCTTGCCCTTATTGGTGCTCGTTGGATTGGCTGCGCTGGTATGGTTGGGTATCTCCCGGGCTCGGCAGGAGGATCAAATAGTCCAGGCTCTCGAGTTGCCGACGCGGGTTCCCAACCCCACAGCAACGCCCAGCGTTGAGCAGCGCACCAAATCCCTTTGGATTCAGGTGGATGTTGCCTGGATGAAAGGGGATTGGGATGCGGTGATAGAGACGCTGCAGCGCATTCGCGTAATAGATCCGCAGAACGAGGAAGCGCGGAGCCGGCTGGCGGAGGCCTACTTCAACGATGCGCTACAGCTTATCGCGGATAGCGATATCCAAGCCGCCCGTGTAGCGTTGGATGAGGCCGTTCGCCTCGATGCGGGGAGCGACAATCTCCAGAGAACGCGGCGGTGTCTCAGCAGATACATGGCCGGGCTGGAGGCCTATTGGGCACAGGATTGGTCCCGTGCTGTAGAGGAGTTGAGCAATCTGTACGAATTGGATCCGAATTTCCGTGATACAAAGTTCATGCTGGCCAAGGCGTACTATGGCCTTGGGGTCGATCTTCAGGAGAATGAGGTCTGGGATGAAGCGATAGAGTCCTACGAAAGGGCGATTGAGCTTGTGCCCGAAATGGAGAATGCCCAGGCCCGGATACAGCAAGTGAGGGATATCCTCGTGCCGCCCGCACGCATAGAGGTGGACCTTTCGGACAAGTGGGTGACCGTCTATGAGGATCATAAAGAGATACGTTCCTTCATCTGCTGCACGGGCCGCGCCAGTGCGCCGACGTTGCCTGGCCGCTATGAAGTTCAGAGCAAACTGCCCATGGCGCATGCCAGCGCGTGGGATCTCGACATGCCGTTTTGGTTAGGTATCTACTGGGCCGGAGGATCCGAGAATGGCATCCATGCGCTGCCCATATTGAGCAATGGAGCAACGCTGTGGCGTCAGGCACTTGGAACGGGCTGTTCCTATGGCTGTATCGTACTCGATACCCCTGATGCCGAATTCCTCTACAACTGGGCGGACGTAGGTACCGTCGTGCTGGTCAAACCATGATCGCGCCTCTGTTTGAGGATGCACGATTCATTAGCGGGCTTTTACCGTATTTCGCGTTGCTAGGATAAAGAGGACTGATCTATGACATCGGTTGCCGAAAGTGGACCCAACGTCAGTTGGCTTGATGAGGAGCTACGTAAGGAGAAGGCCACCGTTACGGAGCTTCAAGAGATAATTGACGAGCAACAGGTTGCCTTGAATGACCAGGCCAGGCGCATCACCATGCTAGAGGATCGGTTGGCCAAGTTGCAGGGACAGCTCCTGCGTATTCCTGATGTGGAGGAAGCCTTGCAGCATACACGCGGTGAACTCGTGTCGTTGATGTCCGATCTGCGTCAAGAGCAGAAGAAACGTCACGCAGAATTTCTGAGCAACCGACAGGCGGAACGTGAGCAAGAGATCCGCGTCCTGCAGGAAATCAGGCAGGAACTGGAGCGGTTTGATCCTCTGGAGGAGTCGCTATCGGCGCGCAAAGCCGAAGAGCAAAAACTACGCGAATTTGCCCTCCGTTTACAAGAGGAAGTAGAGGATGTGACCGGAAGTTTGTCGGGCGAGGAGGCCCGAAGGACGTTGGAGGACTCTATCAGTAAGAATAGGATGGGTTTGGAAAAGATAACCGGCAGACAGGAGGAGTTAGCGGAAGTACAGGGAAAGCTCCTCCCACGTCTGAGCCTTCTTGAGGATGCCCTTTCCAGATTGCAGCAACAGGTTTCAGATCTGCAGAATGTGCGCCAGGACTTGACGGAACAGCAGGAGGCGTGGCTGGAGAGGCAGAGGCGCACCAACCACGCCAATACGCAAAGGCTTACCGAGTGGGAGCGCGAACTGGAGGGCTACGAACACCAGGTTGAGGTGTGGGCTGATCAGTTGCGCCATTTCACCGATCAATATGAGAAGAATCGTCAATTTCTGCGCGAGATACAAGAGTTGGCCCAGAACGTGAGCCAGCAGCAGGATCAGCTGCGGCAGCTTCAGCGTATCTTTGAGGACCAGCTTCGCCGCGAATTTCGCGAGTGGAAGAGCGAGAACGACCGGCGTTGGGTACGTGAGACGGAGCATCGCGAAAAGACTGCGCAAGAAAGGACAGCGAGGGAGAATGCGCAGGGGCGGCGGCTGAGCGAACTGGAGATGTGGCAGGAGGAGGCGATCAATCATCTGGTCTCCTTGGATGGCCGGCTTGATCAGCTGCGGGAGGATCTTGTGGCGGACACCCAGGAGATGAAACAGGCTCGGCGGCAGGCGTGGCAGAAGCTTGCCAGGTCTATGCAGGAACTTGTAGAGGAAGCGAGTGCGTCCTTTGGGGTGGAGGGGGACTAGCACGTGTACGTCATTGGGACAGCAGGCCACGTCGATCACGGCAAGTCGATGTTGGTACAAGCCTTGACGGGGATCAATCCCGATCGCTTGGGCGAGGAACGCGAACGGGAGATGAGCATCGACTTGGGGTTCGCCTGGCTCACGCTGCCCAGCGGCCGCGAGACAAGCATTGTGGATGTCCCAGGCCATGAGGATTTCATCAAGAACATGCTCGCTGGTGTGGGAGGCATCGACGTGGCCCTCCTCGTTGTGGCAGCCGATGAATCGGTCATGCCCCAAACACGAGAGCATCTCGCCATTCTGGATCTACTGGGCGTGTCGCAGGGCTTGGTAGCGCTCACCAAAACTGACCTCGTGGAGGATCCCGAATGGCTGGAGTTGGTGCGCGAAGAGGTGCGGGGAGCGTTGCAGGGCACTGCACTCGCTGATGTGGCGATCATTCCCGTGTCGAGCGTGACCAAAGAGGGTATACCAGAGCTCCTGGCAGCGTTGGATCGCCTCCTTGACAATGCCAGCCCTCCCCGGGACATCGGAAAGCCGAGATTGTCTATCGACCGCGCCTTTACGATTTCCGGCTTTGGAACTATCGTCACGGGAACCTTGCTTGATGGGCGCCTGCACGTGGATGACGAGGTGGAGATCGTTCCCAGCGGCCTGTTCGCCCGTGTACGGGGACTGCAGACGCACAAGGTGGATATTGAAGAAGCGCTGCCTGGGACGCGGGTGGCCGTGAACCTCAGTGGGATTTCGGCAGAGGCGCTATTGCGGGGACAAGTCCTTGCTTATCCGGGGTGGCTCGATTCTACGACGCTACTTGATGCCTATCTCAGATTGTTGCCTAACGCTCCCTGGGGCCTTGAGCACGATGATGTAGCATATTTCTACAGCGGTGCGGCTCGCGTTCAATGTCACGTTCGCCTTTTGGACACTGATCTTCTTTCGCCTGGAGAGGAGGGGTGGGTGCAGTTTCGCCTCTCCGAGCCGGTGGCTGTGATACGGGGAGATCGCTATATCCTGCGTTCCCCCTCACCAAGCCTGACCCTGGGGGGTGGACAGATCCTGCTAGCCCAGCCTGACAGACGCTATCGGCGTTTTCAGCCTGACAGGCTTGCGCAATTTGAGTCCCTCTACGAGGGAGAGCCCCAGGATGTCCTGTTTCAGTTGTTGAGACAGGAGACCGTCTGTGAGGTGGGGGAGCTCTTTCGGAGGAGCCGTTTGCCAAAAGAGATGGCTTCCACGGCCTTGGCCCACCTGCTTGCCGATGGGCGTGTTCTGAACCTTTCTGCCGAGCGGTCGCAAGCCCAATCTCTATCTTCGGAGAGCCTGCTCATGGCGCGAGAGAGGTGGGAGGACGTGCTAGCGCGTCTCAAAGGGGTGCTGAGGGGCTATCACGAACGCTTTCCCCTTCGTCTGGGCATGCCTCGAGAGGAACTCAAGAGCCGGATGCACCTCGAAGAGGCGGCCTTTGACGGCGTTCTGCGTCGGGCGGTGGGCGAGCAAGCGGTGGTAACCGCCGCCACGACGGTTCGGCTGCTCGACCATCGCGTTGTCCTCTCGTCACAACAGAAGCGGGAGGTAGAAAAAGCCCTGGCCTCCTTCGGGGAGAATCCTTTTGCTCCCCCGTCGCTCAATCGCATCGAGGAAAACCTGGGCGTGGAGTTGCTTCAGTATCTTGTGGACAGAGGTGACGTGGTCAAGGTAAG
This sequence comes from Chloroflexota bacterium, assembly GCA_034722245.1. Lineage (GTDB taxonomy): Bacteria > Chloroflexota > Anaerolineae > UBA1429 > UBA1429 > JAWLEV01. The sequence continues at coordinate 9,558 of JAYENT010000006.1, forward strand.
CGACTCCGTCGCCTTTCAGGCGGACGCCTATGCCAAGATGAAAGAACGTTTGGTTGCCTATATGCGAGAGCATGAGAGCGTCACAGTGGCCGAGGTTCGGGATATGTTTGGTAGCAGTCGGCGCTATGCTTTGGGTTTCCTGGAGAGTATGGACCGGGCAGGGGTCACAAAACGCCTGGGGGATGTTCACATTCTGCGCAAATGACCTTTTGCTTTGCTGGGAGCGAGGGTTGCTGCCCGGATTGGTAGGGAAGGGAGCACCGTGTCCCGTCGCGAGATCAAGTTCTCAGTTGATGAGCCTTTAGCCCGGCGCCTTGCGGCTCGGGCATCTTATCTGGGGCTGGATCTATCCCAGGTCATTGAACAGGAACTGAGTGGCTGGCTGGGAGATTGGGGGCTGCAGTTTGCCACGTATATCGTCCAGCCCGGCGATACGCTGGGACGGATTGCCAGTCGTTTCTACGCCGATGCCGGGAAGGCAGCCGTGATAGCGGCTTTCAACGCCATCGCCGACCCAAACCTTATCCACGTGGGGCAGGAGTTGCGGATTCCCGAGGCTGGCCCCTCTGAACCTTTGCCCAAGGGCGAGTCCCCCTATATCTTTGGCCTCCACGATCGGGGGGGCGAACATTTTATGTCGTGGGCAGGACGGAAGGGGTGGGTGCTATGCACGGAGGAGTTGGGCGCAGAGCCCAACGATTGGAGGGGCAAAGCGTATACCGATCTCGTCGACAATGGCTTTGGCGTGATCGTGCGCTTGAACCATGGCTATGGAGAAAAGGGCACGCTGCCCAGATCCTCGCACTATCGCGATTTTGCAAAACGGTGTGGAAACTTTGTGGAGCAGTCCACGGGCTGTCACATCTGGATCATCGGCAATGAGCCAAACCTGGCGGTGGAAAGACCCGGTGGCCCCCGACATGGCGAGGTTATAACCCCTGATAAGTATGTAGAAGCCTTTCGCACCTGCCGCGAGGAGATACGTAGCAGATCCAACCATGGTGACGATCAGGTTCTCACCGCTGCGGTTGGCCCGTGGAACACACAGACAACCTATGAGAGCAATCCCAGCGGCGACTGGGTCGTCTATTTCCGTGACGTGTTGGAGCAATTGGAGGGAAAGTTGGATGGGATGGCCTTGCACACGTATGGGCGCAGCGCGAATCCTGCCCATATCGTCAGCGAGGCGTGCATGGACCCTCCTTTCGACCATCGCCGCAAAATGTTTCGCACCTATGTCGACTTTATGGAGGCCATTCCACAGTCACTGCGTCATTTGCCGGTTTACATCACAGAGACGGATCAGAATATCGCCTGGCTGGACGTGAATAACGGTTGGGTTCAAGAGGCATACGCGGAGATTGATCGCTGGAATGGCAATATCACCCATCAAAAGATTCGCTCTCTTATCCTCTATCGCTGGGAACGGCATGCCGGTGATATTTGGCATATCCAAGGGAAGTCTGGAGTGATCAACGATTTTCGGGGGGCACTGCAGCACGAATACCGCTGGTACCATTAGTGTGGGGTGAGGGTAGTGGAAATGCTGGGAGCGTTCTGGAAGGGTTTTCTAGAAAAGGTGCGCCAGAGAGGAAAAGTCCGCTCTGAGAGGGAGGAGAGCATGACCGAAATCATCAAAGAGCCGCCCATGGAGATCGATGGGCGAGTGATGACGCCGCAAGAGTTTGTGGAGTATGTGGAGGGCTTGGATTTCTCGCCACGGCCCACACGCATATTCCTGCATCATACGTGGAAACCCACACAGGACGATTGGCGCGGTCGGGACTCTTTGATGGCCACGAAAGCTTATTACGAGAAGCAGATTTGGCAGGATAGCGATGGCCAGTTGCACGAAGGATGGACGGCGGGGCCCCATCTGTTCGTCGCCGACGACGGCATATGGCTTTTCAGCGACTTGCGCTATGATGGCGTCGGTGTCTATGGACATAACTATCGTTCACGCCACGTAGAGATGGTGGGGAATTACGATGCGCAGTTGCCCTCTGGCGCCACGCTTGAGAATACCGTCGCGGTGTTGGGAATACTGCATGAGCGCCTGGGGCTAGACATCGAGAATCTGAACTTTCATCGTGATTTCTCAACCAAGTCATGCCCAGGCTGGGCGGTGAGGAAAGAGTGGATCATCCCCAAGGTTGCGAACTGGATTGAGGCCTATCGTCGGCAGAAAGAGGAAGAGATGTCCGGTCTGCGTCGTTCCCTTGTCAAGATGATTCAGACTATTTTGCTGCCTACCAACCCCGAGACCGCGCTGGTCAAGGAAGCGGGCAAGAGAGGGTTGCTGGGCGCTCTGACCCATGAGATTCCCATGGAAATAGAGGACAAGGGGTACATCGTGCAGTTGTTCGCAGAAGCGCTCATCGTTCCCGTCAACGAGTGGGGAAAGGCGCAGTCTTTGAAGGAGTACGAGAGCGAGAACTCACAGCCTCCGGCGGATAGACCCCCTCTTCCTGAGGAGTTGGACCGCCCAGCGTCACCCGAGGATCCCTTTCTCTTTGACGGCGACGTTCGCTGAGGCAGCAAAAGACAGGCAGACTGCATAGCGGCCCGCCTGCCTGTGGCCTCTTAATGCTTTTCTACGGTGTGTTGCAGATAGGCTTGTATGAGTCCATCCAGGTCGCCGTCCAGCACGGCAGAGACGTTCCCCGTCTGCCAATCCGTTCGCAAGTCCTTCACCATGCGATAGGGATGCAGCACGTAGGAGCGAATCTGGTTACCCCACGCGGCGCTCACGTGTTCCCCTTTGAGTCGCTCCTTTTCTTCATCCAGCTCTTGCCGCCGCATGTCATAAAGGTGTGACTTGAGAAGCTCCATGGCGCGCTTGCGGTTCTGTATCTGAGAGCGCTCCTGTTGGCAGGCGACCACGATATTCGTTGGTACGTGCCTGAGCCTGACCGCCGTGGCATTCTTTTGTACGTTCTGTCCTCCATGCCCCGAGGCAAGAAAAGTCTCCATCTCGATATCGTTGGGATTCAGTTCCACCTCGACGGTATCGCCGATGTCGGGTATGACTTCGACCAGCGCGAAGGAGGTATGCCGGCGGTGCGCGTTATCAAAGGGCGATATGCGTACGAGGCGGTGGACGCCACGTTCCGACCGCAAGTAACCATAGGCGTTTTCCCCTGTGATTTCCACGGTGACGCTTTTGAGCCCGGCCTCCTCGCCGGGCGTCTGGTCGAGGATTGCCGCCTTGTAATTCCGCTGTTCCGCCCAGCGCAGGTACATGCGGAGGAGCATCTGTGCCCAGTCCTGTGATTCTGTGCCGCCTGCCCCGGCGTGAATGGAGAGGATGGCGTCTTTCTCGTCGTGTTCCCGCGATAACAAGAGCGCCAGGCGCATCTCTTCCAGTTCGTCCTGAACCTCTTCCGCCTCGGTGGCGATCTCGGCTATCAAAGAGTCTTCTTTTTCCTCCTTTACTAGGGCAAAGAGTTCTACCAATTCCTCGATGCGTGTTCTGACTGTCTTCCACGAACTGACTTCTTCCTCAAGGCCTGAGAGGTCCTGCATCACAGTCTGTGCTTTCTCAGGATCATCCCAGAAGTCGCTCTCCGTGGAGCGGGCGCGCAGTTCGGCTATTCTCCTTTGTTTCTCGTCCAGGTCAAAGATGCTCCAGGATGCTGTGTACGTCCTCGTCCATACGGCTCAGCTTTGCTTCCAGGTCATCGACTTTCATCTTCTATCTCCTGTCTAGGCGATACGAGATTATCTCGCAAATCAGCTTTCTGCAAACAGTCCTTCGACAAAGGACTGTGGATCGAATTCGGTGAGATCGGACAGGGATTCCCCTGTGGTGACAAAGAGTATCGGCAGCTCCAACTCGCTGGCCACAGCGAAGGCTATGCCGCCTTTCGACGTGCTATCGAGCTTTGCAAGGATGACACCGTTCACGCCCGTCATCTCTTGGAAGACCTTGGCCTGGCTCAGGGCATTCTGACCCGTGGTCGCATCCAGCACCAGCATCGTTTCATGGGGAGCTTGGTGCACTTGCTTTCTGGCCACGCTGCTGATCTTTTTCAGTTCCTGCATGAGGTTGTATTTGCTATGCAGGCGGCCAGCGGTATCTATGAAGAGCACGTCTGCCTGACGCGACTGACTTGCGCGTATGGCATCAAAGACGACGGCCCCCGGGTCCGCATTGGGTTGGTGTGCTACAACCTCCACACCCAAGCGTTCTCCCCAGATCTTGAGTTGGTCGATGGCGGCGGCTCTAAAGGTGTCCGCCGCGGCCAGAATGACCTTTTGGTTTCGATCCTGGTGGTATTTGGCCAGTTTGGCGATACACGTCGTTTTGCCCGATCCGTTGACGCCTACCACCAGCACCACGTTGAGCATTCGCTCGCCGGGCAAGTAGGGGCGCTTCACCTTTTCTAAGATTTCGATCAGGCGTTGCTTTAGAAGCGCTTCGACACGCGTGGCGGTCAGGGACCCCGCGTCTCTTTGTAGCCCCTCAATGAGATCGAGAGTGGTTCTGACCCCCACGTCTGCCTGTATGAGAAGCGCCTCCAGTTCCTCCCAGGTCTCTTCGCTGACCTGGCCGCCGCGAAAGAGCCTCCCTATTCTGCCAAAGAACGATTGCCGGGTCTTGGTAAGGCCTGCCTTCAATCCCTGTGCATGTCCGGGCACGCTCGCCTCCCCTTTTCCCGCAGAAATGATAACAAAGTCATTATACTGGCGCTGGCGTGAGCGGCAAAGCCAGCGTTAGCATAAAAGCGCGGTGGGGGCAATGCTTCCCCGCCGCGACTGGGTTTGCCATATGGCAAAGGGGGGCTAGTTCACCACGTTCTGGGGGTTGCCCTGCATCCACGCCTCGACGTTGTCCATGGCCGTGTTCATCAAACGGGATCGCGAGGCCCGGGTGGCCCAAGAGATGTGGGGGGTGATGTAGCAGTTCTTGGCGTCCAACAAAGGATTATCGGGTTCTGGGGGCTCGTTTTCCAGCACGTCCAGCCCGGCACCGGCTATGGTCCCGTTGTTCAACGCCTCGGCCAGGGCCGCGTTGTCGATCACGGGGCCTCTGCCGTTGTTAAGGATAAAGGCGGTCTCCTTCATCATAGCCAATCGCTCGGCGTCGACCAACCCCTCGGTCTCGGGAGTCAGGGGACAATGAATTGTCACCACATCGCTCTGGGTGAAGAGCGTGTCCAGGTCAACCAGTGTGATTTCGGGAACGTCAGCCGCCTTGACATAGGGGTCGTGGCCTATCACGTGCATGCCAAAGGCCCTTGCCAGATCGGCCACGGTGCGGCCTATGCGCCCTAGGCCGATGATGCCCATGGTCAGGCCTTGCAGTTCAATGAGGGGATAATCCCAGTAGCACCATTCCTCGCCTTTGGACCAACGTCTTTCCTCTTTGACGGTTCTCGAATGGTGGGCAACGTGCTGCGTCAAGTTGAGCAGGTGTGCGAAGGCCATCTGCGCCACAGAGGGTGTGCCATAAGTCGGAACGTTGGTCACGGGGATATCCCGTTCCCGCGCGGCGTCCACATCCACCACATCGTACCCGGTGGCCAGGACACCGATATACTTTAACTCGGGAAGCTGATCCATGATGTTGCCGTCGATCTTGACCTTGTTTATCAGGATGGCGTCCGCCTCTTGCGCCCTTTCGACGACTTCTTCGGGAGGCGTGCGGTCGTAAATTTCGCAATCCCCTAATTCTCGCAACCCATCCCAGGATAGGTCGCCAGGGTTCAGTGTGTAGCCGTCCAGTACGACGATCTTCATGTTTCTCCTTTCCTTCTCGTTGCTTCTTTTTCCTCATTCTGCCGGAAGGCCATCGCTCGGGTCGATATGTTACCATTGCATAGCGCGGTTTTTTGGCCTCTCTGGCCTAAATCATATATGCTTTGTCGCCGCAAAGCAAGTTGTCGCATTGATTCACCTAAAATGTTACCGGAGAGAATCATGGTAGCGAGGAAAGGGATGTCCATCGACGAGCGGCAGAGATATCTGAGCAGGATGTTGAAGCGTTACCAAGCGGCGAACCGTACCGAGAAGGGCCAACTCCTCGACGAGATGGAGTGGGTCACCCAAATGCGCCGCAAGAGCATTATCGGCCTTCTGTATGCGGGAGGTCTGGGACGCAGCCTGACCGTACGGAGGATGTCTACCTGAGGCTGTTACCCGTGACACAAAAGCTGTACTTGGGTAACGTTATCATTTGACTTGACACGGTGCCGACGGCTTCTTCTGCCGCGATCTCTGTGGCAGGCCTCATGCAAGCGCATGTTCCCCTTGCACGAACTTGGATAGAGATTTGTGGCCCCCGAGGCGACGACTACACTATACGGGATTCCTTCGAAGCGAGGGTGTTGAAAAACGTATCAATTAGGGGGAAATGCCCTAAATACGGGTACTTGCTTGGCGATAACCACTACAGGTAGTGGTGCCGTCAATTTCGCGTCGACTTTTTCAACACCCTGTTCGAAGCCCCATTTGACGAAACCCCCGCCTTGGGATGATAATATGTCGTTCAAGTTTGGCTCATATTCGTGATACCGGCCGTGGAGATGTAAGATGCAGAGGCGGGAAGCAGGTTCAATGCTGTATCCACTTATCCGTTGGCAACGGGCGCTGGCTTCTGTAGTCCCCTTGATGCGATGCAGGAACAAGCTAGGAGATCTTGTATGAAGAAGACAGTGGGTTTGATTGTCAATCCGGTGGCAGGGATGGGCGGCAGTGTGGGACTCAAGGGCACCGACGGGGAGATGTACGAGAAGGCCCTGGCGTTGGGTGCCGAGCCCGTCACACCGAAGCGAACGAGTGACCTTTTGGCGCACATCGAGCATAAGGGCGCTTTAACGTGGCTTGTCGCGCCGGGCAAGATGGGAGAACGATATGTCGCCGAGCGCGACGTGCCTTTTTCGGTGATTGAAGAGGTCGGCGAGGAGACCTCGCCGCAGGATACCAAGAGGATCGCCGAAAAGATGGTGGAACGCGGTGTCGAGTTGCTGATCTTTGTCGGGGGCGACGGCACGGCGAGGGACATCTATGACGCCGTCGACTCCGAGGTGCCCGTGGTTGGGGTGCCCGCCGGGGTAAAAGTTTTCAGCTCGGCCTTTGCCCTCAGCGCCAGGGCGGCGGCCGAGATGGTGGACGCTTTTGTGGAAGGCGCCGAGGTAACGGAAGAAGAGGTTCTGGACATCGACGAGGAGGCCTTCAGGGAAGATCGCCTGGCTTCCCGGCTTTATGGCTACCTCCTGGTACCCGAGGTCCGCACGTCTCTCCAGCCAGGCAAGGCGGCATCAAACGTCAGCAAGTCCTCCACGGAGAGCAAGCAGGAGATCGCCGCCTACATCGTCGAGCAGATGGATCCGGAGACGCTGTATCTTCTTGGCCCTGGCACCACCCTACGGGCCGTCACCGATGAGCTGGATCTCCCCAAGACCCTCTTGGGGGTGGACGCGGTCCGTGCGGGGGAATTGGTGGGAGAGGATGTCAATGAAAGTGACATCTTGAGCCTGTTTGAGCGATATGAGAAAAGAAAGATCGTCGTCACGCCCATCGGAGGCAATGGCTTTATCTTTGGTCGGGGGAGCAAGCAGTTCACGCCGACGGTGATCAGGCAGGTGGGCAGGGAGAACGTCATCGTGGTGGGTACCAGGCGAAAATTGAACGACCTGGACTGCTTGCGCGTGGACACGGGAGACCTGGCCCTCGATGAGGCCCTATCTGGGCATATGAGAGTCACCGTTGGTTACCGAGAAGAGATGATGGTGACGGTAAGATGCTGAGTGAGACCATCGATCTCCATATGAACGAGATGCCCTATCCACCTCCTGAGCACGTGCTTGAGGCTGCGCGAGAGGCGCTTACCAAGCTCAACCGCTACGCCGATCCCGAGGAGATGGGGCGGCTGCGCGAACTCCTGGCCCAGTATGCGGGTGTGCCCCCTCGTTACCTCGTTTTGAGCCCGGGCTCGGACCTCCTCTTGCGGGAGATCATCCACACGTTTTCGCAAGGAAGAAAGGTGGTGACGGTGAGCCCATCCTTCTTCCCCACAGTTCAGGCTGTTAAGCAATTCGCGCCGCGGCGACTCAGCATGCGGCTCAGTCCTCCGACATTCGACCTGGAGCGCGATCTGATGATGGATGCGTTGGATGAGCCCAGCCTGTTGATCGTGGATAACCCCAATAATCCGACCGGGCGCATGCTTCTGGACCGCCGGATGGTCGAGGCCATTGCCGAGCGTCGAGACGTATTCTTTGTAATCGACGAGGCCTACTACGAGTTCTCTGGCACGACCTTTGCGGATATGGTGGCTGACTGCCCCCGTCTGGCGATCATCAGGACCATGGACAAGGCGTTCAGTTTGGCGGGGGCTCGGATCGGTTATGCCATCGCCGGGGAGGTCTTTTTGGACGCGATTTCAGACTTTTATCCCTTTCTCCCCCGGCCCAGCCTGTATGCGGCCATGGCCGCACTGCGGAATTCCGGCTATATGCGTGAGAACGTTCGCCAGATCGTTGAGGAACGAGAGCGGCTACAGCAGGCGCTGTGCGAGGGAGATGAAGGAGATCTGTTGGGAACGCGCGTATATCCCAGCAACACCAACTTTTTGCTTGTCAGAACAAAAGTGCCTGACGTAGCGAGACGGCTTCGGGAAGCTGGGGTGCTCGTCTCGGACATGTCCCGTCAGTTGCCGCCGGGATTCATCCGCGTGTCGGTAGGCACCCCGGAGGAGAACGATGCTTTCCTGGCTGCTTATAAAAGTTTACTAATTCAATGAGCGATTCACCAAGAGGAGTGACGACATGATAGCTTTTGGGCCGGTTCCATCCAGGCGCCTGGGAAAGAGCATGGGGATCAACAACATCCCGCCCAAGATATGCACTTATTCGTGTGTCTATTGCCAGTTGGGGAGAACCATCAAGGTGCAGATCGATCGAGAGGAATTCTATGCGCCAGAGGAAATCTTGCACAGCGTCCAGAGCAAGGTGCGAAGCGCGAGGGAGAGGGGAGAGATCATCGACTACCTCACGTTCGTGCCGGATGGGGAGCCCACGCTGGATATCAACCTCGGCCATGAGATCGAGTTGCTGCAGCCACTGGGGATCAAAGTCGCCGTGATCAGTAACGGTTCACTCATCTGGCGCGAGGACGTCAGGGAGGAACTCGGCAAGGCGGACTGGGTTTCCCTAAAGGTCGATGCGGCGTCGGAGGAGGTCTGGCGCCGGGTGGATCGACCGCACGGGAGGCTGGAATTGGCCGCCATTCAGGAGGGCATGCTGGAATTCGCCAAAGATTATCAGGGCGAATTGATGACGGAGACGATGCTCGTCAGGGGCATCAACGATGGCGAGGATGATCTCCGGGACGTGGCCGACTTTTTGGCCCGCCTGCAGCCTGATCGGGCCTATCTGTCCATTCCCACCCGGCCGCCGGCCGAGGAGTGGGCGCAAGCGCCCGATGAGAAAGTCATCAACCGCGCCTATCAGGTGCTGAGCGAGAGCGTGGAGCGCGTAGAGTACCTGATCGGCTACGAGGGCAACGCCTTCGCCTTTACGGGCGATGTCGAGGAGGATTTGCTGAGCATCACCGCGGTGCATCCTATGCGGGAGGACGCTGTCGGGGAATTTCTGACCCGGGCGAATGCCGACTGGCCGGTGGTCCGTCGGCTGATAGCGCGGGGACAACTCGTCGAAGCGGATTATGGAACGCACCAATTTTACCTAAGAAAACTCGGATGGCGCAGCCAAGATTGAAAGAGAAGGGAGCATGATGGGAGAGATCAACGCCAAAGAAGCCATGCTGTACGAGAAGTTGCCCGAGCAGCGGGTGCGCTGCAACCTGTGCGCGCATCGCTGTGTCATCGCCGATGGCAAAAAGGGCATCTGTCAGGTGCGCGAAAATCGAGGGGGCACGCTCTACACCTTGGTCTATGGGCGGACCATCACCCAGCACGTGGATCCTGTGGAGAAGAAGCCCCTCTTGCATTTTTATCCCGGCAGTACGGCTTATTCTATAGCCACCGTGGGCTGCAACTTTCGCTGCCGCTGGTGTCAGAACTGGGACATCTCCCAAATGGTCCGCGAGCGCCACCTTATCATGGGGGACGAGGCGAGTCCCCGGCAAATAGTCGCCGCGGCCCAGCAGGCTCATTGTCGTAGCATCGCCTACACCTATACCGAGCCCACGATCTTTTTCGAGTACGCCTATGATACAGCGCGCCTGGCCCACGAGGCCGGTCTGGCCAACCTTTACATCACCAACGGCTACATGACCGAGGAGATGCTGGAGACCTTTCAGCCCTATCTGGACGCGGCAAATGTGGATCTGAAGGCTTTCCGCGATGAGACCTACCATAAGTATGTGGGAGCGCGGCTGCAGCCGGTTTTGGACACGATGCGAACGATGAAACGGCTGGGCATCTGGCTGGAGGTGACCACCCTCGTCATCCCCGACATCAATGACGACGAGGAGGAACTGAAAGACGCAGCGGATTTTGTGGCTGACGAACTTGGTGTGGAGACGCCCTGGCACATCAGCCGCTTCTTCCCCGCCTACGAGATGACCGACGTGCCCTCGACGCCCGTTGAGACCCTGCGCCGCGCGCGGGAGATCGGCCTGGAGGCGGGGTTGCGTTACGTTTACGTGGGCAACGTATCAGGCGAGGCCAATACGGTGTGTCATGCGTGCGACGAAACGTTGATCCGGCGCGCCGGGTATGGCATTCTTGAAAACCGCATACAGCCGGATGGTCGCTGCCCGAACTGTGGCACGCGGGTGGCTGGGGTAGGGATGGACGGAAAAGGATAAACAGAGAGATAGGAAACCGCAGGGGAGGCAAAATGAGAGAATTTCATACCAACTTTGATTGGTTAGATCGTTTGGTGCCGGAAGGCATCCCCATTCCCTCATCCACAGTGATCTCAGGGCCCGGCGGGTCAGGGAAGCCCCTTGTCGGGTTGGCGATTGTGACTTCCTGGCTGCGCCAGGGGGGTAAGGTGATTCTTGTTCCCCTTCAATATCCAGATCGTACTTTCACCGAGAACGATCTGAATCGGCTTTACGACCTGCAGCTTTCCGATTACGCCGGCTCCTTCTTCTTTATCAAATTCGATCTCGATCTCGATCCTGAGGCTGATGCGGTGGAGCGGCTTGGCTCGGACGAGGCACGGGCGAATCTGGTCAACCCAGACACTTGGACGCGAGCCCTTGATCTGGCTGATGAGGCGCTGGGCCCCAGCGAGCTGGGCACGTTGGTGTTCGGGTCGGCCCTGAACCTGCTGCTGTTTTCGCCCACGTATGGGGAACGGATGCGTGCGCAACTGGAGACGATGTTGCGCGAGGATAAGAGCCGCACGTACTTGTTCGCCGTGAGTTCGAGCGCTTTGAGGGAAGAGATCGTAACGTTGGAGCAGGCCGCCGATCACCTGATGTTTAGCCAGATATCTCGGCCGGAGAGAAAGCTCCATCTCCGGGTGGAGCGCTTGCGCGGCGCTCCGTACTTGGACGAGGACATCGTAGCGCCGTTTAGCCAGGAAGCCTTGGATGCAATTAAAGAGATGGCAGATACGTCCCGGGTGACGCGGATTCCGGCCATTCGCAAGATCTGAACGTTAAGTAGAGGGCATAGATAGTATTGAAGTAAATGCATGTTTGGGGAGGAGAGGGAGTGGACATCGCAAACGTTTTCGACTGGTTTTGGCCCGTTCTCGCTTTTTTGCTGTTGATTCTTTGGCTATGGACGCTGCTGCGGCAGCGGCGGGAGCGTCCGCCTGTGCAGTCATCCATATCTGGATCAGCACATGAAAGGATAGAGGCAGAGGACATGCTGAAGGCAGCCTACGTTCAGCAAAAGAAGGAAGGGCGCCTGAATGTCAGTGATTTGGCGCGCGCCCTGGGACTCTCCGAGGCCCTCACTGAGCAAGGAATGGACGCTCTCGTTGCTTTTGGGTGGGTAGAAAAGAGAGCACAGGGCGGTATGCGCTTGACCGAGAAAGGTGAGGCGCATGCTCAAGACCTGATCCGCGCCCATCGCCTTTGGGAACGCTATCTGGTGGACCGAGAAGGAATGGCCTTGGACGCAGTCCACGCCGAGGCGCACCGTCGTGAGCATACCACGACGCCGGAGGAACTTGAAAGGTTGGACGCCGAACTGGGGCATCCGGCTTGGGGCCCACATGGACACGCCATCCCAGGTCCCAGCTGTCAGGTGCCATCGTCGCCGGGACGCCCCCTGTCCGAGGAAGGAGAACCGGGAGATCGGCTGCGCATCGTCTGCCTGGACGAGGAACCCGTTCCGCTGTTGGCCCAGCTGGTGGCGCTCGGGCTCAAGCCCGGGGTGGATGTGGAGATCGTGGATCGGGAGCCCGGTCTCCTGCGGTTGCAGGTTAATGGTGTCGTCGTTCCGCTGGCTTCCGCCGCTGCCCGCCACGTCTACGCAGTGGCGGAGCCCCGCTTGCCGCTGGAACTGGGCAGATTGCCCGTTGGCGCTCGAGCGCGGGTTGTCGAGATCACAGGGGGCGGGACGCACCAGCGGCGTATGCTGGATATGGGGTTCGTCCCCGGCGCCGAGGTGACTGTGCTGCGCAAAGCGTCCCTGGGTGACCCTATCGAGTATCGCATCAAGGGCACGGGCATCGCCATGCGCCGCACGGACGCCAACAGCGTCATGGTGGAAGAGGTGGAAGATGGATAGAGGGGCAATCACCGTAGGTGTTGCTGGCAATCCCAACGTGGGCAAAAGCGTCATCTTTAACGCCCTTACCGGAAGCCGGCAGCACGTCGGTAATTGGCCAGGCAAGACGGTGGAGAGAGCTGAGGGCGCTTTCTACCATGACGGACGGGAGGTGCGTCTGGTGGACCTGCCCGGCACGTATAGCCTGGCCGCCCAGTCCCCCGAGGAGGTCGTCGCCCGGGATTATATCATCTCCGACGCGCCAGACGTTGTGCTGGTCGTCGTGGATGCCACCGCGTTGGAGCGAAACCTTAATCTGGCATTGCAGATCTTGGAACTGACGGACAAGGTCGTGATTGCTCTCAATCTCATGGACGAAGTCCGGCGACAGAGATGGGCTATAGACGTACCCGCCCTGGAGAAGGCCCTTGGGGTGCCGGTAGTGCCAACGGTGGCTACGGAAGGAGAGGGGCTTCAGGAGCTGGTAAAGGCAATAGTGGAGGTGGCCGATGGACGCCGGGACCCCCAGCCGGTCTCGTTGGATTATGGGGTGACCGTCGAGGGATACACTGAGACCTTACAGGACGACCTGAACGATCTGGGCATTGAGGAGCGGAGCCGCTGGGTAGCGCTCAAGCTTCTGGAGGACGACCCACAGATCGTCGAGGCCTTTAAACAAGGAGATCTGGCGGCCTTGGAACTGTCCGCTCCAGATGCTTCGCCTGAAGCCCTGCAGGCTCTCCTGAGGCAAGCCGTGCGTCTGCGTGAGGGGATCCGGCCCGACGCCAAAGTGGAGATCGTCCGCCGCCGCTACGAGTTCGCTCACGACGTGGTGCATGACGTCGTCCATCGCGAGCGGCCGGAGGAGGATAGCCTGACCGAGCGGATCGACCGCATCGTGACGCACAGGATCTGGTCATGGCCCATCACGCTGGCGATATTCGTCGCCACTTTTTGGATCACCATCAAAGGGGGTGAGATCGCGGGCGGATGGTTGGACTCCCTTTTTTCCTGGCTGATCCAAGCCGCCCGGATGTGGCTGGCAAGCGTGCAAGCCCCCTGGTGGGTGAGCGGCGCCCTCGTGGACGGATTTTTGGTGGGCGTGGGGACCGTGATCACTGTCATGCTGCCCCCCATGATCATCCTCTTCACGGCCTTCGCTCTGCTGGAAGACCTGGGCCTTTTGCCCCGCGTGGCCTTCAATCTGGATCGGCCCATGCGGGCTTTGGGATCCCAGGGCAAGCAGACGCTCACGTGGGGCATGTCTTTTGGTTGCAACGTGACCGGTGTTATGGCCTCGCGGATCATCGAGAATAGAAAGGTGCAATTGACAGCTATCCTGACAAGCCCTTTGATCATTTGTAGTGGGGGGTACGGAGCGGGAATAGCCTTGGTGATCGCCCTCTTTGGGGATCGCGCGTTACCGGTGATGCTCTCCCTGGTCTTCCTCAGCCTGGGGGCAGCCTCCCTCGCCACCTTGGTCTTGAACAAGACTATCTTCCGGGGAGAGCCGGGGGGATTTGTGCTAGAGATGCCTCCGTACCGCAAACCAAAGTGGGGTCAAGTTGTGTGGCGGGCGCTTGTGGACAGGGTGGCACACACCATGTGGCGGGCGATAGAGTTCGCGGGGCCTGCCTCACTCCTCATCTGGCTCCTGGGCAATCTTCCCCCTGGTGCTGCCTTTGAGCAAACGCCCGTTGGCTGGCTGGTGCGGGCGCTGGCGCCGCTTGGTCGCCCCTTTGGGCTGACTGGCGAGATGCTTACCGCCCTGCTCTTCACCTTGCCGGCCAAGGAGATCGTTGTCCCCGCCCTTGCCATGACCTATGGTCTGCAGACGACCCTGATGGAATCAGAGCAGATCCTGAACTATTTGCCTCAAGCGTGGTCCTCGCTTTCGTCGTACACGTTCGTGGTGTTTTTCATGCTCTACCTACCGTGCCTGGTTACCCTTTGGACCATATGGAAGGAGACGCGCAGCCTCAAGTGGACGTTGATGGGACTCGTGGTGCCACTGGTAACGGCCAGCGCGATCACGTTCCTGGTGTATCAGGGGGGCTTGTTGTTGGGATTCTAGTCGCCTGCCCGCCCCACGGTAGTACGGCCATCACCGATATCGCCTGCCAGGCCCTTGGCATCGACGTGGACGAGGTGCCCAGGGCCATCGACGATCTCCACGATTTCTCCTATGAGGAGGTGACTGGAGATGAACGATATGCCAAAAGAAAAAGTTACGGTGACAATCGGAAGGGAACTTCTTAGAAGGCTGGATCGCCTGGTTGCTGAGGGCCAATATCCCAACCGAAGCAGTGCCGTGGAAGAGGTTCTCAGAAAGCAATTCGCTAAAGTGGACAGAGCCAGGCTGGCCAGGGAAGCAGCAAAATTGGATCCCGCCTATGAACAAGCTTTGGCCGATGAGGGATTAGCAGGGGACAGTTTCTGCTCCCCCTAGCTCTACAGGTTCCGCTTCTGCCAGTCCTCCGAGCCGTACATGTCCAAAAAGTGGGATTCGTCGTAGGGGTATTCGGCCATCACCTCTTCTTTGAGCTCCACGCCCAGCCCGGGTCGCTCGGGGACCTCGATAAAGCCATCCTCGATTTGCAGGCGGTGCTCCACGATCTCTGAGGCCAGGGGCGTGGCGAAATCCTCGAACGTCTCCTGAATGAAAAAGTTGGAGGTGGAGGCGTCGATCTGCAGGCAGGCGGCGGTGCACAGGGGGCCCTGGGCGTTGTGGGGTGCCAGCAGCACGTGATGGGCCTGGGCCACGGCAGCGATCTTTTTCATCTCCGTGATGCCGCCGGCGGACGTGGGGTCGGGCTGGATGATCTGTGCCGCCCTGTTGCTTAGTAGCTCCTCGAACTCTTCCTTGGTGTGCAGCCCCTCCCCGGCAGCGATAGGCACCGTGAGCTGTGCGCCGATGGCCGCCAGGTCGTCGATCTGGCGGCTGGAGACGGGCTCCTCGTACCAGCCTGGATCGTACTTTTCCAGCAGGCGCCCGATCTTGACCGCGCTCACGGGGTTGAAACGCCGATGAGCCTCGATAAAGAGCTCCACGTCGGGCCCCACGGTCTCGCGCACGGCCTCCACGATGTCCAGGGAAAGGGCGATCTCGCTGCGGCTCATGGTGTCCCAGGCGCTGCCAAAGGGGTCGAACTTCATGGCTGTGTAGCCCCTGTCCACCACTTGGCGGGCGCGCTCGGCAAAGGCCTCGGGGGTGCGCTCGGCCTGATACCAGCCGTTGGCATAGGCGCGCACGCGCTCGCGCAGCCGTCCCCCGATGATCCGATGCACCGGCACACCCAGGGCCTTGCCGATGATGTCCCAACAGGCCATGTCAATAGCGGCGATGGTCTTGATGGCGGCGTTGGCCCGCTGCAGTTCGAACCAGATGCCCTCCACGTCAAAGGGATCGCGGCCCATATAGTAGCGCTTCATCTCCAGGACGTTGGCCTCGGCCGTCTTGGCCGCCCGGTGCTGGGTGGCCTCTCCCCAGCCATAGAGCCCCTCGTCGGTGTACAGCTTGACAAAGGTCCAGTTCTTCCAGGGATTGCCCACGATGTAGGTCTTTACGTCGCTTATGCGCATGGTAGTCCCCTTGTAACTGCTGTCGATGCCATAGGATATCTCCGCATGTGGCCCGTTATTTGGCCTGCCGCGCTGTCCGGGCCTCTAAAAATCTCTCCCTTCTTCTATAGCCCCAGAACAACAGGGCGGCGATAAGTATCACCAGACCAACCGTAACATAGTCCTCGACCTGCTCTATACCCTCGGCCATGGCCTGATAGGCTTCCCCCGTCTGCCAGCCAATGAGTCCCAGGAGGAAACTGCGGATCAGGACGCCGATGGTGGATAGCAGATAGAATCTAAAGACCGGGAAACGGATGGCGCCGGCAACCCCCGAAACGAGCGAGATGGGGATGACGGGGATGGCCCGCAGGGCGACGAGCAGAATTCCATCCCACCAATTTCCCCGAAACTTTGTCTGCAACTGTTCGATGTTGCGCCACGAAAAGCCCAGCCAGCCCTCGAACCTATCAATTAATGGCTTGCCGCCAAAGTAGGCGATAAAGTAAACGATGCCCAGGCCCAGCGTGGCCGCCGCCGTATAGGGGAGAGAAACTTTCAAAAAGACTTCTTGCAGGGCTTGCAAGGTAGGCAGGCTTTGGTCAATCAGCAAAAAGCCCCCGGCCATAGCGATCAGGGGGGAAGGGAGAGGAACAATTACCTGCTCGATGAGTCCTCCCAGAAAGATGAACAGGGGGCCTTTATCGCCGATGGAAATGATGATCCAGTTGGTGATCTGATCGATGAAATCGAACATATAGCGTTGAGCTTCAGTTCCCTTCCCGATTTCTGGACGGCGCGCCAAGCAGCCAGGCGCCTCACAACCTTCAAAGCAGCGCCGATTATATGGCAGATCGCCATTTCACGCAAAGGGAACCTGACCACACGCACCCATGCAAAGCCTGTCACTAGTGCACATCCAACGTTTGAGGAGAAAATCCCCTCCCAACCTTTGCCCTTTTGGGATAATAGGCTGCGCGCACTCCCTCGAAGAATTGATATATGCCCCACCGTGAACGGGCGGGGCTGGCTGTATGATTCTCTCCCCCCAGACGATGTTTGCGGCTTGAGATCGGCTAGATTTAACTAACTGGTATGTTTTCCAACACCCTCCAATCTGAGCGGAACTGTAGAAAAAAGGGGAACCACATCGGTCCCCTTTTTTCGCTGGCGCTGGCCCCCGTTATCAGCGGCCGACGCCCACAAAGGCGTGTGACACGCAATTCTCCTCTAAGCGCCGCGGTCACTTGGCCTGTTGGATACCCACCACTTTTTTGCCCGGCCTAGCGGCCATGTCGCGCAGCAGTTCTGCCACCGCCTCCGCGCCCGCGCGTAGTATGCGTTCGCCTTTGTCGGCAGAGGCTGAATAGGCATCGCTGATATTTTTGACCAGTTCGTACTTTTCCTCATGTACGGATTCGGGGGCCAGCGCCAGGATGGCGGACGTCTCGGCCTCGCCCGCGTGGCCGATGGTGTGACAGGGCCCCTCACAGATGGCATCGATCTTCTCTTGCACGGGGCCAAACCAACAGCAGGCCTCAATCTGCATATTGAGCGTATGCTTCAACTCCAGGGCGGCGGCCCGGATGGTGTTGTCATTGCCGCCGTGCCCGCTGAGGATCAGGATGCGCTCAAAGCCCTGGGCAGCGATGGATTCACAGATTTCTCGCAGCATGTTTATCACAGTGACCACGCGAAGGGTAATTGTCCCATTGTGCACCATGTGGTGAGGGGAGACGCCAAAGGGGATGACGCGCGTCACCAGCACGGGCACATCGTCCAGGCTGCGAGCCGCCTCTGCCGCCACGTACTCGACGGTGCGACAGTCGGTGTCCACGGGAAGGTGATGGCCGTGCTGCTCCGTGGAGGCGATGGGCACCACGACCACGGTGCCGCGCTCCGCCCAGTCCGAGAATTCGTCGCGTGTGTGCTCGGACCAAAGTACTTCTTTTAAGGGTTTCATGTCTTGGCTCCTCTGTTTATTTTCTCTGATTATCTTGTTCAGTTTTACTCACGTAATGGCGCCTCTTCCGCGCGCTCTTTCATCTCTTCCCACTCGGGGCTGCCGTCGTCCGGAATGATCTCCAGGCGCACGCCTTGGCTGAAGAGGGGTTGGTTCCCCATGGCAAAATCGTCCCACACGCCGCGATTCCTCAACTCATTGGGGGTGCCCCTTTTACCCACGGGATAGACGACGCTGGCGCCCGAGGGCCAGACGACGCGATAGAGGTTGCGGGGTGGCGGGGGCGCATAGCCTTCCTCTACCTCGTACTGGGCGATGGCTTCCTCGTCCAGTTTCACGCCGATGCCCGGTGCCTCGGGCACGTGCATGTACCCCTCATGTACCTCCAGCCGCTCTTCGAGCAGGTCATCCTCATAGATCTCGTGGCAGGTGATGGCCGGCCAGCGAGCCTGGGGAAGGGTGGCCGCAAAGTGCAGCATGAACGCCGTGGTCATGCCCGTGCCCACCATCTGCAGCCAGAAGGGTTTGTTCATCTGCTCGGTCACGGCGGCCTGCTTGCGGATGCGGTTCGCCCCGCCACCCACCACAAAGCCATCACAGACTTCCTCGCGCAGCGTGGTCTCGATGGGCGGATTCCCATAGTGCATGGCGATGGGCAGTGTTATCTTGC
>JAYENT010000007.1:0-6063 GCA_034722245.1 Chloroflexota bacterium
GGCGCAAACCGAAAGACGAACAAGAGAAGGCCCGACGAGACGCCCAAAGAAACCGCGTAACCTATGACATACCATCGTCGTTGGAGAAGACAATCTCTGAACTTGCCGAACGCGAAGGTTTGTCCAAGAGTTCAACGGCGACGCTTCTGCTGGCTGAAAGTGTGAGACAATATATCGCTGGTAATCTGACTTTCAAGGGACACAAGACACCTATTAGGCATCCTCTGTATGAATGGGTGGTGGATACTGAGACCATTGTCGCGATTCTGGAGGGCCGACGATCTTTGGAGGGCTAATTTCCGCTTTTTGCTTCTTTACGGCACCCCTAATGCAAGCGCAAAGAGTGGCGTAAAGAGCAGCTTTAGGGACAGCGTTAGGGATGCCATTAGGGGTTGCGTTAAAATCGTCAGAATGCCCCCAGATCCCTTTTCTTGGGAAGGGATAGGTAATTATATGGCCCCCCTATCAAAGTTCCTGTCAAGGCAATCTAGAGGCAGGCGTTGAAGCTTTGTGTTCTTCAAACGGGGAAGGCTTGACAAGACGGGCAGCTGTGGACTAAGCTGGTTAGCATGATAAGAGAGCTCAACTGGATATATAGGCTACCCCAGTTGAGATGTATCGATGAGAGGTTCGATCTTTAGACATTAACAAAAACAGAAAGCGCCCGATGCGGGAAGCATCGGGCGGCTCCGGAGACACCACGCAGCCAGCGTTTTTGTCTCACGCATATATCTTAGCATTTGTTAGCCCTCTTGTCAAGTGCTAAAAATTTCCTCCCTGAAGATCCGTTTGGAGGGGCTAGCGCACTCCGAGCCGCCTTTGTCTCCCGTTCCCATCGGGAGGCAATTTGATACCTTGTGTGGCCACATCGTCTTTGACACACAAGGTATCAAAAAAGGCGGTTTTCGTGTTACGGATCAAGACCTATCCAGAACTGAACGTGGCGGCGGTGCGAGGGCGAAAGGAGACGCCCCTGCGCATCTGGTACCTGTGCCGCCACCTGGACGTGGCGGGCGAGGGGCGGGTGCACCTGTCGACCCTGCGGTCCTTCGTGCGCGAGCACGATCTCTTCTCTCGCCAGACCCTGTGGCGGGGGCTGCAGGAGGCGCATGAGACGTTCTGGCGCCGCGATGGAGAGATCCTCTACTACCGCTCCCTGCACAAGGTGGCGGAGGAAATGGGGGTGGACCTGCACCGCCATCCGGTCAACATCCCGCTTCGGTCCTTCGCCTCCATGGGCGCCCTGCGGGCCGCCTTCGTTTCCTCCCTCTTTGCCGATAAAGAACGCATGATAGCTCAAGAGACCCTGGCCACACTCTCGGCGCGCCACCGGCGCACGGTGCAGCGCTACCTCAAGCGGGCGAAGGTGACACGTTGCCCCAACGTGATGATCTCGCGGCGGGAGAACACGCGGCAGCTCTCCCGGGAGATGGCGGAGGAGGGGTACTTCCGCGGCTGCATCGAGGACCGCTGGTTCCTGTGCCGCCGCCTTCCCAACACCTACTACTGGCCCCAGGCGACCACCTGCGCCTACGGTCTGGTGAAACATTATTGGATGCCTCGTGTGACTACATCATCATCGACACACAAGGCATCCAACTGGCATCCAACCTCCTCAACGACACGGGGGGCCCCGAGACGCCGGTACTTCACCAAACCCAAGGCCGTGGCCCGGGCTACGGAGCGAATGTGGGAGGGAGAGCGCATCTACGAGCAACGTAAGGGAACCGGCGGCCAGGGCTGGCGGCTGTGGCGCGGGTACATGCGCGTGGGCGAGGAGGTGATGATGATGTAACATTTTTGTCCACTATTAACACGACACGAGGCTTTTGCTTTGGGGTTTTGGTATGGGTAGTTGTGTAGTTAGTCATGAGTTTGTTGGGGTGAAGAAGATTGATCGTGTTGGGTTTGGGATAGTTGTTCCTTGCTGGTGGGTTAGGGTGGCGCTGGAAACGGTGCGAAGTGACGGATGTGGTAGCGGTATGGGTATGGTTTGGAAAGGAGAGATCGTAGCACTTTCGTATAGTATATAGTTCCACTTTACACCCTATCTAGATTTACTACTAAATAGTGAAGTTTTCTATACGAAGGAGAATGGAGCGAGAGAAGTACATCGAATCCCTAATGATTTTGGTAAATCTGATCCAATTTTGTACAATTTGGCACGTATAGACGGTACGCGAACGTGAACTAGGGGAATAAACTGTACAGGAAAGAGCACATGCGGGCTGCGTATGTGTTGAATATGTGTTGCAATCAAGGCTAGGAGGCATGATGGGTGGCTGGGGTTCCTCCCGCTGGGGATGGTACAGGAAGAAGACGACAGTGGAGCAATGCCGGTGGCTGGACGTGAATCGCTGGATGCGCGAGGGAATCATCGGCGCCGACCACTGGCGTAAGGGCGCCTGGGAGTGGAGGGACGTCAGGACGGGGGAGAGAACCTCGCGCATCGGCTACGAGGTGCGCACCCAGGGGGCTTCCGGATGGGTCAGGCTTTACTATACGTTGACAAGCGGTCCACATGATGGTGAGGAAATAGATTACAGGGTGCCCCTGACCACCACGCGTCCCCACTTCGGGGGGCAGCGTTGGTGGTTCAGCTGCCCGGGTCGGGGCTGCGGCGGGCGACGCGTGGGCAAACTCTACCTGCCCCCTGGAGAGATCTACTTTCTTTGTCGGCACTGTCACGACCTCACCTATCGCAGCGCGCAGGAACATGACAAGACGATGGATCGCTACAGGCGCATGTCCAGCGAGGAATTACTGGCCCTGATCGATGACGAGGGCGCACAAGACGTCAGGGCAGCGATGGAGATTCTGGAGAGGATGGAGCGGCCCCATGGATGGTTTTGATTCCAACCGGCGGTGGGGGCGTCCGGGGGGACGCGCGGCTGATGGATGGGAGCGCACCTGAGGGCATGCGAGCAGGCGTGGTGACATGGGAAAATATAGCAGATCATAGTGCTTTTTTGGCCTTTGGAGCGGCGGATGCCGCCGGGAGGGTGTGATATCTCGTCTGCCAGCTGGTTTGCGAGCTCCCGGACGGCTACCACAAGAACAGCAGCCACAAAGGGAACGGACACGAAACGGAAACGAGGGTTTGTCTGATACATAATGTGGTTTTGAAGCGCCGGAAAAAGCGCGGCGATGTATGGTATAGCCACAAGGTCATAGCCCCGGATGGTGGTGTTGGATACTGATGCCATGGTAAAGGCGAAGAATACGGAGTATGGTAAAATGGGATGAGCGGCGCCCCAGTAGGCTATTGGGTGAGCGTTATGGAGAAAAGTGCAGGAAAATACAGTTCTGGGAGGCATTTTGCTTTATGTGTCCACAGAAAAGGGCCTACGCCGAAGTGCGGGCCCAGTGGTTGGCCTCCATGGCCTGAGGGATCTGCCATCTCCATTATATGCACGGGAGGCGGGGTACTGGCAGGCGGCCTGGACAGTGACTGCAACCATAGGAGTGCGAGCATCATTATTCACGAAATCCACGAAGGGGACAGGTAGAAATAGGTAATGCAAAGCGGGTAATGAATGTCAGAAAAATACAGAAAAATCCTTATGTTACGGCGCTCGACGGGCAAGCCCAGCGTTGCCATGACAGCAATGCGGCGGTCACACAATTAGGAGTGGCATTATAGGGAGGACCTGCACGAGGGCAGGCACAGGAGGTGTCTGAGGGTTGAGCGCAGCCGATGGCGCAGTGGTTCTGGTTCGTTGATGATGATGCGAACAGTATATCCTCTCCTGACGATATTGCAGTAACTTGCCATATATGGTATCTTATTCGTATGAAATTTGAGGAGCTAGTCGAGATCGTAGGGGACGAGCCCATCTTCGAGACGAGCCTGCTTCTGGCAGGTGACGTGGATGCGGCAAACGTACATCGACAGCTTTCTCGCTGGACGCGGGCCGGGCGCATCTACCAGCTACGGCGCGGCCTGTATGCGCTGGCGCCACCGTTTCAGAAGGTCAAGCCACACCCCTTCCTCGTCGCCAACCGCCTGGTGCATCCCTCCTATGTGAGCCTGCAGTCGGCCCTGGCTTACTACGGCCTCATCCCCGAGTACGTGCCGGTTACCACCAGTGTCACCACGGCGCGACCTGGTCGGTGGGACACCCCACTGGGAAGTTACACGTTCCGCCACGTCAAAACGGAGTTTTTCCGGGGATACTGTCTGCGAGAGGTGGGGGTCGAGCAGGAGGCCTTCGTGGCCTCGGAGGAGAAGGCGTTGTTGGACCTCATCTACCTGGAGCCAGGCACCGATGCACCGGCGTACCTGCGAGAACTGCGCCTTCAGAACCTGGACCAATTGGATCTGGAGAGGCTGAGAGCATGGGCCCAGCGGGCCCACAGCCCCAAGCTGCGGCGCGCCGTCGCTCAAGTGGCGGCCCTGGCGCGATCCGAGAGGGAGGAATACGAGACGCTATGAAGGACTATCTCGCTGGACTGGTGCGCGACGCTTCCACGTCGATACAGGGGCAGAACCTGGCCCGCGAATACCTGCAGGCGCGCATCCTGCAGGCGCTTCAGCGTGCGGGAGCCATGATGCCCCTCGCCTTTCACGGCGGCACGGCGCTGCGCTTCCTGTACGCCATCCCTCGCTACTCGGAGGACCTGGACTTCGCGCTGGAGCGGTCGCGGGCACAGTACGATTTCCGAGCCTACTTGAAGGAGATTGGGGAGACGCTGTGTGGGGAGGGATACGGCGTGGAACTCAAGGTGAACGACCGCAAGACGGTGCACAGCGCGTTTGTGCGCTTTCGTGGACTGCCCTTTGAGCTGGGCCTCTCACCGCATCGGAATCAAGTGCTGGCGGTCAAGGTGGAGGTCGACACCAGCCCGCCCGCCGGGGCGGGACTGGACACCACCGTTGTGCGGCGTCACGTGATCCTTAACCTTCAGCACCATGATCGGGCGTCGCTCCTGGCGGGCAAGCTCCACGCCATCTTGCAGCGCCCCTACCTCAAGGGGCGCGACGTCTACGACCTCCTGTGGTTCCTCAGCGATCCCGACTGGCCCGCCCCCAACCTGACCATGCTCAACAACGCGTTGCGGCAGACGGGATGGGAAGGCTCTCCCCTGACCGAGGGTGACTGGCAGGCGGCCGTGCGCGCGCGCCTGGAAGGGGCATCCTGGAATCGGGTGGTGGATGACGTGGAGCCCTTTTTGGAACCGACGGCGGATCCGGCGCTTCTGCGTTATGAGAACGTCATGGGGGCGCTTGAACGGTGATAGCCTCTCTCAGCTCGGAAAGCTGAGTCGGCGACAATGGGGAGGTATGCAGGGTTCCTTTTCATTGGTTGGCTCGAAAGGAGTGCGAACATGGACGCATCAGAGCCTGGCTTCAGATATCTGCTTTTCGAGTTAGTTGACCCATCTGAGAACAAGCGGCGCTTCTATTATCTGGCCTGGCAGCGGACGCTCTTCGCCGAGGGGGCGGTGGTGCGGATCTATGGGCGCAAGGGGGGACAGCAGACGGTGCTCTCCCCCGTTGCTTTCGAATCCCTGCAGGAGGCCTGGCCGCTGATTCGAGAGACGGTGCAGCGTCGTCTGCGCCATGGCTACCGGATCGTGTCTCCGGGGGTGTTTACGATGGACCTTTTGCGGGATGTGGCCTCCTTGTCCGATCTCCGTGAGTGAACCTCTTCTATTTGTGCCCCTCACGATCGCCCTGGCGCCAATTTGAGTATACCCCCTTAATCCTCCTACATAGGGGGTAGGGGACGGAAAACGGTCTCTTTGGTCATTGAGTAGATGTCCTTAGAGCCTATCCGAAAAGTTCAGCAGCCCGAAAGGTGATCCGGGCACAAGCAAAATGAAGCATAGCCAGGTAGTTCTCAGATTTCTTCTCCCAACGGATGAGCAGGCGCCGGAAGCGGTTCAACCAGGAGTGCGTTCGCTCCACCACCCAGCGACGCGCCCGATAGCCAGGGATCCGCTTCTTCTCCCGCCTCTCTTCACCACGGGAGCGGATGTGAGCCGTGTAGCCCCATTGCTCCACCAGTTCTCGCACCGATGGGTAGTCATACCCTTTATCCAGACACAGGTTCTGAGGCC
>JAYENT010000008.1:0-5982 GCA_034722245.1 Chloroflexota bacterium
CGATATGTTGCGATTATGTGTTTTTCAATTGCGAGGTGTGAAATGACAGAAAGGAAGAACATCCTGTTGATCATAACCGACCAACAGCGCTACGACACTCTTGGCTGCTATGGGGCGCCCACCTGCCGCACGCCCCACATCGATGGATTGGCTGAGCGTGGCGTGCGCTTCGACGCCGCCTACACGGCCACCAGTCCCTGCTCCCCGGCACGGGCGGCCCTCTTCACGGGGCTCTACCCTCATAAAAACCACGTGCGTGTGAATAACCAGGTACTCAATCCTGACGTGCCCAATCTGGCGTCTGCGTTGGGGGACGCGGGCTATAACCTGGGCTACGCCGGTAAATGGCACGTCGATGAGGCTCGAGTGCCAACGGATTATGGCTTCCAGGGCAAGGACTTTCCCGGATACGGCTATCCGGCCGGCGGCGGTGTCATACAGGGGCTGCGCTTCGGTGCTTCGGGACAGGGAATCCCCCATTATCCCGCCTATCTGGAGGAGCACGGCTATGAAGCACCCGAGGTGTTGAAGGCCTTCTACGGCAGCAACCCGGGGACCCAGGGGCAAGAGATCTATGCCCTGCAATCGGGCACTGTGGAAACCACCTTCGAGTACATGGTCAGCGAACTGGCCATCGATCTGATGCGCCAGTTCAAGGAAGCCTGGGAGAGGGAAGGTAAACCCTTTTTCCTGTGGGTCAATTTCTGGGGCCCCCACACGCCCTGCCTCCTCCCTGAAGAGTACTATTCCATGTACGACCCCACGACGATACCCCCAGAGCCGAGCTTTGCCGAGAACTGGTCGCATAAACCTCGCGCCCACGCGCTCTACGAGCGCTACTGGGGCCTTTCGGAGGGAGGATGGGAGAGCTGGCGCGAGATCGTCGCCCGCTACTGGGGCTATGTGACTATGATCGATGACCTTGTAGGCCGCATGGTAGAGGCGTTGCAGGGGCTGGGGATGGAAAAGGATACCATGATCATCTTTGGCACCGACCACGGCGACATGATGGGCGCCCATCGCATGATAGAAAAGGGGCCCTTTGCTTACGAGGAAAGCTGGCGGCTGCCCCTCGTGGTGGCCCACCCCGATTGTGAGACCCCGGGCACCATCTGTGATGAGTTCGTCTATCTACAGGATCTCTACCCCACCTTCCTTGAGATGGCCGGGATCGCGCCGCCGGAGGTGCCCGACACACAGAGCATACTGAACAACGTCCTGGGGCGAAAGACCCCCACGGACCGGGAGAGCGTGTACGGCGCATTCCATTCCCACATCTTTCCCACGCCCCTACGTTTCGTGCGCACCCGCACCCACAAGCTGGTCTACAATCGCTGCGATAGGGGCGAACTGTACAGCCTGATCGACGATCCCTGGGAATTGCACAACCTCATGAACACTCCCGAGATGGCCGCCACGCAACAACAATTAATGGAACGCCTGCGGCAGTACATGATCAGGCTCGACGACCCCATCCAGGGCGCCTTTGATAGGATACGACATGTCTACTGACGAACAATATGAAACTTAACACTGGCTGCCCTGAAAAAAGGGTAGCCAAAAGAAAATATGGGACATATATTGTGGTTGTGCTTCGCACAACCACAATATATAGTGTCCTCCATCCACTGAAAGACCTTCTTTCAGTGGATCCAACACTTCGAGAACTTATAGATCTGAACATAAAAAACTGGACTTCTTCTCTGCAAGGAAGTCTGACGCCCAGGGCTGAACCCACTGGGCTCAGGATGCTGAGGGAATCCGCAGAGCGGATTCCCCACCCTCTGCGAGGGCTAAAGGAGCCCCGGAGGGGCTTTGCGAAAAGTTAGAATTGCAGATTGCCATGGTGACAGGTGTTGACCTGCAATTCTAACTTTCATGAGCCTCGGGCCTTCAGGCCCAGGTCAGAGGCTTTTCAGTAGACCAAATGACTATCACAAGGAGTCGATCATGAACGTCTACCTTCACGACATGACCAGCAAAGAGGCGGCAGCGGCACTGGAGAAATGCAAGGTCGTGATCCTGCCCATCGGCAGCGTGGAATGGCACGGGCCGCACCTGCCCCTGAGCGTGGATCACGAAAGTTCGCGGGCCTTTGCCCTCGCCGCCGCCGAGGAACTGTATCCCCAGGTTCTGGTCACCCACTCCCTGGAGGGCGTGGTGCGCGGCCAGATGCAGTTCCCTGGCAGCATCACCGTTCCGCCCCACGCCTTCATCGAGATCATGGTGGGCACCTGCCAGAGCCTCAACTACCACGGCGTAGAGAAGATCCTCATCCTCAACGGCCATGGCAGCAATCGCCCCGCCGCGCTGGCCGCCGCCATCAGGGCCTCCAATCAGTTCGATATGCAGGTGGTCACCGCCAGTTGGTGGGACTTTACGCCCGAGAGCGCTGTGGACGAGATCATGGATGGCAATCACATCCCTGGCCACGCGGGGGACTGCGAAACCTCCCTCATGATGTACCTGCGACCGGAAATGGTAAACGTCGATGAGGCGCTGGAATCGTCCTGGGAGCCCGAAGTCGAGGCCGGACGGGGCGGCGCGGATGGATGGCGCAAGGCCGGGATCGACAAATCCGGCGCGGAAAAGGGCGAGGCCCTCTTCAAGCTGACTCTCGAACACATGACAGAGTGGCTGGAGGATTTCATCGCCGGCAAGACCTCGGTGGTCGAGCCCAAATCTGATAGAGAGGGGTACACGGTCGAGTTCCTTGGGCCCAGGTTGTGGTATTTTTGGGCGGAGACGAATCAACAGTACATGGAGCAGTTCCGTCCCCGCTTCATCGACGAGTCGGGCCGTCCCTACCCCGGCGTGGAACTGGACGGCTGGGGCAACCCCATCGGCCAAGAAGGTGAATCCACGTCGTAGACCACGAAAAGGATACAGAGGGAGGAACGACAGAAAGGAGAATATGCGTAGGATCATCAAGATCCGCGCCATCCCCTTCCAGGAACCGCATGAGGCGGCATTGGGCACGGCCACAAAGGCCAGCACGCTCAAAATCATCTGTCTCACATCGCAACTTCGTACAGATTTCGTAACTTCACAGAACAAGGAGGCAAATACAATGACTAGTACGGAGGCCTATCGGGACTATGCTGAGGAACTTGAGGGACGTCTGCGATTGAAGACGTTCCCCGTGGCAGTCAAACTGCTGGAGCAAGAATCCGACATCCCCCAAGGCGCGATACGACCTCTCGAGGATTTTGGCTATCATCTGTCCCTTTGTCAGGCGTTTCAGCTTTCACGCCGCGAGGGCCAAGCCATCGCCATGCTGAAAGAAGACATGTGGTGTTTTGAGCCGGTCGTCGGTTACGGGCTGGCGGAGCCGCCAAAGTATTTCCTACAGGGACACAACCGCTACCCGAGCGACGTGGCAACTCTGGAGGCGGGCAGTCATTATGCACACGAATTCCCTCGTCTAGAAGTCGGCAAATACGTTGGCGTAGTGTCAGCCCCCCTAAAGACCAGCAACTTTGAACCTGATGTGGTCATGATATACGCTGATTCCGCACAGTTAAGCCTGCTGCTTCTGGGAAGGGAGTACAAGGAAGGATACAACCTCAAATGCGCACTTTCTGCCCATGCGGCGTGCGTTTACGCCGTCGTACCCGCCGTGCAAAGCGGGGAATGCCAGGTTGCGGTGCCATGTCGTGGCGACCGCTATTCCGCAATGGCCGGAGATAATGAGATGATCTTTACCATTCCCCGTCAGAAATTGGAGGACCTGATGGTAGGACTCCGACATCTGGACTCAACGGGGTCCCGGCTTCCCAGAGGATATAGATTCCAACCAGAGTATCCCCTGTCGGAGAGCTATAAAAAGATAGCCCAGATAATCGGCTATCTCTAGGGGAACCTCGAACATACGCTTGGGAAAAACTATCAGGGAAACGGAACGCATGCTGATTCGGTTCCAAAGTGTGTTGGTGATTTCTCTGAGGTCCAATCGGCACTATATGTGGCCAACACAGAGGGGGCAGACCAATATCTAGTGTGCAATAAGCGCTATTCCACCCCCCATGGGAACCGGTCGGTGCTAGAGACGGTCGCCGTGCACAGAGGACAGCAAAACCCGGGAAGTGGCTGCAGTAGCGAGCCAACTCCATTTCAGATATCTCGTTTTGTCACTCCGGCTGCCATGGGGCGGGAACATGATAGATCGACCCCGTCGCAACGGTGCAATCATGTCAATGTTGGCTCTAGTTTTCCTCTTACTGGCTGAACCTGTGCTGTCCGCGGTGCCATCTGGCAATTCGACACTCGGAATTATAATGAGATCTAATGGTTTCGATGACGGCACGGCGGTCGCGGGCCACTGCGCCAACCTGGGAACCACCGCCGGCACGCCGCCCACGGGATCCGACGTCACCGACAACGACCCCAGCCACTACTTCGGCACGTCAAACCGGCACTATTGCTACCTGCCTCTGGTGTTCCGCCCGAGCGATGGGCTGCCAGCCTCGCTATACATGCAAAAGGTGAGCCCCTGAATCCATCCAGCGGCTCACCCTTACCTGTTCTCAAGGGTCTGGCTCGCGCACGACCGAACGGAGTGCCAGCCGAATCCCTCCTCCTGATCCACACAGGCGACCCAGATGGGTCGCCGCTTAAGCAATTCAGACATTCTCACTCATGCGCGATGGGCTTGTCCGTGAATAAATAGTCCTCCAGCTCTTCCGAAAAGGTTGGATCCCTTCTACGTACCCATTCCAAGATCATGGCCGCATGTTCCTTTTCCTCATCTCGGTTGTGCTCGAGGATGGATCTCAGCTGGGGATCCTTGCAAACGTCGACCCTTTGATGGTACCAGTCGACAGCCTCCAGTTCCTCGACGAGAGAGACCAAAGCGCGATGCATATCCCTCGTGGCGTCAGAAAGTTCATCCACCGGCTCATGATATCCAGCACTGGACATGATTTCCCCCTTTATGGTATGGATCTCCGCATCGCTCGCATTATATAATAGCTTCCTGCCTGCAGCCAACCTGATCTGTACATGTCCTGGCCCTGCGTCCCCCCGACTCGTCCCTCATTTCACCCTGAGCGGCAGCATCAGGGCTCCCTCTCACCGAGCCCAGGTTCTAACTTGAGCTAGTACCAGAAGTTAGTATCTCCTCAAGCCGGTCTGCGATAATCTGCTCATCCCCCTCCACGAGCGTCTGGACGGAAAACACAATCTTGCCCTCTCGCAACGGAACTTCTATTCTGGGATCGCCATCGCGTAAGGCCTCTACCACCTCTGCGGCGGTCTTGCCCACGGCCTCCTCGTCAAGTGTCACGGTAACGCTCGAGCACAGGGCCTGTCCTTCTGGCGTGGCGGCAACCTCAAGGTGGGGAATTCCCTCCAGCTTTTTCAGGAGTGATCTCACCTTCCTATCATAGCCCTCCAGCCTGGCCTGATGGTCCATCTCCAGCCACTCGCGAAGCGCAACTATCAGAGCGACTATCTCCTGGCGGTCGAGCTTCATCGGCCTGCCAAAAGCACGACGACCTCCCACCTCGAAACCTACAAAATCCTGCATGCTTGCGGCCCTCACCAGATCCTGCCGGCCACACAGGAAACCCGCCGAGTTGGGACCGAGGAAATACTTGCTCGAATGACAGACCAGGTCTGCGCCCGCGGCCACGTGCTCTTTGAACTTTTCAAGTGGATAGACCTGGCCAGCGGCATCCACTATCACCGGAACGTCATTTCTCTTGGCGATTTCCACCACCTCTTCTAGGGACATTGGCCCCTCCTCACGAGCCAGGTAGTGGATTGCCGCAGTATTTGGACCTATGGCCGCCTCCATCTGCTCAGCCATGGTTCCGGACCCATCTCCCACCTCAACAAGTTTGGACCCGGGGATGGTCACACAGCGATCATACTTGACCCGCAAGCCCCTCATGATGATGATCTCGTTCTTCATCCCACGCGTGTCGGGCAGCGCTTCCATCTTTTCGACGTCGGTACCCGTCATACAAGCGGCGGCACTCA
>JAYENT010000009.1:0-27633 GCA_034722245.1 Chloroflexota bacterium
CAAAAAAAGGACGGGCGATGAATGGATACGAATTCCATACTTGAAGTTGCCATCGTAGAGGCCATCCACTATCATCGACCTCACTCGACATTAAGTCCCCGTATCAGACTGGCAGCCTATATCAGAGATAAGGAGTGAACATGCAAACGGAGATCAAGTATCGACCATCCTATTCCATGGCCCTCGTGGAGTTGGAGGCCCACGAGCAGATACGCGTGGAGGCCGCCTCCATGGTGAGCATGTCCCCGAACGTGACCCTGGAGACCAAGGCCGCCGGCGGGCTGCTCTCCTCTCTCAAGCGCTCCATCCTGGGCGGGGAGAGCTTTTTCGTGAACCTCTATCGGGCACCGGCGGAGGGAGGACGGATCACCCTGGCGCCCGCCCTCCCTGGCGACATGATCGCCCTGCAGCGGAGCGGTCATAGCGACCTCCTGGTGCAGTCGGGCGCCTACGTGGCCTCCGAAAACGGGATCGAAGTAGACACCGCCTGGGGCGGGGCCAAGACCTTTTTCGCCAGCGAGGGCCTCTTTTTGCTGCGGTGCAGCGGCGTGGGCCAGCTCATCCTCTCCAGCTATGGCGCCATCCACGAGATAGAGCTTGCCGCTGGGGAGCGCTACACGGTGGACACGGGGCACCTGGTGGCCTTTGAAGAGGCTCTCGATTTTCATGTGCGGGCCGTGGGCGGTCTCAAGTCGACTCTCTTTAGCGGCGAGGGGCTGGTGGTGGATTTGACCGGGCCTGGGAATGTGTGGATGCAGACGCGCAGCACTGATGCCCTGCTAACCTGGTTGATCCCCCGCGTGAAAAAGGAGATATCCGATCGGCATTAGCAAGACGCCCCCTCCCCTGCAGGGGAGGGGGCGTCTTCGTCCAGGGGACACGTTACCGAGCCCAGACCTTATACGCCTTCCGTCTGCTCCCTGATGCGTAAGAAGCGATCATAGGCCTCGTCCCATCGGGCCTCTTCGCGAGGTTCATACTCTAGGAGTGGGAAGGAGCGCCGTACGAGCTCCCGTCCCTGGGACAGGGAGCCGATATGCCCCTGGGCCAGGGCCTGCATCAGCACGTTGCCGATGGCTGTGGCCTCGATGGGGCCGCCCACCACGGGGCGCTGGGTGGCATCAGCGGTGAGCTGACACAGGAGATGGTTCTGCGAGCCCCCGCCGACGATGTGTATAGTCCGGAGACGTTTATCTAGCAGGCGTTCCAGCCGCGCCAGACACCAGCGGTACTTGAGGGCCAGGCTCTCCAGGGCGCAGCGTATGATCTCGCCCTTCCTTTGAGGTACATCCTGGCCCGTGCGGGTGCAGAAGGCGCGAATCCTCTCGGGCATGTCGCCGGGACGCAGAAACTCGTGGCTGTCGGGCTCCACCAGGGGGCCAAAAGCGGGCGCTTCGGCGGCCATCTCGGTGAGCTCGTCGTAAGAGAGATCCTCACCTTCCGCTGCCCACGTGCGGCGGCATTCTTGCACGAGCCAGAGCCCCATGATGTTCTTGAGCAGGCGGAAGGTATCGCACACGCCGCCCTCGTTGGTAAAGTTGAACCGCAGGCTCTCCTCGTTGATAATCGGTTGGGGGCTCTCTACGCCCATGAGCGACCAGGTGCCGGAGCTGATATAGGCGTAATCCTCCTCCCGGGCCGGCACGGCGGCCACGGCCGAACCGGTGTCGTGACAGGCTGGCGCGATGACAGACACGCCCTCTAACCCCATTTCCTCTGCGATGCCGGAAGCAAGGGGACCCAGCACGGTGCCCGGGGCGACCACATCTGGCAGCATCTCGGTGGGAAGATCAAAGGCTTCCAGCAGCGAGTAGGCCCAGTCCTTGCGGCGGGGATCGTAGAACTGGGTCGTGGTGGCGTCGGTGAACTCGCAGACCTTGACACCGGTGAGCCAGTAATTAAAGAGGTCGGGCATCATGAGTAGCGTCCGGGCGTTTTCTAGAGCGGGGCTGTTGGTCCGTTTCATGGCCAGCAGTTGGTACAGGCTGTTGATCTCCATGAACTGGATGCCCGTGTGCGCGAATATCTCCTCGCGGCGTACTGTCTCAAAGGCCATCTGGAGTATCCCCTCCGTGCGGGGATCCCGGTAATGATGGGGATTGGCTAACAGCTCATCCCGATGATCCAGCAGGCAAAAGTCCACGCCCCAGGTGTCCAACCCCAGACTCTGCAGTGGGCCGTCGAGAGACTCTTGGTAACGCCTCAGCCCATTCTTGATCTCCCTGAATAGGTAGAGGACGTCCCAGTACAGATTATCGAAGATCTTGGTTGGGCCATTTGGAAAGCGATGGATGGTGGAGAGCGTCAAGCGCTCTCCATCGTGGCGCCCCACGACGGCGCGGCCGCTCTCGGCCCCCAGATCGAATGCCAAATAGTTTCTCGTCTGTGCCATGCCCTTCTCCCTCCAATACTGCTCGTGGTCTCATCCCGTCCTCCAAGTATAGGGGACGCAGCGGATGAGGGCAAAGAGATCATGTAGCCTATCTCGCGCCCCGCCGTGAACAGCCGGGGCTGGTTGGGGAATATGCAATGCATATTCCCTTGGCAGAACCGCACAGCAATTCTCCATCCAGCCAGGTCGGAACGGCCTTCCGACCTTCATGAAGCCAGCACTGTCTCTTCAGGGTGGTGCTGGCACGTTCCCGACGCTAATCGAGCCCGCCACCGTACTGGATGGCGCCGCAGGGAAACACGCAAACCCTGGCTGACGGGCCGTGAACATCCATCAGCGTTTCTATAAGTTGGTCCCAAGTCTTACAAAAGATGGCCTTCTCCCCAAACAGCGAGCGCGCGTCGTACTTGTTCATGTTGGGAGAAAAGATGAACTGACGTTGTGGCAACCCCTCTCCGCGCGGCTCAGGACGGATATGGCGCAGTCGGTACAACGTCCCCGGCCCCATCACGGAGTGGAACCCCAGACCCTCTGGCGAGGCGCTGGCGATGACGACGCTGGCATTCTCCCGGAACAACTTCTCTTGGGACTTGCCCCGCAGGGGAACCAGGGCCATGCCCGCCTGCGTGCCCTCGGTATCCTTGGGCCATGAATTGCAGATTACCACGTCCATGTTCTCGGGCATCTCGGTGCGGTAGAGATCTTTGCCGATTTCCACACCGTGCCAGTAGGCCTCCTCGGGGTCCCCAGTGACCATGGCCGTGATATCCAGTTCCATATTCAGAAGCGGGTTGACGATGTATTCCAAGCCCACCATCTCTGCCACCTCGTCCAGGTGCTGCCGAAAGATTTCCTGCGGGCAATACTCATGATTGGCATAGATGGTCTGCCGTCCGCAGGCTCCAGGGATGAGGAGCTTGGAGCCGCCGCCGAATATGGAGCCGCGCGGCGTGATCATGCCCGCCGCGATCTTGAGATCGGAGCGCGCAAACTCGCGGTTTACCCAGATGGGAATGCCCTGCGAAGAGTTGCCATAGAACTCCAGGTTGTCATAGGCGTTATGGTTGATCACCTCAAGGCGCTCTACCAAATCCAGCCCGATCTTTTTCACAAAGTCCTGGCGCACCATGGGGCGGTGCGCGGCGACGGCGCAGACGATACGCACGTCATCATCGCCCAGGCCGGCTGCGGCCAACTCCTCCAAGATATAGGGCAATACACGGTAGGAGGGCGTGGGGCGCGTCAGGTCATCTATCAGGATGGCCGCATCGCGCCGCCCCTGGGCGACCTCTCGCAGGGGCGGCGCGCCGATGGGCTCAGCAAAGGCGCGGCGAATGCCCTCATCTCCAATATCCGGCCCGCCTTTCATCTCAGCTACCGTGACGTCCCACGTATCGGGAAATGTCATATCAAACTTTTTCTCGCCATACCACATGGCCCAGGGAACGGATACCGTCTTCATGATGCCTCCTTTACTTGGTCTATGATCCTCTTTATATAGCAACCGTTCGCGCCCTGTCAAGCAGGCCGACGATGCACGTTTGCAATCTGGTGGGAGTTGTATAGGCTAGAGAAGGAATAACTGAAGACTATTTCAAGAGGGGGCTGCAAAGATGAACATTGAGCATCAGGTGCAGATAGCGTTGGATGAGGGGAGGGGCATCTTGCGGCTGGTTCCCACCTGGGTACCCAGAAGCTTTTGCATACCTGGGCGCCGCCTAAAACTGCATCCCGACGACTACTATGCCATGGGAGCCCATCGCGGTGGAATTGACGAACGGTGGTTCTCGTCCACCGTGCAGGCGGACAATGGCCCCGAGACCCTTCCTGACGAGGGCTTGAGCTACATCGTGTTGCAGGACGGAGACCAGGAGCAGCGATTCCTGCTCCGGGAGGCCATCGAGGTGGCGGGCGAAGAGATAATAGGGCAGCGGCTGATGGATGACTATGGGTATTGGCCCATGTTCGCCAAGTTCTTTGACAATCTTGGCCCCCTGCCTCATCACCTTCATCAGATGGAGGAACACGCAAAGAAGGTTTCCCAGCGATCCAAACCAGAATCATATTATTTCCCCATCCAGCTCAACAATCACGGGGGGCGCTTTCCCTACACCTTTTTCGGGTTACGCCCCGGCACCACACGGGAGGAGGTCAAGGAATGCCTGCGCAATTGGGACAAGGGCGATAACAAGATACTGAGCTTGTCGCGGGCCTATGAACTCGAACCAGGTACCGGCTGGGACGTCCCCGCCGGCGTCCTCCACGCGCCGGGCAGCCTCTGTACATATGAGCCCCAGTGCGCCAGCGATGTCTTTGCCATGTTCCAATCCCTCGTCGATAACGTCCCTATACCCCGTGAGCAACTGGTAAAGGACGTGCCCGAGGAATACAAGGAAGATTTGGACTATATCGTGGATATGCTAGATTGGGAGCTCAACCTCGATCCTCAATTCTACGAACACCACTTCTCGGCTCCCAAGCCCGTGCGCCCCATGGAGGCGATGCAAGAGGAGGGGTATATCGATAGGTGGGTCAGCTACCGCAGCCCTCACTTTTCCGCCAAAGAGACCACTATCCTGCCCGGGCGCTCTGTCACCCTTGTGGATCAGGCCTGCTACGGGCTCATCCTGCTACAAGGACACGGGGCGATGGGCACGTGGCAGGTCGAGACGCCGGCGCTGATCCGCTATGGCCAGCTTACCAACGACGAGTTCTTTGTCACCGAGGAGGCGGCGCGGGAAGGCGTACAGGTGGTCAATCCCAGCGAGACCGATCCCCTCGTCATGCTCCGACACTATGGGCCAGGGAATCCCGACTTGACGTTGTGAGGGGGAAAGTCACGCGCCCGAGACACATAAAACGATCCACTGACCTTGGTTAGTGGATCGTTCGCAGTAGGAGGCCCGAACAAGAGTTCCCCTCGGCGCTGAGCGGCTAGCCGCTGCCCTTTGATCTTACCAAGCGTGAGAGAGAGGCCGCGGATCTAACGACCATACGGATAATGAGCGAAAGCAAGACCGTCAAGCCGGCCAGTATCCACGTGGAATGGGGCACACGTCTCAGCGCTTTCCACTTGGCGCGTAGTGCCCTGCCCAGGCGAAACCCCCCTCGCTCGTCGCTCTGCCAGGCGTTGAGGCGCTTGGTGAGCGTTTGTTTCACTTCGCCATCTGGTAGAAAGGAGACCAGACTGGTCAGGCTGGAGTTCTCCTCTTCCGTGGCCTCTGTTTCCTGTTCCAACAGGATATTGTAGGCCTCGGCCGTAGATTCCACGACGTTGGACCAGTCCAGAGCGTTCACACGGTGCCGTGCCGCGGTACATATCCTGTCATACGCTGACTGAGGCAGCGAACATATTTCCTGGACGTGTTGAGCGAAAATCTCTGGCGGTGTGTCCTTTGGCAGGCAATATCCCACCTCCTCGTCCACAAGCTCGTCGATGGTCTCGTTGGACAGTCCCACCACGGGGGTACCAGATGCCAAGGCCTCAATGATGACCAGGCTCTGGACCTCCATCTTGGAGGCGGAGACAAACACGTGAGTTCTTTCCAGGTAGTGGGGAATCTCCTCGTGGGGCACCTGGCCGGTGAAGATTACATTGTCGCACTGGTTCTGCTTACAGAACTCGTGCAGGCGTCGTTCGTACTGTGGATCCAACGCACGCCCGATGAGTTGCAGCCGGTAATTCTCGGGCAGATGCCGCGCCACACGAACGAGATAAGCCTGATTCTTTCTGTCGCTCAGATATCCCACAAAGGTCAAGTTCCGCGCTGGGGAAGCCATATCGGCGGGCACACACCCCGCATAGTGTGCCAAATCCCTGCCGTTTGGTATGGTGAAAATCCTGCCCTCATAGCCGAACTGGCGCAGCGACTCCATGACAGAGCGATTCAAGGCGATGATAGCGTCGCAGTTATGATAAAAATCGGTCAGGGCGCGCTGAAGCACCGACTCGCTAAACGAAGAGCGCATGATCCTGACGTTGAATGCGTCGAGAGCGCCGAACTCAAAGGGGTTGGCGGGCAACACGTGGGTAGTGTGTACAAAGGGCACCTGGTTCATCCTGGCCCACACTTGCCCGATGAGTCCGATAGAGGCCGCTTCGTGGGCGTGGACGATGTGAGGGGCAAAGCCATCGAGGAACTCGAACATCTCGCGTACGATGCTTCCCGACAGTGCCGGCAGTTCGAATTCCCCCTCACCCACACTCTGGACGCCAAACACCTTCAGGCCGTCCTCGCGCCTGTACAGGCCCGTCTCCTTGGCCGGACAGATCATGACCACGTCGTGCTGGAGCGCAAAGTGCTCGGCCAGTTCGTGGGCCACCCTGCCCTCCCCTCCGCCAAGCCCCTTCCTAAACAGGGATATGAAGACGATCCTCATCTTTTCTTAACCCGGGGATTCGCGTCAACCTTCATCGCCTTGCTCCTCGTGTCAAATCCAAAGCGAGAAAATACGCCCTTGTACTCTGTCACGATCTCATCGCGCGTCAGACCCATCGCTTCCAGGGAATATTCGTGATCGCTGCTATAGTTGCGCGCCTTCTCTCCCTCCTCGTGCAATATTTGCGCAAAGGCGGGCTCCATCTGGAGCCCAAAGCGCTTATAGATCCTGGCCACGGTACTTTCCGCCTTTTGCACCAAGTCATCGAAATTCACGACGATGTAATTTCCCTGGGGAACATGCTTCAGGCGTTCCAGCGGATAGCTGTACCAGTGTTGGGCCATATCGAGCACGTATTCGCGGTTTCGATCATCCTTTATTGGCTGATCGAGAAGCTCCCATTCGCACTCCTTGAGGCTGATAAAGGAAGGAATCATATCCAGCGGATTGCGCGCCAGATAGATGATCTTGGCATTGGGGAAATAACTATAGAGCGTATCTATCATGGGGGAAAAGGAGGGGTTTTTGGACAGATAGTGCTTCCGCTCCGTACCGGCAGCATAGAGGTGGCGCTGCAGGCAGTTCTTGTAGAAGGTCATGATGCGCTCTTTTTCCGCCTCGGGCATCGCCGTATCGAAATAGGTATAGGGCATGGCCTCGTCCAGCAGGGCCACATACAGCCAGATCTTGAGGCTGGACCAGATGTGAAACAGGAGGTATTCATCCTCTTCGGGAGCCTGCAGGGCTATCTTGTGCATCACGTTGCGCTTCTGCCAGCGTCTCTCCACCGCGTCTATGAGCCGCTGTACGGGGCTGCCCAGCACCCGGTCCGCAGCGCGTAGGCCTTTCATCACCCTGCGCAGGGTGATGGAGGGTGCAAAGACCATCTCCCATGTGCGCATGACGGCGAAATTAGCCTCATCTTTGGCCAGCAGACGATGGAGGAAGGTGGTGCCGCTGCGAGGATTGCCCACGATAAAGATCGGCTGCCAGACATCCTTTTCTTTGTATCCCCGGAAGAGGATCTCGTCCAACAAGAAGCCAATCCAGGTGACAATTTCGAGGATGAAGAAAAGAAAATAGAATAAAGCAAAACGACCGATCCGTTTGGGAGCGGAGTCGTGGGGATTCTTCCTCCGGCGGAACAATGTAAGATATGCGAACTTGAAGAAGCTCTTAAAATTGAAAAGCACTGACCTTCCTTTTCGCGACACCAATGATAACGTAGAAACGTGCAACTGGAACGGAGGATCATGGCGCCAAGTCGTCAGCCAGAAATGGATATCGGAGAAGAGAGCGTCGCCAACATCCTCTGGGATGCACAAAGTAGCGCGATCCCACCAACTCACGAGTTAAATTGTAGTCCACCTCCACCAAGTGTGCAAGCTTTCGCGCATCCCTGGGTTATGCGGGGCGGGAAGCCCTTCCGGCCCGTGGCGGATTGCCAGACTGATCCGCCTCGCTGGTTTGACGTAGTTATGTCTGTATGGTAAAATGCAAGTCAGGATGATGGGGCCCATAGCTCAGTGGCAGAGCTACCGGCTCATAACCGGTTGGTCCGAGGTTCGAACCCTCGTGGGCCCATAGAGATCCTCCCAAGATTCTCGGTCTCGCAAGACGGGCCTGGCGAAAGTCGGGCCTGTTTTGTTTTACCTCTCTATATTCATCTTTCTTCCCTAAACATCAATTGACGCCCCCCAGTTGCCGTGCTACAATCACCGGAGGACGCTGGGGCCGACTGAGTCGCCCTGTGCTTTTCGAGTTCGCTATTGAGCAGACGGAGGAGGCGTCATGGAGAATTGGGAAGCGGCCTATGAGCTACTGGCTGAAGACCTGGAAAGTCGAGGATTGGACGTAGAGGAGATCAAGAGCGCCCTCAAGGACCAGCACATCGAGACCCCCTCCTGGGGGTATGCGGATTCGGGCACGCGGTTCAAGGTGTTCAAACAGCCCGGCGCCGCTACCACGCCCTTTGAAAAGATCGCCGATGCGGCCCAGGTGCACAAATTCACGGGGGTGGCGCCCTCTGTCGCCCTGCATATCCCCTGGGACAAGGTGGACGACTATGGCGAGCTGAGCCGCTATGCGGCCTCGTTGGGCATCAGCCTGGGAGCCATCAACCCCAACCTCTTTCAGGATGACGACTACAAACTGGGCAGCCTGTGCCACCCCAAGGATACCATAAGGCGCAAAGCCGTCGATCACATGCTAGAATGTATCGAGATCGCCGAGACGGTGGGCTCGGACATACTCAGCCTATGGTTGGCCGACGGCACCAACTATCCGGGCCAGGACAGCTTTCGGGCTCGCAAGCATCGCCTGATCGAATCGCTGCAAGAGGTCTATGAGGCCATGCCCGAAACCATGCGTCTCCTCATAGAGTACAAGTTCTTTGAACCTGCCTTCTACCACACTGATATTGAGGGCTGGGGCATGGCCCTCTTGGTGGCCCAAAAACTGGGCGAGCGGGCCCAGGTGCTTGTCGATCTGGGGCACCATCCCCTGGGAACCAACATCGAGCAGATCGTGGCCCTCCTTCTGGACGAGGGACGGCTGGGGGGATTCCATTTCAACAGCAAAAAGTACGCCGATGACGATCTAACCGTGGGATCTGTCAAGCCCCACGAGCTCTTTTTGATCTTTAACCAGCTCATCGACGCTGAGCGTGATCCTGACGTGGAGATGAACGTGGCCTATATGCTCGACCAGAGCCACAATATCAAACCCAAGATCGAAGCCACGATTCAGTCGGTGGTCAATGTGCAGAACGCCTATGCTCGCGCTCTGCTCATCGACCGTGAGGCGCTCAAAACGGCACAGTTGGCCGGCGAGGTGGTGGACGCTGAAGAGATCCTCCTCGACGCCTATCGTACCGATGTGCGCCCCCTGCTGGCAGAAGTGCGGCGAGAGATGGGACTTGAGATAGATCCCCTGGCGGCCTATCGCGCAAGCGGCTATTATGAACGTATATGCGCAGAGCGGGAGCCGGCCGAGGGCGAGGAGAGCGGATATCCGGGAGCGTGATGATGAGCAATGCAAGAAGCGCACTGCAAGAACTGATCTCTATGTCTCGGGAACTGGGACGCCCCGAGCGCGACTTGGTGATTCTGGGCGAGGGCAACACCTCCGCCTTGTGCGACGATGACACCTTTTGGGTCAAGGCCAGCGGCACCCAGCTTCGCCGGCCAGGCGTGGATACCTTTGTGCGGCTCCATCTGGCGCCCGTGTGCGCCCTTGCCGACGGCGACCGCATGTCGGACGAGGATTTCAAAGCCGCCCTCAATGCCGCCAAGGTGGATGCCTCCTTGGAAAAGCGTCCCTCCACCGAGACTGTCCTTCACGCCCTGGCCCTCACCGAAGCGGGCGCCAAATTCGTGGGACACACCCATCCCGTGGCCGTGAATGCCATCATGTGCTCGAACGGAGTCGAGGAGGCTTTCTCCGGCCGTTTGTTTCCCGACGAGATCGTCGTCTGCGGGCCCGCTCCCGCCTACGTTCCCTATACGGATCCGGGATTGCCCCTGGCACGGGCGGTGCGCGGTGCCTTTCATCGCTATATAGATGAATGGAACATGCCGCCCAAGGTGATCGTGCTGCAAAACCACGGCATGATCGCCCTTGGCTCCTCTCCCACAGAGGTGGACAGCATCACCGCTATGTTCGTCAAGACCTGTCGCATACTGCTGGGCACCTATGCCCTTGGTGGGCCTCATTTTCTAAGCCAGGCAAACGTGAACAGGATCTTTACCCGACCAGACGAGGCCTACAGGCGCAAGGAACTGAAGCTCGATTAGACGCTGGGCCGGGAGCACTCGTGACCTACACAGCGCACAAGTAGAGAGAAGGAGAAAATGGAGCAAGACACGGTATCCTACGCGGCGCCCAAAATGACCTCCTATCGCGAGGCCGACGTGGAACTGCCCGATAGTTACTGGTTATGGCCTCTCTATGGCGCGGGCCTTGAGAACCTGGGGCGGGACGGTCAACCCATCCAGGTTCCCCTACCGCCCTGTGGTCCGGAAAACCTCCTGGTGCGCCATGACGCCGTGGGGCTTTGCTTCTCCGACACCAAGGTGATCAAGGCAGGCGAGGACCATCCCCGCCTCAGCGGCCGCGACATGAAAGAGAATCCCGTGGTGCTGGGCCACGAGGTCGTCCTCACCGTCATGGAGGTCGGCGAAAACTATGCCGATCGGTTTAACGTGGGAGATCGCTTTATCGTCCAGGCGGATATCTATTACCAGGGCGAGGGCATGGCCTACGGATACGCCCTGCAAGGGGGGCTCTCACAGTACAGTCTCATCGGCAAAGAGATCCTCGAGGGCGACGGCGGCTGCTACCTTATCCCCGTGGCACCCGAGACGGGCTATGCCCAGGCCGCCCTGACGGAGCCCTGGGCGTGTGTGCTGGCCTCCTACAACGTGAACTATCGCACGGCCTGGAAAGCGGACGGCTCCGTACTGATCGTCGCTGGCCCCGGGGCCTTGGACGACTATACGTTAGGTGAGCCATACGTGGAGGACGGACCGCCTGCCCGCGTCATCGCGGTGGGCGTGGACGGGGGCCTCTCGGAGCAGCTAGAGGCGCTTGCTAAAGCGGACGGCTTCGAACTCTCGGTCATCGACGAGGTATCCGATCTGGACGACGCCGAACAATATGACGACATCGTGCTGCTGGGGGCCGACGCCGACTTATACGAGGCGTTGGAGCCCCGGCTGGCGAACGAGGGTTTGGTCAACCTGGTGGGCACACAGGCCCTGACGGAACGCGTCAGCGTCGACGTTGGCCGACTGCACTATGACGACATCAACGTGGTGGGCACCACAGACACGGTAATAGCCTCGGGCTACGAGCCGATTCGCGTCGACCTGGTGCCTCACGGCACTTGCATGTTCATCGGCGCTGCCGGGCCCATGGGGCAGATGCATTTTCAGCGGGCGCTGCAGGCGGAGGAGAGCCCTCGCCTAATGGTGGCCACCTCCCGCGTGATGGAGCGACTCAAACTGCTCAAGCCCAAATTTGCTCGGATGATCGAGGAAAAGCGTGACGAGGTTGAGGTGATCGTCAGGGCCTTTGGCCGTCGCCCCACGCCCGAGTTTGACGAGAGTCTGATGGCCCTGACCGATGGCGAGGGCTATGATGATATCGTTGTACTGGCTCCCAGTGCGGAGGTCATGGCTGATGCAACGACGATGTTGGCACCTGGTGGTATGATAAGTCTGTTTGCCGGGCTTCCACGGGGCACCCTGGCCAAGATAGACCTGGCCAGCCTGGTGGAAAAAGGTTGGCGCTTCACTGGCTCCAGCGGGTCTTCCATCGACGATCTCGGTGCCATGCTCGATGAAGCGGAAAGCGGACGGCTAGATCCCAACCTCTCCGTCGTGGCTGTGGCGGGCCTGGATCATGCCAAGCGGGGATTGGAAGGTCTGATGCATCAGGAATTCCCGGGCAAGGTCGTCATCTATCCACAGATTCTCAATTTCCCCCTGACCCTTCTGGAGGAACTGGAGACCCTGTTGCCGGACGTGTACGCCAAGCTGGGGCCCAATCATTCCTGGGCTGTCGAGGCTGAAGCAGAGTTCATGAGGGAGTTGCTGCCATGAAGGACTGTCGACGTCTGGTGGACAAGGTGGCCATCGTAACTGGCGCGGCGCAGGGGCTGGGTGAGGCGCTGGCCCATCGTCTGGGGAAAGAGGGCGCCTGTGTGGCCATCGCCGATATCAACGACGAGGGTGCCGAGGCTGTGGCCGAGGCCATCGCTGAGGAGCACGGGGTGAAAACCCTTTGGGCGCATGCCGACGTGACCGATCTCTCCCAGACAGAAGCGGCGGTGAAAAAGACCGTTGACACCCTCGGGCATCTGGATATCGTGATTTCTAACGCCGGGGTCGTCTTTTCCGGGGCCATCACCGAGATCGACCCCGCTCGCTGGCGCGCCGTCGTGGACGTGAACCTTCTGGGCTATTTCAACGTGGCGCGTGCGGCAGTTCCGGCGCTGCGGGAGAACGGTGGGGGCGTTATCATTCAGATCAACAGCAAGTCGGGCAAGAAGGGCAGCTACAAGAACTCGGCCTATGCGGCCTCCAAGTTCGGAGGCATTGGACTGACCCAGAGCCTGGCATTGGAGCTGGCAGAGGACGACATCCGCGTCAACGCCATCTGTCCGGGCAACCTCCTCGATTCGCCCCTGTGGGTGGATAGCCTTTACAGCCAGTACGCCAAACGCTGGGGCATCACAGAAGAGGAAGTGAGAACACGCTACGTGGAACAGGTGCCCATGAAGCGGGGCTGCACATATGAGGATATAGCCAACGTAATGGTTTTTCTGGCCTCCGATGAGTCAACCTATATGACGGGGCAGGCCATCAACGTAACCGGTGGCCAGGAGATGGATTAGGGCTGTGTGTCGGCGACAGGCTTGAGTGGAGGATGACGATGCAGAAGGCTGCGATATTTGGCGCGGGAAACGTGGGCAGGGGATTCCTGGGACAACTCTTTTCCGAATCCGGCTATGAGGTCGTCTT
Organism: Chloroflexota bacterium; assembly: GCA_034722245.1. Classification (GTDB taxonomy): domain Bacteria; phylum Chloroflexota; class Anaerolineae; order UBA1429; family UBA1429; genus JAWLEV01. The sequence goes on from JAYENT010000009.1 coordinate 13,297, forward strand.
CGTCGATATCGACGAGCCCCTTATCATGAGGATGAAATCCCAAGGCTCCTACACCATACGCCTGGTGGATAATCAACGCACCGAGGAGGTACAGGTTGGGCCGGTGACGGGGCTGCTGAGCGCTGAGACGGAGAGGGTTGTGGAGCTCCTGACCGAGGCGTCCCTGGGGGCCACCGCCGTTGGCGCTCGCGCCCTGCCCCAGATCGCTCCTCTTGTCGCCCAGGGGATCGCCGCGCGTATGCAGCGGGGAATCGACGCCCCTCTCAACATCATCGTATGTGAGAATCTCAAGGGGGCTTCTTCTATTTTCAGGGATATGGTCGCCGAACACCTGGATGCGTCCGCCCAAAGCTATATGGCAGATCACGTGGGATTTGTCAGCCCCGTTATCGCACGCATGGTCCCGGAGCTGCCAGCCGAGCTTCGCGCCCAGGATCCCACCTTGATCATTACAGAGCCTTACAAAGAACTTCCCGTGGATCGCTCCGAATTCGTGGGCGACATTCCAGAGATCGTGGGTATGCAGCCACGCGACGATTTCGCATTCTATACGTCACGCAAGCTCTATCTACACAACATGACACATGCCATCCTGGGCTATCTGGGCTACCGGCGGGGATATGAACTGGGCTACGAGGCGCTGGAGGATGCGGAGGTGCGTCCCATCCTCGATGGGGCCCTGGACGAATCCGTGCAGGGGCTCGCCGCACGCTACGGCGCCCCGGCGTGCCAGCTTCAGGAGCATGTGTCCGATCTCGTGGCAAGGTGCGCGAACCGGGCCCTGGCCGATCCCGTGCTGCGGCTGGCCCGCGACCCCCTGCGCAAACTGGCGCCTTCCGACCGTCTCGTGGGCGCCGCGCGTATGGCAGAGGCGGCGGGTATCGAGCCGTTCAACCTGGCGTGGGGCATCGCCGGCGCCCTGGCATACGATGCCCCCAGCGACGGCATAGCCGTCGAGTTGCAGGAGCGAATAGCGCAAGAGGGCGTGGAGGCCGTTTTGGAATCGGTCTGCGAGATCGATCCGCAGGAGCCGCTGGGAAGAGCCGTGCTGGAGCGCCACAGCAGATTGGCAGAAGAGGCGCGCTGGTCGTGACTGGCAGTCCGTCTTCCGCCGAGGATTGAAATTCACGTCTGCCAAAGTGCGGGAGGGCAGGCTGGGAGCCTGCAGGTTGTGCGCACCGCCGTAAACAGGCGGTGCTGGTACGAGGAAGACGCAAAGTATCTTCCTCTGGAAACGGGTTCCATGAAGGCGAAATGTGCAGTTTAGTGCGTTTTTAACGCACTTGCTGATACTAGACGTCGGCTTCGAGCCGACGGTGGACGGAGCAGTCATATTGCCCGTTCATTTTCTCAATCTTTATCAGAATGGCATGCCCAACGGTTCGACAATATCGGGCTCGCCACAATCAACAGCAAACGCGAAAGATGCTTGAGGGAAAAGGGATGGACACACAGACGATTGAGGAACTGACCAAGGATGATCTGCTCGCCATCTACCGGCGCATGCGGGAGATCCGTATTTTCGAGAACACCGTATTCGATCTCTTGAGCCGCAACATCATCAAGGGCGCCTCGCACCTCTATGCGGGGGAGGAGGCCGTGGCCGTGGGCGCCGTGGCCGCCCTGCGCGACGACGATCTCATCACCAGCACCCACAGGGGACATGGCCACTGCCACGCTCGGGGCGATAGTCTGGCCGAGGGCAACGAGGCCAAGCAGGAGCACCTGAACAAGATGATGGCCGAGCTCTGTGGTCGTGCCACCGGCTACTGCAAGGGCCGTGGAGGGTCCATGCACATCGCCGACGTAGAAAAGGGCAACCTGGGGGCAACGGGTATCGTGGCGGGTAACCTCCCTGTGGCCACGGGCGCCGCCCTCTCTATGAAGATGCAGGATCTTGATCGCTGCGTGGTCTGCTTTTTCGGCGACGGAGCCAGCAACACGGGCAATTTCCACGAGTCCCTCAACCTGGCTTCCGCTTGGAAGCTGCCCGTTGTCTATGTCGTGGAGAACAACCTTTACGGCATGTCGGTCCCCTTTGAGAAGGTGAGCGCCCTGCACGACATCGCGGCCCGCGCCGCGGCGTACGATATCCCTGGCGTCACAGTGGACGGGATGGACCCCATCGCCGTCTACGAGGTCGTGTCCTCGGCTCTGGCACGCGGGCGCAGGGGCGGCGGGCCAACCCTGATCGAGTGCAAAACCTACCGCTGGTATGGGCACTCGCGTTCCGACCCCCGCGAGTATCGTACGGATGAGGAGGAGGAGCGCTGGCACGCGAGGGATCCCCTGGTCACCTTCCCCAAGACGCTTTTGAAACAGGGCATCGTCACACAAAAAGAGATCGAGGCCATCGACGAACTGGCCAAGGAAAAGGTGCAGCGCGCCGTGGACTTTGCCCTGGATTCGCCCATGCCCGATCCCGCAGAGGTGGAGAAGGACGTCTACGTCCTCAATCCGCCCACGCGCCAGGAGGTAGAGGCCGAAGCGCACCTTCGTGAACGTGTGCGCAGCGACCCCGAGATGCGCACCATCACCTATGCGGCGGCCATACAGGAAGCCCTGAGCGAGGAGATGGCGAGGGATGAACGCGTGTTCATCATGGGCGAGGACGTGGGGCTTTACGGTGGTGCCTATGGGGCGACGCGGGGGCTCTTTGAAAAATTCGGGCCCGAGCGCGTCAAGGACACGCCCATCTCCGAGGCCGTCATTGGCGGAGCGGCCGTGGGCGCGGCCATGACGGGCCTGCGCCCTGTGGCCGAGATCATGTACGTGGATTTTACCCCGCTGGCTATGGACCAGATCGCCAATCAGGGGGCCAAGAACCGCTACATGTTCGGTGGCAAGACTAAGGTGCCCATGGTGATCCGTACCGAGGGCGGCGCGGGACGCAGCATCGCCGCCCATCACTCCCAGAGTTTGGAGGCCCTTTGGATGCACTTCCCTGGTATCTATCTCGTCATGCCCTCCACGCCTTACGACGCCAAGGGCTTGCTCAAGTCGGCCATCCGGGACGACAACCCCATCATGTTCATAGAGCACAAGATGATCTATGGAAACAAAGGCCCCGTGCCCGAGGAGGAATACACCATTCCTTTGGGCGTGGCCGATGTGAAGCGCGAGGGGACGGATGTCACCGTTGTCACCTATTCGCGCATGGTCCTCCGCGCCCTGGAAGCGGCCGAGGCACTGGCTGGGGAGGGCATCAGCGTGGAGGTCGTCGATCTGCGCACCCTCAAGCCCCTGGATCTGGAAACCGTGATCGCCTCCGTGCGCAAGACAGGCCACGTCGTCGGAGTGACAGAGGCCTGTAAGACGGGCAGCGTCATCAGCGAGTTGTTTGCGCAAATCAACGAGAGCGCCTTTGACTGGCTCGACGCCCCTATGGTGCGGGTGGCCGCGGCCGACGTGCCCGTGCCCATGGCCGAGAGCCTGGAGGACGAGGCGATTCCTGGAGTTCAATCGATCATCGATGGTGTACATAAAGTGCTTCGTCACGCGTAATACTTAGGCAAAAGGATGAGGTAACGAATATGCATGAGGTCATTTTGCCCAAACTGGGGCAAACGATGGAAGAGGGAACGATTGTAGAGTGGCTCAAAAAGGAAGGCGACCCCGTAAGCGAGGGCGATGTGCTCTTCGAGGTGGAGTCGGACAAGGCCGTCCTAGAGGTGGAGGCCAGGGCCGACGGTATACTGCGTAAGATACTTGTGGGCGAGGGCGTCGAGATTCCCGTCCTCACCCCCGTGGGCATCATTGCGGGGCCCGATGAGGATATCAGCGGCGCCGTGGAGGGCGAAGAAGAGGAAGAAGCCCCCGAGGAGCCGTCAGCGCCCGAGGCGGAGGAGGAAGAGGCAGCTCCCGAAGCAGCGGCGGAGGTGCCAGCCAGAGAGGGGCGGCTTTTCGCCTCGCCCAGGGCGCGCAAGACCGCCAGGGAGCACGACGTGGAGCTGAGGCTTCTGGAGGGCTCTGGCCCCAGTGGACGCATCATTGAGCAGGACGTGCTCGACTACCTGGAGCGCCAGCCCGCCGCCACGCCTCTGGCGCGCAGGGTGGCGCGCGAAAAAGGGATAGCCTTGGAAGAGATTTCGCCAGCGGGCAGGCGCATCCGGGCGGAAGAGGTGGCAGCCAGAAAAGCGCGCCCGGAAAGGGTGCCAGCCACCGCCGTGCCCTCCGAGGTGCCGATGCCTCCCATGGAAGGGGACATCGAGCCTCTGTCCGGTATGCGCTCCATCATCGCCGAGCGCATGGCCGCCTCGGCCCACACCACGGCCCCCATCACCCTGCAGAGCGTGGTGGACGCCACAGAGTTCGTCGCCCTCCGCAATAAGCTCAAGGAGGCTTTGGCCGACGACTTGGGCTTTTCCGTCGGGTACCACGATCTGCTGGTAGCCATCGTGGCACGCTGCCTCAAAGAGTTCCCCTATATGAACGTGCGTCTTGAAGAGGAAGGGATCCGTCACCTGGAGCAGATCAACGTCGGCCTCGCCGTGGATACGGATCGGGGCTTGCTCGTACCCGTCATCGATGACGCAGACCAAAAGAGCATCAAAGAAATAGCTCGGGAATCGCGAGAGCTGATCGAACGAGCCTTGGAAGGCCGGTCGCTCCCCGATGAGCTCACGGGGGGCACGTTCACCATTACTAACTTGGGGATGTTCGGAATCGACTCCTTTACGCCCATCATCAACATGCCCGAGTGTGCCATTCTGGGCGTGGGGCGCATTCGCCCCGAACCCGCCGTGGTGGATGGTGAGATCGCCATACGCCAGCGCATGTGGCTCAGCCTCACGGTGGACCATCGCCTGGTGGACGGCGCGCCGGGGGCCCGCTTCCTGCAGGCTGTTGCACGTTATATCGAATCGCCCTACTTGCTGTTGAGCTAAACTTTCATTGGAATCTGGGGCCCAGGTTCGTAGTTAGGCACGCAGGGGGAACGCAGTTCCCATGGAGTGCCGGGGACTGCCAGAGGAGGCTCCATGCATATCGTAGCGACAGAGCGTTTACTCCGTCGTTGGCGAAGCAGACGCTTCACCCTACGTAGCGACGAAGCGTTCGTTTCGTTGTTGGCAAAGCAGATGATTCGCCCTATGTGGCGACGAAGCGTTTGCCTCGTCCTAGGTCTTACATGACGATACACTAGCGAAGCAGACGCTTCACTCTACACAACAACAGCCGCCCGAGGAGGGCTTGGCATCGTCAGCGTGGGGATGAGCCATACAAATGCCACCTATCTTGCATGATAAAGGAGGGAAAGGAATGGTTGAACTGTACGGGCAGTCATGGACACGGCAGGAGCTGATGCGCTACGTGGGAAGGATGTCCCAACTCGGTGGTGTGCGCCTGAGCCAGATTCAAGACGGTAAGGCCCAGGGGCTGCGCACGGCCGAGTTCGAGACGGGAACGGGCTTCTCCTTTACCGTTCTGTTGGATCGGGGCATGGACGTCGGCGCGGCCAAGTACAAGGGCGCGTCCCTCTCCTGGCAATCGTCAACGGGGCCGTCCCACCCCGCTTATTTCGAGCGCCAGGGTTTGGGCTGGTTGCGGACCTTTCACGGCGGCCTGGTGACGTCCTGCGGCATGACCAGTGCGGGAGCACCCTGCACTGATGAGGGCGAGGAGCTTGGTCTGCACGGGCGCATATCGCATATCCCGGCCACTAACGTCTGGGCCGACGGCGCCTGGGAGGACGACGAATATGAGATGTGGGTGCAGGGACGCATGCGCGAGACGGCAGTCTTTGGCGAGAACCTCACCCTGAGCCGCCGCATCTGGACGCGCCTGGGCCAGTCGCGCGTCTGTCTCCAGGACGTGGTGAGAAACGAGGGCTTTCAGCGGACGCCGCATATGATGCTCTACCACTGCAACTTTGGCTTCCCCCTGTTGGCCGAGGGGACGGAGCTCATCGCCCCTTCGCGGGACGTCACGCCCAGGGACGAGGTGGCGGCGCCAGGGTTGGACAACCACGCCCGCTACGAGGCGCCCATCGCAGGCTATGAGGAGCAGTGCTTCTATCACGATATGGAGGCGGACGAGGAAGGTTACGTGACCTTGGTGCTGGCCAACCGCGCATACCACGACGGCGAGGGGTTGGGCGTTTATCTGAAGTATCGACAGGCCGAGCTTCCCCGCTTTACCCAGTGGAAGATGGTCTGTGCCGGCACCTATGTCACGGGCATGGAGCCCGCCAACTGCCTGGTAGAGGGGCGCGACAAAGACAGAGAGCGCGGCATCCTCCAGTTCTTGGATCCGGGCGAAGAACGGGAATACATGCTGGAGATCGGCGTGTTGGCCAATAACGCCGAGATCGACGAACTCGCCAGCAGGGTGCGGTAGGGGCGTTGGGAACAAGGCCTTTTCAATCCGTTTCCCCCTCTCCCACAAGTGGGAGAGGGGGTCAGGGGGAGAGGGCGAAAGGCACGACACGGCGGCTCCGCCAACCCGCCGCATCCAGCGAGAAACAAGAAAGGAGCCATTCCATGAACAAGATCCGCCTCGGCTTTGTCCCCTCCCATCGCTATCCCTTTGATGAGGACTGGGCCGTCGATATGCGCGAGCGCTGTCTGGAGGCCATGCGGGCTATCGATTGCCTGGAGGTAGTGGTTCCCAGCGTGGGGCTGATTCACAACGGCCTCGTTCGCGATGACGCGGGCGCGGAGGCCACCATCGATCTCTTTGCCCAGCGGGGTGTGGAGGGCGTGGTCATCGGCACCATGACCTTTGGCGACGAGATATCGGCTATAACCATCGCTGAGGCGCTGGATGTGCCGGTGCTGGTCTTTGGCACCAAGGAGGGGCCCTTTACCGAGGATGGCCTGCGGCGCTCCGACTCCTTCTGCGGCACCCTGTCGGTAACCTCCGGCCTCTACCGCCACAAGATTCCCTATCGTTTCATGGGGCTCATGTGGCCGGAGGAGGACGGTTTTGCTGCGTCTTTGGAGACCTTTGCCCGCGCCTGCTCTGCCGTTGGCGGATTCTATGGCGCGCGGGTGGGGCGGGTGGGGCAGCGCCCGGAGCGCTTTGAGACCTGCACCATGAATGAGATGGCGCTGAGTGAGCACTTTGGACAGCGGGTGGTACAGATTCCCCTATCCGAAGCCCTTGCGCGAGCGGAGAAATGGCCCGCGGACGACTACCGTGTGCGCGCGATACTGAAAGAGATACAGCGCCAGGCGGACTGTACGGGCTGCAGCGAGGAGGCACTGCAAAAGGCGGCGGCCTTGGAACTGGCCCTGACGGGTTATTTCGAAGAGCGCGATCTGGACGTCATGGCCCTCTCCTGTTGGACCGAGGTGCAGGAACGCTATGGCATTTGCCCCTATTCCACCCTGAGCCGGCTGACGGACAAGGGGATGATGGTTGCCTGCGAGGCCGACGTGTACGGTGCCTTGACCATGTGGGTGCAATACCTGGCCGCCCTGAAGGAGGCGATGCCCGTCTCCTTCCATTGGACCATCAAGCATCAGCAGTTGGAGAACGTCTTCCTGGCCTGGCACTGTGGGAACGCCCCCGTTTCCCTGGCTTCCTCGCAGGGCACGCCCGTGATCCGCGAGCAGGGCATCATGAGCCAGGTTGTCGGGCCGGAAAGGGCCCAGGGGGCCATCGAGTTCCAACTCAAGCCGGGCCCGGTTACCATCTGCCGGCTGGTGGAATACGACGGCGCCTTCAAGATGCTGATCACCAACGGCGAGATCATGCACACCGACGACCTCATCCGGGGTGCGTGGGCCTGGGTGCGCGTTCCCGATCTGGCCCGTCTGTACCGCGTACTAGCTGAGGAGGGATTCGTTCACAGTGCCAGCATGATCCACGGCGACATCGCGGATGCTGTGGAGTCTTTCTGTCACTTTGCGGGGATCGAGGCAGTGCGCGTGTAGGGCGAAAGCGCTTTGCGCTTTCGCAGGCAACTTTTGCTAATGGAGATCAAAGAAATAAGCGGGCAATAGCACTGCTCCGTCCACCGTCGGCTCGAAGTCGCGACGTCTATTCTCCTAACTGCGTGAAAAACGCACTACATCGCACATTTCGCCTTTATGGAACCCGTTTCTAGCGGGTTTTCTTTAGCAGACGTGGATTTCAATCCTCGGCTGAGGCTGAAATCGCTCAGATGATGCCCATCTCCGTGCCCACCTGCTCAAAGATGGCCAGTACACGGTCGAGCTGCTCGTCCGTATGCGTGGCCATGTAGCTGGTGCGGAAACGTGCCTGGTTGGGCGGCACGGCAGGAGGTACCACGGGATTGACGTACACGCCGGCCTCAAAGAGGGCCTTCCAAAAGTACAGCGTCTTCATCTCGTCGCCGATGACGATGGGTATGATGGGGGTCTCACTCTCGGCGGTATCAAAGCCCAGCGCTTCGTAACCCTTGCGCATCCTCTCGCCGATGGCACACACACGCCGGGTTCGCTCCGGTTCCTCTTTGATGATCTCCAGGGCAGCCGCCACGGTGGCAGCCGCCGAAGGGGGGATGGAAGCGCTGAATATCTGGGCTCGAGCGTTGTGCCGAACATAGTCGATGACCTCGGCATCCCCCACCACCACGCCCCCGATGGAAGCAAAGGCCTTGCTAAAGGTGGCCATGATGAGATCTACCTCGTCCGTGAGGCCAAAGTGGGCCGCTGTGCCCCGTCCGTCGGCCAGCACGCCCAGAGAATGGGCATCGTCCACCATCAGGCGCGCGCCATATTTCTTACAGAGAGGGACAATTTCGGGCAGCGGGGCGATATCCCCTCCCATGCTGAACACGCCGTCCACCACTACTAGTTTGGGCGTATCCTCGCACGTCTGGAGTACCCGCTCCAGATCCTCCATGTCGTTGTGCTGATAGCGTTTCATCTCACCAAAGCTCAGCCGACATCCGTCGATGATGCTGGCGTGATCCTCGCGGTCGGTGATGACCACCTCGTGGCGCCCTACCAGGCTGGAGATGGTACCCAGATTCGTCTGCATGCCCGTGCTAAATACGAGTCCCGCCTCCTTCCCGATAAAGTCCGCCAGATCCTGTTCCAGCTTCTCATGCAAAACCAGGTTGCCATTCAAAAAGCGCGATCCGGTGCAACCCGTGCCATAGCGCTTTAGTGCCTCGATGGCCGCCTGGCGCACCCTTGGATCCGTGGTGAGCCCCAAATAGTTGTTGGAACCGATCATTATGAGGGAATGACCGTCGATGGTGACCTCCGTCCCCTCTGTATCTTCCAAGGGAATAAAATAGGGATAATACCCCTCCTCCTTGGCCTTTGCTACGCGCGTAAAGCGCTTAACTTTGTCGAACAAGTCCATAATGCCCCTCCATGCCCTTTACCGTAACCCGGCCTTTCGGCCTTCCTCGTCCTCCCCAACTGAGGATCCCTTGCATTGTAGTCGGGAAGCGAGATTCTGGCAACCGTCACTCGCCGATATAGGGTAATAAATTGACGACCCGGGGCAAAATGCGTATCCTATAGATGATCTTGGGGGTGGATGAGCCCCGGTGGGCTCCGCGGTCTTCAAAACCGTTGAGAGGTGCTGCGGAAGCGGCTCTGGTGGGTTCGACTCCCATCCACTCCCGTAGGTAGTGGGATACTTGGTACAGACCCACTACATATTGTGGTGTGGGGCTGGGAGTGACTAAACCGCTTGCGCCACGTGTGCCGTGAAACGCTGTACAGCAAGACAAGAATCCAAATCACTTGGGGGCTCCGCTTTCTGTTATAGTCTTATAGAAACTCTTTCACCCCCAAGAACCCTCTGGCCCGCTCCTCCCTACAGGCCGAACACTTCTCTGGCCACGCCGCCGAAGATGAGCTCTCTATCGCGTTCGCTTTGCGACGCGAATTGCTGGAGGGTCAAGCGCAGGGCATTCGCGTACCCCTCGCGTCCGCTCACAGGCGGAAAGTCGCTGCCCCACATCATCCTCTCAGGCCCAAAGGCATCGTAGGTCATGTCTAATAGCGGCGGTATGGGCCTCTCAAAAGGGAAAGGTTGCTGGACGGGCGTTGTCCTCTCGCAAAATTCGCCCAGTCCGTGACACTTGATATAGACGTTTGGAAATTGCGCCAGCGAGAAGACCCGGCGGCGCATCCGATATGGCGGTTCCTCGCCATGAGGATGGTTCACAGATCCGAGGTGCTCAAGGACGATGGGTAGATGGGGAAAAGCCTCCACCAATTCCGCAAAGCGCGTTGAGGCGAACTCGTCGACGCTGCCGTTGCAGCTGACAGGCAGGCCCAATTCCTCGGCTTTGCGCCAGATCGCCAGGGGATCGTCACCTGCTGACCGCGTATCGGCCCCAAGGCGAAGGCCAGCGGCGCCTTCCTCCGCCAGCCGTTCGAGTTGCTGCAAGGCATCGGGAGCATCTGGGTCGACCAGCACCACCGATGCGAGCCTTCCCGGATAGCGAGCCACACACTCGGCCTGGTACCCGTTGTCATACTGTCCCATGTACTGGATCAGCACTGCTTGCTCCACGTCGTTCCGATCCATCTGGAAAAGGAGGCTCTCGACGGGCTCATACCAGTAGGGAGACACGTGGCAGTGTGCATCAACGATGATCATCGTCTCGCTTCTCTCCTTAAATGCCAATAGATGACGTTGGCCTACATTTTGTGCAGTTCATTGCCCCTAGGCCATGAATTGTCTCAAGTACCGGGCACTCTGGCGCAGCGCATTCTTCCGGCGCTCCAGTGATCCCTCGTAGGCCCGATCCTCGACCTCGATGCACACGGCACCGTCGTAGCCGGTCTCGGTCAACACCGAAAAGAACCGGCCCCAGTTGATGTCGCCCAACCCGGGCAGCTTGGGGGTGTGGTACTTCAGTGGGGTTGCCAATACGCCCACCTCATCCAACCGTTCTCGGTCCAGCCGGGCATCCTTGGCGTGCACGTGGAAGAGCCGGTCGGCGAACGTCCGTAGTGGCTTCACGTAGTCCATCTGCTGCCAGACCAGGTGAGAGGGATCGTAGTTAAGTCCAAAGTTGTCACTGGGGATCTCCTCGAACATACGGCGCCATATCGCGGGGGCGTGAGCCAAGTTCTTGCCTCCAGGCCACTCGTCGTCCGTAAAGAGCATGGGGCAGTTCTCAATGCCGACGCGAATCCCCTGCTCCTCGGCGAAGGCGATCAGTGGCGGCCACACCTCCTTGAAACGCAGCCAGTTGTCGTCGACCGACTTGGTCCAGTCGCGCCCGATGAACGTGTTTATCACCCCGACGTCGAGCAGGGCGGCCGCCTTGATTACCTTTTTGATATGGTTGATGAAGATATCCGCTTCCTCTGGATCGGGCGCCAGAGGATTGGGATAGTAGCCCAGCCCGCTGATCTCGACGCCGGCAACCGCTGTCAGCGCTCGCACCTCGGCAGCGGTGTCCGCATCAAAGTCCGTCACGTCGATGTGCGTCACGCCAGCATACCGCCGCTCAGCCTTTCCCGGCGGCCAACACATCAGCTCCACGCAGTCAAAGTCCGCCTCGGCCGCAAACGTCAATACCTCTTCCAGGGACAGATCGGGCAGAATCGCGCTCACAAATCCGAGTTTCATCATTGCCTCCTTTATACCTTCATCAATTTCATCATGCATTCACACGCAAAAAAGATACCGAAGAGAGAACGGCTCCAGCGGGTTCTTCCGATCATATCCCCTGCCCCAATACCTGGCTGTCCGGATCCTCTAGCATCCTACGGTCTGTTCCCTCTTCTCCTGCCATTTACTTTAACAGGGCGCCCAACTCTCGCTCGAGCCCCTGGCGCTGCTGTTCGGCCACGTTGAGTTTGTGCATCGCATCATCTTGCGCCTGCTGCAATTCGGCCGCCAAAGCCTGGGCCTTCTCGTGTGCTCCAAGAAGCTCTGCCAGTCTTTTGGCGTCGCCCTCCCGTGCGCCAGTCCCCTTGGCGCCACGGTTCTGAAAAGTTCGCAGCGCGCGCCACATCTCCCTTTCCGTTTGTCGTGCCTTGTTTGCCTTGGCCGCTATTCCCTTGTAGACGGCCCTCGCCTGGGCCTCACGTTCTTCAAGCAGTGCCAACCGCGCCTTTGCCAGGTCCTGCATCAACGAATCCACGCGCCCCTCCAGCAGACCAATACGCCCTTTGAGGGGCTCCCATACGAGCGGTCGTGGCAGCGTTTTCAGTTTTTGGCGGGTATCGTCGAGTTTCTCTTTCTCAACCTCAAGCTGCTCAACCATTTCCCTCACCGTGTCCTCCCGCTCCCGGAGCCGTTCTCGCAGTTCCTCACGCTGTTTCTCGTTCATTTCAGCACTCCCGTGGCGAGTCTACGCACCCGTGCTCGAATGGACTGGTTTGCCTTGGCCTCCTTGTTTGGCGGCTATCCTGTTCGTATACTACCTTGGAGTGGTTGACCTCGCAAGCGGTGGTTGTGCTGGGCTACAGGTGAACGGTATCGCGGGGATAGAGCGGGAGAGAACACATGGCCAATGAGAAGCATCTTCTTATGTTGAGGCAGGGGGTGGAGGCATGGAACATGTGGAGAGAGGAGAACCCGGACGTGGAGCCTGACCTCGAGGAGGCTAACCTTAAGGCAGCTGAGCTGTCGCAGGCTGCAGTGAGCACACAGCTCAAGGGATTGTGTGGGATGACCCCCACATAGTCGGCCTGCACGCGGGCCACGGCGTTGTGCACCATGCCCCGGAAGCGCATATTCTCCAGCCCACGCCCCTCGGAGAAACTGTCCTGGCCGAAATCCCCAAAGGGGTACAGGCGCACGGCGGTGAACCCCTCCTCCACGAGGGAACGGGCCTGATCGGCCAGTTCCTCGGGCGTGCTGCCGCTCAGGTGCGTGTACAGACGCACTTTCTCGCGCGTGGGCCCGCCCAGCAGGGAGTGCACCGGCAGCCCGGCCGCCTTGCCCTTGATGTCCCAGAGGGCCATATCGATGGCCCCGATGGCGGCCATGGTGTCGGCCCCGCCGCGAAAGACGCAGCGGCGGAACATGTGCTGCCAATGCCGCTCGATGTGCAGGGGATCCTTCCCTACCAAATACTCGGCACAGTAGCCCACCGCTGCCAGTGGCGTAAAGGGCGTGCCGCCCGTGCCGCTGGCCGGGTGTAGCTCGCCCACCCCCGTTATCCCCTCGTCCGTGTGCACTTTGATGTACGTGAAACGGCTCGCCCGCAGCGTCTGTACCTCGGTGACCTTCATCTCTCCCCTCTCATCCTGTTCGTCAATAGCACCATCATGCCCAGGGCAATCCCGGTGCATTGTAGCAGGATGGTGCGCGGGCAACAAGGGGAAGCTTCCATAAATCCTCATTGCGCTCTGTATCCTGACGCGATACAATGCTTACAGTGCATATAGGTTGCTACCAACCTGCCTTTAGCAGGTTTAGAGGCCACCGGAGGTGGCCCCTCTAGCCTGCGAATTCGATTCGCAGGGGGCTTTTGGGCATACAAGCGCATGCGCGCATGGTTAGGGGAAAGGGGCGTTATGGACTGGCTTCAAAACTACAAAGTTCTGGTAAAGGATTATAGGGACCGGCGTGAAGCTTTCAAAGAGGCAATGGAAAGCTGGGCCAAGAGGCACCCGAACGTGCCGCAGGCACGGGGTGTTAAGGATCTGCTTGCGTTGGCAGGCGACATTGGCATGTCGGCACTCGTCTCCTACAAAGGGATCATTGGCGCGGTCGCTGAGGTCACCGATGAATGGGCAATCTCCGAGCAACTCGACTTTGCCATCCGCCTGGAGATGTTGTGGTTCTTTCTTCACATAGTGGACAGATATGCTTTTGGCATAGGTGGCCCCGAATTTAGAGCTGCTCTTCAGGACGAAATCGCTGTACCATCAATTCAGGCGATGGTTACCGCTTCTTTTGTTGACTCGTCTGATGTGGAAGAGGGGTTCGACGCGAAAGCTTGGGAAAGCCGTATGGTCAGCGACCTTATTGAAGAGTACAACAACAGTACACTCGATTACAGCATGTGCAAAGAACTAGGAGTTAAAGGGTTGGATTCTACGAATAGTGAAGAGGTCGTATTTGGGCAGCTGAATGGTGAAGAGACCATACTTGCGAAGCTGGCTGGCAGAATCAACCGTTTGGTCAGCGAGGAGTTCGACGTCCTCTTGAGGGTTGAGGTTTGGCACGCTGCGATGATAGCTCTAGTCAAATCTGACCTGAAAGAACAGGTTGAAGCGATTTATAGTATAAGGAATGACTTGAGGCTTTGAGATTCAGGCGTTGGCAGACGAAGGTATGGGGGGAGATATCACATAGGACGGAGCCCCGCGCGCCGGAATGAATCCTGGGGCTACGACGAAGAAGCCTGTTGAAAACAGGCTGGAGCGTCCCAAAGCTCGCGGCTAACCTGCCTTTAGCAGGTTTCCGACAGCACCAGCCTGCGAATTCGATTCGCAG
>JAYENT010000010.1:0-5882 GCA_034722245.1 Chloroflexota bacterium
AACTCAGCGCCAGGGGGCGACGAACTCGGGGTCAGTGCCCACCGACTCGAGAAAAGCGACGATGCGCTCTCGTAGGGCTTTCGCGACATCGGGATGTTGGCCGATGACATTTTCCTTTTGATGAGGATCGGAGGGTAGATGGTAGAGCTCTGAGGGCACTTGCAATCCCCTATCCTCTCGCTTGGCATGGCCGTCCACTGCGCGGTCCAACACCTCTCCTTCTCCAGTGGAAGTGGGCGCGCAGATGAAGGCCCATTCATCAGTTGTGGCAGTTATTCGCGTACCGCCAGCGCCCTGGTGAATGATGGTCGGGGAGGTAATGGCCATATCGCGCGTATGCACGCTCCTGCCTTGAAGCAACGGCGCGAGGGAGGCTCCATGAACGCACTCTAGGCCCTGCGCCCCGCCCAAGTCGAGCAGTGTGGGCATGATGTCCACGGGTTGTACAAAGGCCGATTCTCGGCGCGGCTCAGCGCCTGGATAGTGTACCATTAGCGGTATATGAGCCACCTCTTCATAGAGGGGCACGTAGCGAGACTCTTCTGGGGTGATGTGCGACTTGCCGATCAGATTGTGTTCTCCATGGTAGAACCCGTGGTCGGTGGTGAACAGGACCATGGTGTCCTCCAAAAGCCCCATATCCTCAATATGCTCTAAAAGGCGCCCTACCCAGCGATCTACCAGGGTGGCCTCTGCGGCATATAGAGCGCGACAGTGCTGCAGTTCTGCTTCTGTCAAATAGTCGGCGGGACCATAGAGGGGGTAGTTGACGTCTCCTCCATCGTAGTCGGGATCTGCATATCTTTGCACGTACCACTTTGGTGCATCCCACGGCTCGTGGGGATCAAAAGTGTCCACATAGAGAAAGAACTTCTCTTGTTGTTCATAGTTGCGTTCCAGCCAGCGACAGGCCTCGTGCATGGTGCGCGCGACAAAGGTATCCTCTTCGTAGCGTCGCCAGTGAATGTTGCGCTGGTGCAGGCTGGCGATCCGGTCTGGCGAGCGAAGCTTCTCCCTGTCGCAAGGCATATCGGGATACGCGGGCGCTGTGCGCCAGCGGTCAGTCTCTTGCCCTCGTATCCATTCCCAACCGTTAAAGCCACGGTCAAAGTAATACCCATTCTCTGTGATATGGGGCGTGTCCAGTATCATCATTGAGGTGTAGCCCGCCTTGCCCAACTCCTCGGCCAAAACCACCTCGTCCTCAGGCAGAGGGGCCCATTGCGAGTAGGTGAAGGTATACCGTCCTGTAAACAGGTCGCGGCGATTGGGTACTGTCGGGAAGGAGCCAGCGTAGGCGCGATCAAACACGATAGCGCGCTCAGCAAAGCGATCCAGATGCGGCGTAGAGATCCACTCGTTCCCATAGCAGCCAAGATGGTCTCGGCGAAACGTGTCTGATACGATGACGATGAAATTCATGATTTCTCTCCCTGAAAGTGCAACGTTTCTCAGCAAATCGAACTATGGGCATTCTACGCTCAGGCGGAGAGCGTGTCAAGGGGCTGTCTGTGGGGAGAGAACGCTGTCGTACAGCGTTCTCTCCCTTTACAAGAATCGGTCTCCGTCTCACAGGCCCAGTATACCCTGCAGCCAGCTTCCCAGGGAAGGCCAAAAGCCCTTTGCGGAAACGTTCGGGGCGGGTGTCGGCGCTGGCGTTCGCGTGGGCTGCACCCGCTCCGCGAGTGTGGGGATCGGCGTTGGAGACGCTGTGGGTTCTGTGACAGTGTCCGATGTTGCGTCAGCATTTCCTTTGGGTCCGATGCGGTAGCCCCGTCCCTCCCAGACAAGGAGGACACGGTCTCCCAGCGCCAGATAGGGGCCCCACGTGGGATGATCGCGTATCAGCTCGAAGTAGGTGTCGCTGGCAAAGGGGACATCGGTGATCTCCATCGTATCTTCGTAGGCTGTATCGACCCACGTGCCATTTTGCAGTACAAAGGCCTTGTTGCCAGTTGTGCGCAGGCGTTCGCCGGCCGGTGCATGGACAACCTCAGCCTCCCGCAGGGTTCTCTGGGCCACGCTGCTCTCCACGGCCGCCTTACCGGATACTGCAGAGGAGATGCTGGCAGCGGCAGGTGTGGCGGTTCCAAGGCTTCCCGGAGCTACAGGACGTTCGCTATCCGCCGTCAACGTGTCCTCTGTCTCATCGACGAGGAAGGATGTGTAGGGCGTAACGATCCCGTATTCTAGGCTCAGGCGGATGATCTCGTCCACCAATTCGCCCTCTGCGCCATAAAGGCGTATTTGTGTCAGAAGGTGTCCGATCTTGCGCGTGGCCCACAGGCGCGGAATGAACCCCTCGCCTCCTTCCTTTTGGAAGTAGACATCGCGGAACGTATAGGTGGTGGCTCGTCCGTTGACAAGACCTTTCATACGCACGGTTGTTCTGCCCCCCTGCCGATAGCGGCCGAGAACGAGGAGCTGGTTCCCGGCAAAGAGATCGGGGAGCGGTGAGGGAAAGATCTCCTCGGCATGCACTTGTCCGAGTTCGAGGGATACGTCGCTTAGCACGGGAGAGGAAATCTTGTCGTAGAATGAGGAGATGATGCGCTCTATGCTCTCACCAGGTTTCACATAACTTGAGGTGCCATTGTGCTCCTGGGACAGCCGATCCAGGAGAACGGTGTTGACATCGTATCCCACGCCAAAGGCAAATATCTGTACCCGTTCGCTGGCGGACGCTCTTGCATGTTCCAGGATGGCCTTCGTTCGTGTTTCGCCCTCGGTGGCCAGACCATCCGTGAGAAAGATAACTACCGGGGGTTTGATACTCTGTGTGACCGCACCGTGATCGACACACAGAGTATCAAATCGTTTGCCGCCTGTCTGCTCAAGGGTCTCTTTGAGAGCCTGATCGATATTGGTCCCGCCGCCCGCCTCTAATTCGTTGACAAAGGCGTATGCCTCATCGCGTTCGGCAATCTCTTGTGGCGTCCATGCGTAGAGCCGGGTGCTTGTGGCGAAGGAGATGATATTGAAGCGATCGTTTTCGTGCAGATTGCGCAGGACGTACTTCAGGGCGCGCTTTGCCTGAGCCAGTTTCTCCCCGCGCATGCTCCCCGAGGTATCGAGTACAAAGAACACGTCCCTGTCGACAATTTCGTCTTCCAGCGCTTTGCGCTTGGGGTCCACAAAGAGGAGAAAAAATCCCTCCTCGCCCGGCTCCTTGTAGCTCAGCACGTTTGCGCCCAGATCGTCCGTGCCCGTGGTGTAGTAGAGAACAAAGTCCTTATCAGGCGTCACTTGGGTGTCTTTGTACTCCACCGTTATCCGTCGATCTCCTTCTCTTTGTACCGTCACGTCGTGGCTAGGCGAGTAGGCGGCTTTTAACGTCCCGTGGGCGATGATCTCCACTGATACCTGCACATCCTCCAAGGGCCGCGTGGAGAATTTCTCCGTGTTGAGAGGGTAGACGTATTTGACCAAGCCGCTATCCTTGGAGAGGATTTCCTGGTACTCCAACTGGATGCGCTTTTCTCCATGGGCAGGGATGGGATAGACGCGGGCACGAAAGGCATTGCGCCCCACGTATTCCAGTAGGGCGGGATCGCGCTGCTGTGCTACAATTTGCTCATAAATGGCGCGTGCCTCCTCCTTATCTAGCACCTGCGCCTCCAGGCGGTGCCCGTCCACCCACATGGCAAAGGTGGAGATGCTGGCATTCTCTGGGATGGGAAAGATGTACTGGCCCTCGATTTCATGCGGCCCCTCGTTGAGGAAGACCTGGTCCACGTGGGTGGTGGCTATCTGATTGTCGATGGTCACGTGGACGCGATGGTATTTGATGGCCAGGGAGCGAAGGGGAGGCGGGGGCTGCGAGGGCGGCGGTACAGGTACGATAATCCCGTCTGCCGACACGGGGTGGGCCAGCGAGAGAAACAGCAGGACGAACAGAACAGGAAGCCACATTCGCGTTTTCATGATACCTTGTCCTCCTGATGATAAGTTTTCCTTTGCATCATTCAGACGCTTCTTGGCCACAAAAAGTTCCGCGCGCGGATTGGCAATCTGGGACCCGGGTGCTATACTTTTGCGGATTCAACGGATGCCAAGAAAGTGCAGGCGACAAAGCAGTTATCGAGGGGTAAGCATGAAGGCGCCACATTGGCTCATCGCCAGCGTACAGACGCTTTTGAGTTTGAGCGTGCCCATCATCCTGATCGTCTCTCCCCTCTATCTCTTTTTTACCCCGGCCATGGTGCGCCACGAGTACAGGGGTGCAAGATTTCCGTCCTCATCGCGTTTTGATGGCCAGGAACGGCTTCGGCTTTCGGATGCCATCATACGCTACCTGCGTGGGAGGGAGAGCGTGGAAGCCTTGCAGCGCCTGCGCACGGACGAGGGAGAAAAGGCACTGAGGGAGTCGGAAATAGAGCACTTGGTGGATGTGAAGGGAGTGTTGGATGGCCTGTTTCTAATCCACGGAGTGGGTCTAGCTATCGGGCTACTGACGGCTGTTGTTTTTCTCCGATGGGCTCAGGGGGGGCTTCTGACCGAGGCTTTGAGGAGGGGAATATGGCTTACTGTTGGGCTTATGGCCCTTGCGCTCGTGGCTTCCCTTGTCGATTTTGATATCTTTTTCACCCGCTTCCACCAAATCTTTTTCAGGCCCGGCACGTGGGTCTTTTATGTGCAGGATACCCTCATCCAGCTTTATCCATTGCGCTTTTGGATCGACGTGGTGTGGAAGCTGAGTGTTTTTATCCTGGCGGAAGCGGGGCTTCTGTACGCTTTATTGGCAGTCCTTGCCGGTCGGGTTTTGCACGTGTACAGTTGATCTATCGTACGATGGCCATCGGCGTTTTTGATGCAAAACAGCAACCACCCTCTCATGACAGGAGGGTGGTTCTCATACCCGCAGCGTTTATTTGGCGCCCTGGTAGATATCAGCCCTCGGACTCTTTTTCGGCAAGCATTTCGTACTCGGCTTGGGCAAGCCGGGCAAAATCTGCTTCTTCCAGTATTCGCTCCATGGCGTCTGTCGCTTCCCGCCATACGGGACGCACTGGGCAGGTATCCATAAAACTGCACGCGTTGGTCACGTTTTCCTGGATACAGGCCACAGGATCGATGGGCCCCTCCAGCGCGACGACCACCTCCAAAAGGGAGATGTTCTCTGGAGAACGAGCCAGCATGTGGCCCCCGTGAGGGCCCCTGCGACTACGAATCAGCCCCGCTTTGCGTAAAGTGATCAGCAGCTGATACAAATAGTTCTCTGGTATTTTGCGTGCGGCGGCGATTTCTGCGCTTTGCACGTATCCCTCGCCCTCTCTCTCTGCGAGCTCCAAGATAGCGCGGATGCCGTATTCCCCCTTGGTTGAAATCCTCATAGATCATCCTCACCATCTCGACGTAAATGAACCTTGTCTATCAACTTTGTCTAATTATAGCATCCGTCGTCAGTGTGTCAAAATGGAGAGCCTTTTATGGTGGGGACCCCTGATGTTGTGCAACAAGGGGTAAGTAAGAGCACATCGGCCGCGGCTGGCTAGCGCGATACGTCGTAGTGATTCCAGCTGGCGCGCTCTTCGAAGGACTTTTTCTCCCGGCGGGGGCTTTCCTCAGCGGGGCGACCTATGGGCACCATCAAGGCCAGTAATCTATCGTCTGGAATATCCAGCAACTGCTGTGTTTGTTGACGTGCTTGTGAATTGTTAAAGGGGCTGTCCAGCCAGCCGCAGCTGTAGCCCAAGGCTGTGGCTGCCAGAAGCACGTTTTCCGTGGCCACGGCAAAGTCGGCGATGAGACACTCGGTGCTGGTGTCGAGAACCTCTCGTATGCGGGGGCGAGTCAGGATGGCAATGAGAGCAGGAGCACTTTGCAGAATCTCATCATCGGTGATGTTGCCGATCTCTGCGATTAGCGCCGAGTCATCCACG
>JAYENT010000011.1:0-8373 GCA_034722245.1 Chloroflexota bacterium
TGATCCCCCAACGACTCTTTAATGCCTACCCTGGCGTCGGCGCAGCCTACGTCGTCGGTTGCTCGATTTAGTGGAAATGCCGCCTCCACCCCCCGTTATAGATTGGTTGTCAACCGGGCCAAGGGAATTGAGGAAATGGGTCGCAAGACGAGGCAAGACCTCTCTTCCCACAAAGGCCAGGGCCGCTCCCAGCCAGGGGGCCACCTTGATCGCCCGTGAAGTCTTTTCTGCCAACGCCTGCGAACTCGTCTTGGCAGGAGTAATGGTCTCCTGTTCTACCAGGACTCCATCGCTTACCGAAAGGATAGCCGTCTCCGGACAAGCGGACAGGCAGATCTCACACTCTACGCACTCTTCCTGGTCAATACGCGCCACGCCATCCACCAACTGGATGGCCCCAACGGGACATACGTCTACACACGTTCCACAGCCCGTACAGCGCTCATCATCAACGTATATCATCGTCCCACTTGCTTTCTGCTGATTTCCTTATCTCTTACACCGCTTCTATCGACCGATCACGCCATGCTGTAGCCTACCTCAAGGTAAGGATAACCTTTGCAGCGGCAAGCCACAAACCACCACACAAAGGACCCAAATCCCCATGGGCAAACCAAAATGACAACCAGCCCAGGGAGCATTACAATGCTCCCTGGCCGCTCTCGCTCAATCAACTGCGGCTAGCAGCCGCAGTTAGATCATTTTTCTACTCCTGCTGAGACTCGAGTTCTTCGATGCGCTCGTTGATGACTCTAAGCTGTTCCTGAAGCCACTCGCTCTGCGCCCGGAGCCCCTCTACCTGTTGTTCTGCACTGACCGGCGCACCATAGTACGGTGCCGCCGCTGTTCCCCAGGCCGGGGCATATCCCGCTCGGGCCCAGCCGGGCAGTCCAGTGGCATAGTACCAGTTACGGTATCCTCGACCACGGCCCCAGCCGCCACCGCGGCCGAAGCCAAATCCGCGCCCAAAAGCGGGATTCGCATAGCCTGGTACGCTGTACCCGGCACAGTAGCCAGCCGCGCGTCCCGTCATCGGTCCTAGTCCTGCAGGTCCAGTCCTATCTCCCCAAGGCATATCATACACCTCCTAACACTCATTCCAAAGAAAATCTCTGTCTACTACGAACGATACATCCTATCTCCGTCCTCGGCCTCTGCCACCCCGACCACGGAAGCCTCGCCCTCCTCTCGGACGCGCGGCTCCGAAGACTCGCGGGAAAAAGCGAGTTCGCGGACGGGCTACACCGTAAGGCCTGGAGGCAGTGGAAGGGTTGCACACCCCTCGCGCGCCACCGGTCATGGGCCCCTGGCCCGCCGGTCCTGTCCTGTCAAATCCTGGCATATGTTTCACCTCCTCACATAAGTAAATAAACTGTGTCTCAAAATCTATTCCGACTTCTTCTCCATGGGGCGCCTCGCCAGGGCCTGTGCAAAGGCGTAGCCCAGGGGGAGCGCCAAGTAGCTTGGACGGGGCGACCGCCAGGAGAAAGAAATCTTGCCCCAGAGACCTGTCGCACGGGCGTGCCCTGAAGGCCGGCGTATCCATAGGCTTTGCCTCCACGTTTTGAAGAGGAAAGCACTATGGCACAATATCCCTCTCCTCTACCGGTCATCGGCCCGTCGCCCCGCGGTCCCGTACCATCAAATCGTGGCATTTCACTCCTTCGATCGAATCCCCCGTCCATTTCGCACATAGTATAACACACTATATGCGATTTGTCAATAGGTGACTATCACACTATATGTATATCCTTAATAGTCAACAGCGCACAATGTGGCGAAGCAAGTTTTCTGCAGAATCGACAGATAGAAAGATAGGCTGTTAAAAGGCAAAGACGAGGCCCCCTATTGGTGTGCCTCGTCTTCCACGCCCTGTATGATACTGGATGGACTGCTATCCGCCGCTAGGCCTTCCCCGAGGCGCCAAAAACGTCCAAAAAGTGACCGCACCGCTCTTTGAAGGCCTCACGGATGGCGTCGGTGATGCTGAAATACGAAGCATCCTCTTCCTGCGCCACCGCCTTCACGCGATCCCGCGCCGTAACACTCAGGTCGGTAAAGATGTTGACCTTGCTAATACCCCCAGCGATGGCATCCCGAAACTGCTGATCCGAAAGCCCCGAGCCTCCATGTAGAACCAGGGGAATGTCCACGGCCCGCCGGATCTCCTCCAGCAGCTCCAGATCCAGTTGCGGCTCACCTTCGTAGAGCCCGTGCGCCGAGCCAATGGCCACGGCCAGGAAATCGACCCCCGTCTCTTCCACAAAATACGCCGCCACCGCCGGATCGGTAAAACCCTTGCGCTGCGAGCCAAAGTCCGCGTACTCGGAGCCTCGACCCACGTGCCCCAATTCTGCCTCTACAGCCGCGCCCGCCGCATGCGCTCCCCGCACCACCATGCGCGTGTTGGCAATGTTCTCCTCCAGGGGCAACTGGGACCCATCGTACATCACGTCGGTAAAGCCAAAGGAAAGGGCCTTGATACAATGTTCAAAACTGGAGCCGTGATCCAGCATGAGCGATACGGGAACCGTGGCCCCCTCTGCCATAGCCCGGATATACGCAGCAAAGGCCCCGATGCGCGGCTGCTCCAGTTGCCCCGAACCCATGGCGATCATGGCCGGCGCACGCTTCTCCTCCAGCGCATCGAGTATTCCCTGGGTTCCAAGCATCTCAAAGGTATCAAAGAGGGGCAGCGCATAGCCTCCTGCTTGCGCCTTTTGCAGTTCGGGGTGGATCGATGTTAAAGGCATGACGGTAAGACTCCTTATGTCAGATCTATTCCACGCTCCTGGAGGAAAGCCATGGTCTCTTGAAACGTAGGAATGCCTGTACGCCCTCCAAGTTTCGTGCATTTGATGGCCGATACGGCGGTGGAGAATTGCGCAACCTGGCGCACGTCCCACCCCTGCAGCAGCCCCACGATGTAGGCGCCGTGGAACACGTCGCCGGCCCCGGTGGTATCCAGAACGTCGACCTCAAAGGCGGGCGTGTGAAAGCGCTCCTCCGCGGTCACGGTGTAGCTACCATCGGCGCCCTCTGTCTGCACCACGATGCGCGGTCCATGCTCCAGGATGGCCTCCCCTACTTCCCACAGGTCATCCAAGCCCGTCAGGGCGGGCCCAAAGCCCGAACCACAGATGAGGACATCGGTATGCTCCACGAGGGCTCGCAGACTGGGCGACACGGGCCCTTCCGTCGTACCGGCGTCCAATACCACCGTTTTACCCGCTTCCTGCATCCACTGGGCCGCCTGCAGCGCCGCCTCGGCGTGCGCGCCGTCCAGATGAAGATAGTCGGCCGAGGTGATATAGGCGCGATCCAATTCGTCCACCCGCAACGCATTATCGCGAAAGCCTCGCAGGCCGGAGAAGACCCGTTCCCCCGTATCCTCGTGTACGGACACGAGAACGATCTGGTTCTCCGGGCCGGGACGCCTCACCACCCGGCTTACGTCCAGGTCGTTCTCGACCAGCGTCTCCATCTTGATCTCGCCCAACCTATCGCTGCCGCAGGTGCCCACAAAACCGGCCCTGACGCCCAGCCGCGACACGGCCACCATGGCCGTGGCCACGGGACCACCGCCATCGATGGCCACCGCGCTCAGGCGAGCGCCTTGATCCCAGCGCGGCATCTCGCGCAGGCGTACTAATATGTCCAGCACAGCCATGCCCAAACCGACGACGCGAATCCGTCCGTCGCTCACTCTTCGCCCCCCTACTCGACCACCACGGGCTCGATATCGAGGAACTTGCAGGCCTCGACCAAGGCCTTGCTTTGATCGCCGTGGATCATGCTGGCGTGATGGACGAACCCCTCCTCCACCAGCGTACGATAGAGTTTCTCATGATCGCTCACTTTTACCCACGACCAGGTCCCCGCATGGGTCTCGTCGGAGGGGACGATCTCTCCTGTGGCGATGAGCATCTTCCAGGCGCCATCGTACTCGGCAAGACGGCAGAAGGTGACCTGGCCCGGCTTGAGCTGAAACTGGGCCAAACCCGCCTGGGGATCTCCCTCCTCCACGGGCAGTGCGCCTTTCATATCGTACCTCGATCGCAGCGCTACCTCCTCAGGATTCCGCGCCAGAGAGACGGGCGCGTTACCACAGTGCCAGGCGAGGAGCTTGTTCGGATCCTCACGGTGCTGGATGGTCCAGTCGACAAAGTGGGGCACCTTTTGCCCGAGCGCCGCGCCATAGTTCACCATCATGGAAACCGCGCCCAACACATCGGTCTCGCAGGCCGTGAGCCTATGATGTTGCGTCATCCGACCATACACGGCACAGACCGAGATGCCCATCATCTGCTGAATGGAAGGCCAACACTGCATGGCCAAAGCCGACAATCCCGACTCCTCCCAGAAATCGACGAGCGCCATTTCCAACTTGGCCGCTTTCCGCAGATAATCATCGGCCACGGTGATGGTGGGCACCGTCTCCCATATATCCGCGACGATCTCCTGTACCCCGGGATCGTCGTCGTCATAAGCCTGGGCCTCGCTCACGATATCGTACATGTTGGCATAGATGACATTCTGGCCGAACTTGGCGATCATGGCCGCCTCGTCATATCCTACGGTCTCAAAAGTGGCCGGCCGCACGCCCACCTGTCCGATGCGCGCGCCCGTCAGCTCCTTGACCACGCCCACGGCCCCAGCAAAGGTCTCCACCTCCGCCGCAAGCTCGGGTTCGTCGGGAAAATAGATCCCGGCATAGTAAAAGGGTATCTTGCGCCGATACAGGGCCGAGGCCATGGAGAGATTGCCACAGTACGAATCCGAGACGCGAGCCATACTCGGGCCCTCCGGCACCGGGGGCTCCTTTGTCGCATACAAAAGGACGGGCACCTGCAGCTTTTCTGCCACCTTGGCCGCTGATCGCTCGTCGCCAAAGTCCAGAGGGCAAAGCACCAGCCCGTCTATGCCCTCACGGGCGAAATAGTCAGCGACTACCTCCGCCTCGTTCAACGTGTTCACCGCGCCGTGGGGCGAATAGCCCCGTTCTGCATCCAGGTCGTCCTCACCGGGGCCAGCCTGCGGGACGACGACCTCCACCCCCTCCACTCCTTCCATGGCCGCGATGCTCCCATCGCGCATCTTCCGGCACCAGGCGCTGAACCCGAAACGATAGGAAGGAACGAACCCCAATTTTACAGAAACACTCATATCTACCCCTTTTGGTCAATGTACATTCACTCTTAATGCAGGCATTAGGACAAAAAACCCTCGCTTCCTTCTAACCCGCCTCCTCCATCCGCCACCTATCCAGGACAGCGCGCACCTTGTCCAATTGCACGGCCACCTCCGCATACTCGTTCTCGCCGGTGTGATGCTCCACGCTCCAGCACCCCTCGTAGCCGGCGTCTCGCAGCATGGTCATCGTCTCCTCCAGAGGCCCCCCGGTGATCTGCCAGGAAATGTGGGTGTGCATGGCCCACGGCGCGATCTGTTCATCCCCCTCCCCACCACGAAAATGAAGCAGCACGCCAAAGGCGGGATGGTCCACCGCCTCACAGATTTTCACCATATTATCGGGTATCACCTCTGGTCCCCAGTGATTCTCCGGCCCCACTTTGTAGCCGCCTTCCTGAGCCCGGTCGGCGTATTCGCGGTAGCGCTCCACGATGCAGTCAAACTGCTCGTCGGTGAACGCATCCTGATCGCGTCCGCCCCCGGCGTCGATGCGCACCGTCCTGGCGCCCAATATCTCGGCCGCATGCAGATGGGCCAGGGCCTGACGATGATTCTCCTCCCGCTCCTGCGGATCATCCTCCCAGATGTGAGCGCCATCCACACACAGGTTAACCAGGGTCAACTCGCGCTCATCCAGGGCATCCCTCACCTTTTCCAGGTACTTGTCGGACGTGCTGGTCAGCATGCCGTTCCAGATATCCGCCGTGCGCAGGTGATAGCGATACTTGCAGGTCTCCAGGTAGCCAAATACGTTCATCCTCCCACTGCGCACAAGCCCGTGAAAGGCGTACGAAGCGATGGCAACGTTCATTTCTCTCCCTTCTTTTCAAGACGGACGGGATCCTCTCGCAAAGGCCCCGCCCGCCTGCTCTATATTCTAGCGCGCTCTATCCCATGCACCACGTGGCATTGTCCACAGTCTCCAGCCGGCCACTGGCCGCCGAGCGCACGCCAGCGTCCAGGATGGCCATGACCTCCAGGTTAAAGTTCATCTCCAAGGACGGGTGCAGCGGATCGCCGGTCTCCAGATGGTGGATGAATTCGGCGGCGATGGTCTCGCGTCCATGGGGCAGCGGATCTGCCTCATAGATCGTGGTGTCACCGTGGCCCCGCTCCAGGCGCACCCTGGATTTATCTCCCTTGTCCTCCACCACCAGGGTACCCGTCGTGCCGTAAATGATGGGCCCCGTGGGCACGCCGTGGTCCCACGTGGTCCACGATCCCTCCAGCAGAGCCATGGCCTCGGGGAAACGCACCAACATGGCCGCGTTGTCGTTTGCGTTCCCCCAGTGGCTGTTCAGATTGGCCTTCATGCCCAGAGCCGCTTGGGCCTGCTGCCCCACATACCAGCGCGAGATCATGGCCCCATAACAGCAGTAATCGAGCATGGCGCCTCCGCCGGTTTCCTCCTGATGCCACCACGTTGCGCCCCGCTCCTCCCCCGTCATGGGGGCCGCGCTCTCATCGACGCCCGCGTGGGCAACGCCAGGTCCCAGGGGCCCCGTGTGTCCCGACCGCCACTTGACCTCCAGCACCGAGCCGATGACGCCCTCCTCCAGCAACCGCTTGGCCTCGCGACCGGGAGCCGACCACGTGTAGGGCCAGTTGACCACCAGCGTGGTCTCCGCCGCTCGACAGGCGCGCACCATACGCAACGCCCCCTCGAGGGAGGCCGCCATGGGCTTTTCCACACAGACGTGGACGCCAGCCGCCGCACAGGCCTCCACGACAGGCGGGTGCTGCGCGTTCTCCGAGGTCACGATGACGATGTCCAGGGCTTCCCGCGCCAACATCTCGCGATAGTCCTCGTATAGTTTAGGAATGCCCTGGGTCTCCATGACGTGCTCTCGATTCCATTCCCTGGTATAGGGCGCCTTGCGCAATTCGGGCGTTGCCGGCACCGTGTCCGCACAGGCAACCCATTCCACCTGGGAATGCTCCCCAAAGAGCGCAGCCACATTGTTGATGTGCATGTGCGCAAAACCGATGATGCCCAATCGATACGTCTTTGCCATGATCATCTACCTCCTTCACCTCTCGTTTTCTCATTCCTCATATCCTGTATGCGCCCATTGTCTCGTTGAGAAGCTGAACGCTCTACAGCCTTACCTCACGCCCCTCTTCCGCCGAGCGATAGAGCCCCTCCAAGGCCTTGATGACGTTCAGCACCTCTTCTTTCTTGACCAGGAGTTCCTCCTCCCCCTTGATGGCCCGCAGAAAATGCGCGGTCAGCTTCCAGTGTCCGTAAAAGGGCACGTCGGGATCGGCGGGCACTTTTGGTTTAACATCCACCTGATACCTGTCCATGGTGCTGATCAGGGTGAGAGGATTAAACGCAAGTCCTCCTTCCGTCCCCAGGATGATGGTGCCGCCGTATCCCTGGGGCACGTTGGCGGCCCAGCTGGCCTTGAGACTGATGGTACAGCCGTTCTCCAGGCGCAGAAACCCCGCCGCCATATCCTCCACGTCGAATTCGCGATGGTCATAGGGCCGGGGCGTGAAAACGCCCACTGGCGCCCCGCTGTCGGCCAGCGACGTGACCAACCCTTCGTCCCGGTTGGCCAATTTCGTGTACGTCTGACCGCTGGCCGCGACCACACGCGGGCTTCCCATGATCCACAGCAGCAGATCCAGGGAATGCACGCCTATGTCGCAGAGGGCCCCTCCGCCAGCATATTCCTCCATATGGAACGTTCCCCACGTGGGCACGCCCCGGCGCCGCATGGAAGATGTCTCGGCATAGTAGATATCGCCAAGTCGTCCCGCCTCCGCGATCTCTTTGGCCGCCATATTCTCGCTGGAGAAACGTATGGTCTGCGCCACGCAGAGGAGCCTGTCCGCCTCTTCGGCCGCCTCAAACATCGCTTTCGCATCCTCATAACTCGGTGCCACGGGCTTCTCGCACAATACGTGGGCACCAGCCGTCAGCGCAGCCAAGGTGCCCTCCTTATGATAGGCGTTTGGCGTACAGATGGAAACGATGTCAGGTTGCAGCTCCTGCAACATCCGCTCCGAGTCGCTGTAGGCATGGGGAATATCGTATCGTTCGGCAGTCTCCTCTGCTTTGCCTATGTGTATATTGGCCACCCCGACGACTTCCACCTCATCTTCGAGGTCGCGCCACGCGGGGATGTGCCCCGCATTGGCGATCATCCCCGCGCCGATGACGGCCACGCGGTA
>JAYENT010000011.1:8473-27366 GCA_034722245.1 Chloroflexota bacterium
GGCCTTGGCTGTGTCATACATGGCCTTGGCATCCTGATACGTCCAGGACATGGGTTTTTCACAATAGACGTTCTTACCTGCCTCCAGCGCGTCGATGGTAACCGGTCTGTGAAGCCGGTTGTGCAGACATACGTCCACCGAATCGATATCCTGTCGGCGGAGCATCTCGTGATAATCGGTATAGGTGCTGGGAATGTCGAATTCCTCAGCGACGCGCTGTAATTCATCCTCGCGCAGATCGCAGGCCGCCACAACGTCGGCCTCAGGGATTTCCTGATAGGTGCGCAGGTGATGTTTCCCGATCTGCCCCGTGCCAATGATCCCAATGCCAACCTTCTCGTCCATCACTCCCCCTTCTCACAATCTGTTCAAAAAAACATTCTTGACTTAGAACATATGTTCTGCTATACTATGTCTAGAACAAAGGTCCTACCAGTTAGTGTTGCGATAAGCACATGAAATCCAGCGAGCATAAGAAGGAGTCCGCTCATGAAAATGAAAACGGGCATGCTTTGGTTCGACGATACCAGCAAACGCTCCTTTGACGTCAAACTCGAAAGGGCCATCCAACATTACAGGAAGAAACGCGGTCGCGCGCCAAACGTCTGCTATGTGCATCCCTCCTGCCTGCCAAGCAACGTGCCCTCCAACGGGATCGAGGTCTTGACGGCCAAGGACATTCTACCGCACCACTTTTGGCTCGGCATAGGCGAGCGGCAAGAGGCAGAGGATTGATCCCTTTCATCGCCCTTGCTCCGAAAGTAGGCATTCAGGCCCATTCCACGACAAAGTGCTTCTCACCTACCAGCTCTGTCATGCGTTTGTTTATCTCGGGCGAATATACCCCCTTTTTCTCAGGGAAGGTCATCTCTACGCAGCCTCGCGCGCTTTGCAGACGGAAGACAAGGGGAACGTTCCCCTCTTCCTCGGTCAAGATGGCCAGAGCCCGCTCAGCCATATCTACCGCCACCCCGCCCTCCTCATCGAGCATTATCTCCACCAACATGCGTGCGGCCTCCCTCTTTCCCCGCCGTCGCCCCACGGCGCCATCGGGCAGCTGGTAGGGCTGCACCTCATCGACGATGAGCTGCAGCTCATCGTCGCGCACATCGACCTTGGCCTCTACCAAAAGCACCGCGTCCTCGACCAATCTCTCCCTCGTCAACTCGTACGTGCGGGGAAAGATGACCAAACTCATGGAAGCGGAGAGATCCTCTATCTGGGCAAAAGCCATGGGGTCGCCATTTTTCGTCGTGATCATACGAACGGAATTGAGCAGCCCCGCAACCTTGACGCCAGCCCCCTCCATGGACATATCGATCTCTGCCAAAGGAGTCAGTCGATCATCCACATACTTTTCCAGCGGTTCTAGCGGATGCGATGATAGGTAGGTACCCAGCAACATCTTTTCGTCGGCCAGGCGCTTCTTGTCCGTGAGTGGGGGCACCTCTTTGGACAGCATGAGTCCTGCCCCGCCAGCGCTCTGCATCACGTCCCCCAGCTCGAAAAGGCTGTGCTGTCCCACCTCCTGCGCCCTGTGGGTCTCGGTGCTGAGATCCAGCATCTGGTCGATGGAGGACAGCAGCACGCTTCTCCGGCCCAGGGAGTCCAAGGCGCCCGCACGGATCAAACACTCGAGAGTGCGCTTGTTGATCTCTCTCAGGTCCACCCGATTGGCAAAATCCTCAATATCGGCAAACGGAGCATCTCCCCTGCTATCCACGATGACCCTCGCCGCGCCGTCGCCCACGTTCTTGATGGCCCCCAACCCGTAGCGGATGGCCAGATCACCCACGTCTGACACATCAGTCTGCTCTGGCAGGGAATCGAATCCCACTGGCTCAATGATGAAATCGACGCCCGAATAGTTCACGTCGGGGCCACGCAGGGGGATACCAAGACGGCGGCACTCGCCGATGAATCGACCCACCTTTTCCAGGGAGCCTTTTTCCACGGAGAGCAGGGCCGTCATAAACTCGATTGGATAGTGGGCCTTGAGATAGGCGGTCTGCAAAGTGATGACGGCGTAGGCAGCGGAATGGGATTTGTTGAAACCATAGTTGGCAAAACGTTCGATATCGTCAAAGATTGCCTCCGCCGTCTCCCGTGGTATGTCGTTCTCCACAGCACCGCTCACAAACCTGTCTCGTTGCTCTTTGAGCTCTTCCTCGATCTTGTGGCCCACAGCCCGGCGCATGAGGTCGGCCTCGGCGGGGGAGTAGCCGGCCAGATCCGAGGCGATCTGGATGATCTGCTCTTGATAAACGATGATGCCGTAGGTCTCCTTTAGGATCGGCTCCAGCGAAGGGTGACGATAGGACACCTTCTCTCGCCCAAACTTGCGATTGATATAGTTGGGGATGAACTGCATGGGCCCGGGACGATACAGGGCGAGGATGGCAATGACCTCCTCGAATCTGGAGGGCTGCATGTCTCGCAAAATGCGACGCATGCCCCCGCTCTCTACCTGAAAAATGCCTGTCACCTCCCCCGAGGAGAGGAGCTCATAGGTCCGTGGATCATCCAAGGGGATCTCGTCCTGGGTCAGCGTTATGCCCTCCGTGCGCTCAATCCAATCGAAAGCTCTATCCAATACCGTGAGCGTCGAAAGCCCCAGCACGTCCAGCTTGAGTAGACCTATCTCCTCCACGTCCTCCATGCAGAACTGGGACAGAATCCCGTCTCCATTGGGCGTCTGCTGCAAGGGGGTGTACTCGACCAACGGCTTATCCGCGATGAGAACGCCAGCGGCATGGGTCGACAGATGGCGAGATAAGCCCTGCACGGCCAGCGAATAGTCAATCAGCTCCCGCACATAGTCCTTTGTATCATATAGCCCCCGTAGCTCGGGCACGTTCTCCAAGGCATCGGTGATCGTCTGCCCCGGCCCCAAAGGAATCAGTCTAGCAATTCGGTCGACCTCTGGCAGGGGCACACCCAAAGCGCGCCCCACGTCGCGAATGGCACCTCGCGCAGCCATGGTGCCAAAGGTCGCTATCTGCGCCGTCCTATCCTCGCCATACTTTTCTGTGAGATAGTCGATCACCTCCTGCCGCCGATCCTCGGGATAGTCGAGGTCAATATCGGGCATGGTAATGCGTCCGGGGTTCAAAAAGCGCTCAAAGATCAGACCTAGGCTCATGGGCTCCAGGTTGGTGATGCCCAAAGCATAACTTACAAGACTGCTGGCGCCCGATCCCCGGCCCGGCCCCACCAGCATCTGAGCCTCGTTCTTGGCCCAATTGACCAGATCGGCGTTGATGAGAAAATAATCATCGAAGCCCATCTCGTGGATGACGTCCAATTCGTGCTCCAGACGTTCCCTTATCTCCGGCGTGATCTCTTCGTAGCGCCGTTCGAGACCCTCCTCGCACAGCTTGCGTAGATAGGTCTGAGACGTATAGGGCTCGGGAACCTCGATGCGGGGCAGATGATAGACGTCCATCTCCAACTCCACGTTGCACTGCTCCGCGATGCGCACCGTGTTCTCCAGAGCCTCGGGGTATTCGGGCAGCAACTCGGCCATCTCCTGGGGCGACTTGAGATAGAAGTCGTCGCTGCCCATACGCATCCTGTCGGGATCCGATAGGGTGGTGTTAGTTTGCATGGCCAGCAGGAGTTCCTGGGCCGCGGCGTCCTCCTTCCTCACATAGTGCACGTCGTTCGTCGCCACACAGCGCAGGCCGAACTCTTGAGCCAGGGCGACCAACTGCTCGTTGACCGCCTCTAGTTTGTCTATGCCCCGATGTCTTTGAATCTCAAGATAGTAATTCTCGGCGCCAAAGATCTCCTTGAACCAGCCCACCGCCTCACGGGCCTCATCTATGCGCCCTTCCTCGATCAGCGAGGGTACCTCGCCAGACATGCAGGCACTGGTGCAGATAAGCCCCTCCGCATGCTCGGCAAGCAAGTCTCTGTCGATGCGGGGATGGTAGTAAAAGCCCTCCAGATTGGCCTTGGTAACCAGCTTGAGGAGGTTCTTGTAGCCGGTCATGTTCTTGGCCAGAAGAAGAAGGTGGTACGCCTTGCTATCACGCCTACCTTTCCTTTGAAAACGGCTGCGAGGGGCCTGATAGACCTCACAGCCATAGATGGGCTTGATGCCCGCCTCCTCAGCGGCACGATGGAATTTGATGATGCCGTACATCTGGCCATGATCGGTAAGGGCCAAAGTCTCCATCCCCAGGTCCGCAGCGCGCTGACAAAGGTCGGGCAGACGCGCCAGGCCGTCGAGCAAAGAGTATTCGCTGTGCACGTGCAAGTGGACAAAAGAAGTCACATCCGTCCCTCCTAGAGCAACAGATCGGTTTGCGTCCGCATTTTGGAATCCGCGCCTATTCTATCACAACGGAGGGGCGGGCGAAAGTGGATGTCCTCAAACGAAAGAGGGCACTGCGAAAAAGCCCAAGCAGGGGGCTCGAAAAAAGACCCATCCATACCAACGCGCATCGACATACGTTGATGCGCATTCGTATAACTGACAATTCCAAGAGTCAAGCACGCTGGGGTGAGCCGCAAGGCCTCGCTTACTCACTCTAACGTGCGTATGACTGCCAAAAAAGTCCTCTATCTCATCATATCCGATAGCAATGGTAGCTCCGTGCCAATATGCGTTTACTCATCCCGCCCCCCACTCACCCCAAACGAGGTAACCGACCCCAACCAAGAAAAGTATAACACTTAGCAGCCTTGGCAACCCCATGACACGCGATGGCCAGTAGCGGCTCGCGCGCTCCACAAAGGCTTGCCCATAGATGGCCGCCGCCAGATAGGTCATCGACAGCAAAAGGACTCCCATGGCTACGAAACATGCCCCCGCCGCTCTCCTGGGCATGAATCCTCCCCGAAATATCCTACTCACTCGGCGGACCATACAGATCGAAGGGGAACCTGGCCGCCTCGACTTTCGGATGTCCCTCAGCCATGGCGCGCACCACGTACATGGCCCGGGACGCCTCACCGGGATTCATGGTCCCTGGAGTTCCGGCGGGCGGCAGCGCGACCTCTATTTCCCACTCGCCATCCTCCACCTCGGCACATGCTGCCTCATCATCGCGGGGCGCAAGAGGCCGACGGGAGAGCCTGCGCCGACAGATTCTGCCAAACGCGAGTAGTCATAAGCCCATCACAGGAAAAATCGCAAAGCGATCCCCCGTATGGTAGAATAGGGACAGACTACTGGTAACGGGGAATTCGAGCGAAAGCATGTCCATTCGCGTGTTGCCTCCCAATGTAGCCGCCAAGATCGCCGCTGGCGAGGTCGTGGAGCGTCCCGCCTCTGTGGCCAAGGAGCTAGTAGAGAACGCCATCGACGCGGGGGCCGACGACATTCGCATACGGGTTGTCGATGGAGGCCGCCGCCTCGTGCAAGTGAGCGACAATGGCGAGGGCATCCCCGCCGATGAGGTGGAACTGGCGTTTGCCCGCCACGCCACGAGTAAGATCCGCTCAGCGGACGATCTCTACAGGATCCGCACCCTGGGCTTCCGGGGCGAGGCGCTGGCCAGCATCGCGGCAGTGTCACAACTGACGCTCTCCACGCGCACGCGGCAGCAGAACGTGGGCACGTCGGTGCGCCTTGAGGGAGGAACGCTCGTCCGTCGGGAACCTGTGGCGCGACCGCCAGGCACCCTGGTGAAGGTGGAGAACCTCTTCTACAACACGCCCGCGCGTCTCAAATTCCTGCGCACCGAGGCCACAGAGGCCGGTCACGTTTCCCGATTGGTCAGTTCCTATGCCTTAGCCTATCCCGAGAAGCACTTCACCCTGCAGAACAACGAGCGTATGAGCCTGCGTACCACGGGCACCGGCGATCAGCTCGACGTGTTGGTGACCCTCTACGGGCTTGACGTGGCAGAGCAGATGCTGCAGGTAGAGCGCCTCCAAGATGAGGAGTCGCCCATCCAGGTGTGGGGCTACGTGGGCGCTCCCGCACTGAATAGGTCCAACGGCCAAGACGTCATGTTCTTTGTCAACCGACGCTGGATTCAAGATAGATCCTTGTCGTATGCCGTGAATCAGGCCTATCGCACGCTGATTCCCGAGCGACGCTATCCTATCGTGCTGCTCAATATCCAGGTACCGCCCCAACAGGTGGACGTTAATATCCACCCCACAAAGCGCGAGGTGCGTTTCCGCAATCCCGGCGCGGTTTTCAGGGCCGTCCAGCGCGCAGTGAGAAGCAAGTTGATGTCACAGCACCCGGTGCCCAGGGTACACACGCCGGCGGACCGTTCCGCACAAAGACCCTCTGGACGCGATCCCCTTACGCCGGCCCAGGTGCGGCTGGCACTGGACGTCCACCGCACAGCAGACATAGACAGAGAACGTGCTTCCTCCTTCAGCCGCCTTCCGCCAGAAGAGCGCCTTCCCATGCTGCGGGTGGTAGGGCAGATCGCCCAAACCTATATCATCGCCGAGGGCCCCGGCGGCATGTATCTCATCGACCAGCACGCCGCCCATGAACGCATCCGGTACGAGACGCTAAAGGCCCAACAGAGAGCGTCCGAGGTTGTTTCCCAAGAACTCTTGGAGCCGCAATCCATAACGGCCAGCCCTCAGCAGGCTAGATTGCTGGAGGAGCATCTGGACACACTGGAAACCTATGGCTTCAAGATTCGTCCCGTTGAGGGCACCACTTTTTCCATCGAGCGCGTGCCGGCCAACCTCCACGGCGAGTGCGTATCTGCCGCCGTGTGGGAGATGCTGGATGCGGCCATGGAGGGAAGCGAGGGCTTTTCCTGGGAGGACCAAGCGCTGATCACCCTCTCCTGCCATACGGCCATCCGCGCCGGTCAGACTCTCTCGCTGCAGGAGATGCGCGATCTCGTGCGCCAATTGGAGCAAAGCGACCTGCCTCATTCCTGTCCCCACGGTCGCCCTACCATGGTACATCTCAGCGAGGCGCAGCTGGAAAGGGAGTTCGGCCGGCGATGACGGCGCGGACTCCTCCAGCGCCAACTATGTATAGAACATATAGGACATGGGGACGGATGCGCCACGTGTCCTCCGCACGCGCTATCTTATGGAGGTTGAGCAAGGAGAATGGAAAATGAGACAGCTTGTTCGCAGCGAAAGTGATAGAATCATGTGACAGAAAACTATCAAGAGGGCCAAGGCGTTGAGATCGAAATCGGGGGTGGCGTGGGCTCGATAGACATAGAATAGGAATCGCCAGGAGCGCTTAGCCGGGAAAAACCAAGATCCCCTTCATGGTGCTCATAGTTTCTCACGTCACACCGTGACGGAGGGTTTGAGAGGGACAGTGAATGCCTATCTCCAAAGAAAAGTGTACTGCTCGCTGGGCAGGCTGATGGGCACCCCGTTCGCCTCCTCGTCCTGCCGCACCGCAATGGTCACCTGCCAGTCGATAGCATCCAATACTCCTTCGCCTGGATACATCTCTGTTGGCACACGCCACGATGTGGTCTTGGTCCACACAACAAGGGGCTCCTCTTCCTCAGGAGGCCACAGACAAAGCATGTACCACTCGTCCTCCGCTAACACGCCCACAGATGTCCAGTTCAATACGACACCTTCATCCTGGCCCTCCACCATGCTCCCGTCGGGAGGCGCCAAAAGCTGCGGTTGACGATAGGGTAAGGTAGGCGTCGGAGTATCAGCAAGCGTCGGCGTGAGCGACGGCGTATTGGTGGCTTTGGGCGTCGGCGACGGAGTAGCGGTGGGGCTCGGAACCGGCGTGGGCGTAAGACCAGGGATAACCAGTTCCTGGCCGAGCTGGAGAAAGTCGTCCACCTTCCAATCGTTAGCCTCAGCGATGACCTCCATATCCACGTCATACAGAACAGCTATGGCACTCAGAGTGTCGCCTCTCTGCACCGTATGGATGAGCAAATTAGGCGTTTCCGTGGGTGTCGCGGTTGCTTTCCCCATAGCCTCAAGGGTCAGAGCATCGGATGCCTCTGCGTCATCTTGCTTCCCCCCTTGTTGGGACGGCGGGATGATCAACTCCTGGTCAATCTGTAGAATAGAATCAACCTCTATGTCATTGGCCGCAGCAAGGGCCTCTACCGTTCGGCCATATTGGGCCGCAATAAGGCTCAGATTCTCTCCCGCTGCCACCACATGCATCAGGGGCGTTGGTGTCGGGGCCGGAAGGGGTGTCACCCAGGTCGAAGGATCCTGCATCCAAAGGGGACCGCCAAGCCCTTGCTCCCATTCATCCTCCACAAAAGGAAGCTCACTCTTTTCGGAGTCAAGGGCTTCCACACCAGCAACGGCAGAAGCATCCTCCTCAACTGCACCGACAGCGGGGGCAGAAAGACTGGCCGTGGGCGAGGGAAGAACTGTCCTCGTCGGCGTTGCCGACGAGGTGGCCGTGGGCGTGGAAGTCGGCGTCCAGGTAGGTACCGGCGTAACCGTCGGTACCACCGTGGCAGAAGAAGAAGCGGAAAAGCTGGAAACCGTCCGTGCCCTTTCGTGCCGCTCAGGGCTGGCCCAATGGGCGATACCGCCAATGACCACCGCGAGGAGCAAGCCCAAGATAACGACAGGCAGCCACTGCGACATCTCCACCCCCTCAATCTGACGTTCCGCACCGCATATGGGACACACAGGCTCCGCCTCTGACAAAAGTGCACCACAATTCGGACACCTCTGTGCGTCCCCGCGTATATTCAGTTCATGGCCGCACCAGGGACACAGCACCGCGCCGCGCTTCAGCGGCCTGCCGCACACCGGACACCGTTTCGCTCCAAAGGAACACATAGTTTGAGAATCGACGTCAAGAAGCCTAATCCTGGTCGCCGGCGAGCCCAAGCTCCTCGGCTATGGATGTCATCGCATCAATCACCAGACCAACGTGCTCCTCAAAATCCACCCCCAGTTCCTCCATGCCCAGCTCGATATCCTCGCGGTTTACGCCGCTAGCAAAGGATTTGCTACTCCATTTCTTGCGCACCGACTCGACCTCCAGATCGCGGATATCTTTGGTGGGTCGCACCAACGTGCAGGCCACGATGAACCCCGTTAGCTCATCGACGGCAAACAGGGCCTTGGCCATCCGGCTCTCGCGCTCCACACCCAGGTACGGTGCGTGTCCCTTAATGGCCTCTATGATCTCGTCCGGCCAACCCCGTTCCTCCAGTATTTTGATCCCCACCATAGGGTGCTCCTCGGCCGAGGGATGCTCTTCATAGTCGAAATCGTGGATCAAACCGGTAATGCCCCACAACTCCTGATCCTCGTCGTACTTTTGCGCGTACGCGCGCATGGCCGCCTCAACGGCCAGAGCGTGCTTGATGAGATTCTCTCGCTTGGTATGTTCGTTGAGCAGTTCCCATGCTTCCTCTCGTGTAGGTTGCAATCTCTTCCTCCTCCGTCCACATCAAGACGATTCCCGAAAAATGTGTTATGTCCAGATATTTTTCTGTGCAGCCAGTAGCTGAGCGGTCCCTCCCTCGGCCAGGTCGAGCAACTCCTGCAGACGGGACCGGGAAAAGGGAGAGCCCTCCGCCGTGCCCTGCACTTCCACCAGTTGGTCGTCAGCGTTCATCACCACATTAAAGTCCACCGCGGCCCGTGCATCCTCCTCATAGCAGAGATCAAGAAGCGCTTCTCCATCCACGACACCCGCGCTCACCGCTGCCACCGGCGAGACGAATACGCCCTCATCGACGAGACCATCATCCACAAGGTCTCGCAGAGCAAGGGCCAACGCCACAAAACCGCCCGTAACAGAAGCCGTCCGCGTGCCACCATCCGCCTGGATGACGTCACAATCTACGATGATTAGGCGCTCCCCCAGGGCAGATAGGTCCAACGAAGCCCGCAGCGCGCGACCGATGAAGCGCCTTATCTCCTGGGTGCGTCCCGAAAGCCCATGGATTGGCCGGGGGTGCCGCGTCTCCGTGGAGCGCGGTAGCATGCCATACTGCGCCGTTACCCAGCCCCGCCCCTGGCCCCTCAACCACTGGGGCACCTCATCCTCGACGCTGGCTGCGCAGAGCACCTTGGTGTTGCCATAGCTTATCATGGCCGAACCCTCGGCGTAGCGAAGATAGTTCGGCGTGATGGTCACCGGCCGAAGCGCATCGGGCGCGCGACCGTCAATCCGCACAATTATTCTCCATTTCCCACCGCGCCACCACGTGTTGTCGCCCCACCCCAAAGTGGAAGTTCAAATGGCCAAAAACAGGCAACGATCAGCCATCTGCAAAGAAACCATCCTTAATCTCTTCTTGACGGTGCCACATCACGCGCCGCTCCTGCTCCTCGACATCCTCATAGCCCAAGAGATGCAGACACCCGTGAATGATGAGCAGGGCCAACTCCTCCTTTATAGAGTGGCCCGCTGATTCTGCCTGGGCCACCGCCCTGGGATAGGAAACAACGATGTCACCCAAGTATAGCGCAAAGTCCTCCGGTATGACAAACGATTCCTCCCCAGAGCCCCCAAAGGCCAGCACATCGGTTGGCCGATCCGTGCCCCGGAATCTCCTATTAAGAGCTCGAATCTCGTCATCGTCGGTGATGAGTAAGGTAAGCTCGGCCCCCTCGGAACGATTCTCCACCTGCAACACAGTCTCCACCACATCTTTCAGCCATTGCATTGAAACACAATTGGCAAACGCGGGCCTAATGACCACCTCCACCTGAGGCGAGATCACGACTGCATCTCCCGCGACTCCATGGCAGCGATCTGCTCCTTGTAAACACCCCGGTATTCCTCCGGAAGTAACAGCCCAAGACGAACCATGATCAGATCGGTGAACTCTCGCAGCTTTTCGCTATCCAGGTCTCCCGATTCCACCTCCGGCAGACGGAACGGCTCCCCAACCACCACGCTGCATGTCGGACGCTTCAGGCGCTTCCATTCAGCCAGTTTCTCCACGCCGGTATGGGCGATGGGCACGATTTGTGCCCGGGTATGGGCAGCCAGATAGGCCACACCGGCCTTGGCGGGCTGCAGGCCGCTATACTCACTGCGTGTTCCCTCAGGGGCGACGGCCAGCACACCGCCGTCACGAAGCACATTTAAGCAGGCACGCAAAGCCTTGCGATCAACTTCCCCCCGCTTCACGAATATCACCCCCGCAGAGTTCAGAAACCAGCGGCTGAGCGGCTTCCTGCGCCACTTATCGGCGGCGAAGGTAACCACTCTACGGGGAACGACGGGGGCTATAACACCAGGATCCAGCAGATGAAGATGATTCACGACGACGATAACGGGGCCACTTTGGGGAAAGGGGGCTAATCTGGTCACCTTGTATCGGTACACAAGACGCATCAAGAGGGAGATGGTAATTTTGAGTATTGCATAGACGACGGGATGACCCTCATAATCCCGATGCGACGCTTCCTTATGGTACGCGCTCTCTGTGGCAGAAGCCATTCCACTGCTCTGCAATGATCGGTTCCTCCCTCCTTGACAACCAACATGCTCATTTTACCATACTCCCAGCCAAAGACAAACGCCACGCCGTCCTTTTCATAGAACAATTTGACACACGGAACCGTTCGCATATACTGTAGTTGAAAATTATTTTCGATAACTAAGGTCCATGGATAGCTGGGAACGACGGCTAGCCGATGCGGGATGCCGCATCACAGAACCGCGCCGCGCCATCGTGCGGGTGCTGAAAGAGGCGGAGGGCCCTCTCACTCCGGATCAGGTTCTGGAGCAGGGGAAGGCCTTCCATAGCACCCTGGGCTTGGTCACTGTGTATCGAACCCTGAATCTGTTGACCAAACTGAACCTGGCACGCCTCGTCCACCGACGTAACGGCTGCCACGCCTATCTCCTGGCCTCGCCAGGGCACCACCACGCAGTGATCTGCCGGCGATGCGGGCGCGCTATCGAATTCGCCGGTGGAGAGGAACTCAACGCGCTCGTAGGACGCATTGAAGAGGAAACTGGTTATCACATCGGTGGACATCTGTTGCAGCTTTTTGGCGTCTGCCCCGATTGTCAGAAAAAGATAGCTACAGGAAAGGAGTAAACCTTGTTCGAGTCTTCCGGTACTTTTGTTTGGGTGGCGGGATTTGCTCTGTTCGCTGCCCTGGTAAACAGCCTTGGAATTCTAGCTATCTTCAAGTACAGAAAATGGGCTGAAAAGGCGAAAAACTACTTTATGTGCTTTGCTGCCGGAATACTGGTTTCCGTTCCTCTAACCTTGGCTTTGCCCAGAGCTATACAGAAAAACTTTTACGCCGGGTTCATTGCCCTTGCCGGCTTTTTGTTCATGCTCTTCTCCAACAGGGTGATAGGTCACTACACAAAGCAAAAGAGTCTCGCGTTTGGCATAACAGCAGCCGAAGGAATAGGAATTCACTCCTTCATTGATGGGATCATCTACTCGATAACCTTTCAGGCCTCCATCTTGATTGGTGTTCTCGCGGGGATAGGCATGGTCGTCCACGAATTCGCCGAAGGCATCATAACCTACCTGGTTCTAACAGAGGGCGGCGTAAAAGATAGACGTGCTATGCTATCTGCATTTTTCATTGCGGCGCTTACCACCCCCATAGGGGCCTTCATCGCCT
The DNA here is from genome assembly GCA_034722245.1 of Chloroflexota bacterium. Taxonomy (GTDB): domain Bacteria; phylum Chloroflexota; class Anaerolineae; order UBA1429; family UBA1429; genus JAWLEV01. The sequence goes on from JAYENT010000011.1 coordinate 20,978, forward strand.
ATCCCATCGTCAGCAGGCTAGGAGACTTGGCGGTGAGCCTACTGCTCGGATTCGCTGCGGGGGTGCTACTTTACGTTTCCGCCTCGCACCTTCTTCCCGAGGCAAGAGAAGAGGGGGAAGAGCATTCCTACTTTGCCTTCCTGGCCGGCGTCGCATTGGCCCTGTTTATCACCTTCACAAAACTGGCCTGAACGGATCGCCCCCTTTATGATATAACGAAATCCCTCTGTCTCCAACCCATCCTCTGATCCCAGACCCACCTCGCCGGAATGCAACCTTCTTGCGCCTATTTGCAACTAGTATAAAATGCAAGTAACATAGAGAACAAAGATTGGATCCACTGAAAGAAGGTCTTTCAGTGGATAGAGGATACTGTATATTGTGGTTGTGCTTCGCACAACCACAATATACGCCCTCATTTTCCCTTTGGCAACCCTTTTTTCAGGGCAGCCAAGATTAAATCTTTTGGAGAGGAAGAGAGATGTGTTGTGAAAAGTTCTTCTTACACAAGCTCCACGAACGGGGCCTCCGGCTCACTCCCCAACGCGAAATGGTACTGGATGTCCTACATCACATGGACGGCCACGTGACGGCCGAAGAGATCTATGAGCGCGTACAGGAACATAGCACTGCGGTGGATATCTCGACCGTCTACCGCACGCTCGAACTTCTCGAAGAGTTCCATCTGGTCGGGGTGGTACGCTGCGAGGAACAGATTCGCTATGAACTGTTGAGCGTGCACGGTCATCATCACCATATCCGCTGTTCTCGCTGCGGAAAGCTGATGCGCGTAGAACAAAAAGAGATCCAACCCCTGATAGATCATCTACAACAAACTTACGGCTTCGAGGCCGAGCCGGAACACCTCATCATTCCTGGCTTGTGCAAAGAATGCCAGGAAGCACAGAAGCAGGCGAACGAAAGCAAAGTGGCATAACAAAAAGGAGATACAAAACCATGACGAGGCGCATCCTTCTCATTTCATTGATCCTCCTGGCGATTTTCGCCATCACCGCATGTCGGCCGGAAAGCGTGGCACCTCCCACAACGCAAGGAGCACCGGCAGAGCCCACCCAAACTTCCGAGCCACTGACGATAAAGTATCCTGGCGATGACTGGGGCTATCCCTCGCCCTTTGCCTTCTACCCGCGTGGCCCGGGGTACACGCGGATGTCCTTCCTTTTCGACACACTCGTCTGGAAAGATGAGGAAGGCATCATCCCCTGGCTGGCCGAGGACTGGCAGGTCTCGGACGATGGGACAGCCTGGACCTTTGCGATCCGTTCGGACGTCAAATTCCAGGATGGTGAGCCCCTCACGGTTGAGGACGTGGTCTTTAGCTATGCATTTTTCAAGGAGCACATGACGGCCTTCAAGTGGAATGCCAGCCTCGAAAAAGTGAAAGGGGTGGAAGCGGTAAGCGAGAACGGGGTCGCTATCACCTTGAAGGAGCCTTTCGCTGGCTTTCTCAACGACACAGCCGGCTCCATACCTATCCTGCCCAAACATATCTGGGAGGATGTAGAGGATCCCGCCAAGTTCGCGGAACCGGAAGCCGTGATCGGCTCGGGGCCCTTTACTCTGACCGACTATAACAGGGAGGAAGGACGTTACGTCTACGAGGCCAATGAGGACTATTTCAAGGGGCGCCCCATCATCGACCGACTGGTCTTTGTTAAGGTCAGCGATGAAGCCCTGGCACTCGAGACCGGCACGGTGGACGCGGCCTCTTTCTGGGGCAAAGAGATCGACGTCGTGAAGGAACTCAGGTCTGACGGCACATTCGAGGTACTTGAGGGTCCGAGCTTTTGGGTGCTGCAGCTCGTCTTTAACACCGCCAACCCTCCGTTCGACAAGGCAAACGTGCGACAGGCTGTGGCCCAAGCCATAGATCGCCAAAACATCGTCGAGCAGGTGACTCACGGCGGCGCCATCGTGGCCAATCTGGGCATTATCTCTCCACACACCGACTGGTACAATCCCAACCTGCCGACCTACAAACACGACACGGCTGAGGCCAAGACTTTCTTTGAAGAACAAGGGCTGACTACCAAGCCCCTCACCCTTATCACCACAGCCAATTTCGCTCGCGAGGCCGAGATGGTGAAACAGGATCTCGAGGCTGTAGGTCTTGCCATCCAGCTCAAGACGGGCGACCGCACTACGGTGGATACCCTGCTACGGGAGGGGAACTTTGACCTGGCCATCAACGGCCACGGAGGCATCGCCAATCCCTCCATTCTCGACACACCCGACTGGCCAGCCGCCACCTACAAAAATGAAATGTACGACACCTTATTTGCACAACAAGCCCAAGCGGTAGACCAAGAGAAGCGCCGCGAACTGGTGTGGCAACTGCAAGAACTCTTGGCAGAGGAGTTGCCCATATTGCCCCTCTATCATCCCAGGATGTGGCTGCTTTATGATGGGAGCAAGCTCGACACCTGGTTCTACACGGCCGGTGGGATGTCCGTAGGTATCCCCATCCCCTTGAACAAGCTGGCCTTCCTACCCAGGTAGGGAATGCATGCAAATCGTCCAATACCTAATCACCATGATCATCGTGCTATCGCTGAACTTTTTTCTGCCCAGGATGATACCAGGCGATCCCCTCACCGTCCTTGAAGGCGACCCCAGCACAGATATGCCCATGTTGTTGACAGAAGAAGCACGCGCCAAGTTGCTGACCTATTACGGCCTGGACAAGCCTTTGTTGGCGCAGTACAAAGACTATTTGCTAAAGATGGCCCAGGGAGATTTGGGATGGTCCATCTACTACAATGTGCCCGTGACCTCCCTGCTTTGGGGAAGGCTCAAATGGACCCTCCTCCTCATGGGCATAGCCACGGCAGTCTATACCGCATTGGGGATCCTTTTGGGCACGGTCTCGGCCTGGTACAGGGGCTCCAAGACGGACCTGGGCCTCCTGGGAGGCGTATTCGCCTTGGGCTCCTGGCCTTCCTTTTTTCTGGCCATGCTCCTGATCATCGCCTTCAGCGTAAAACTCGACCTCTTTCCTATCGGGGGCGTGGGGAACGCCACGGGCGAGTACAGCAGCGCTCTGGGTAGAACGCTCGACGTCACCTATCATCTGTTCCTACCATGCGTGGCACTGGTGTTGAGCCATCTGCCCTCTGTGTACCTGGTGATGCGCAACTCGCTGCTGAGCGTCCTGGGCCAGGACTATATACGGACGGCCAAAGCCAAGGGATTGCGCGAGCGATTCATCCTGTGGCGGCACGCCCTTCCCAATGGGCTGCTGCCCGTGATCACCATGATCGCCATGCACTTTGGCCTTCTCATCACGGGAACGATCTCTGTGGAGGTGGTCTTTAGCTATCCGGGTATGGGCACCCTGCTCCATGAGGCCTTTCGCGCCCGCGACTATCCCGTCCTGCAGGGCGCTTTTCTGCTGATCATGATCACCGTGCTATTCTTCAATCTACTGGCCGAGTTCCTCTATGCCCGCTTGGATCCCCGAACGAGGCGGCGATGGACGAACGCTTAGCCGCACTCTTTAGAAGCAAGACTGTGGCCTTGGGTCTCACAATCCTCGGTACGCTGGGATTGCTGGCTTTGCTGGGGCCACTGGCGGCTCCCTATGAGCCCCAGCAAACCTTTGAGCCCATGCTACCTCCCAATCGCCGCCACCCACTGGGGACCAACGACGTGGGTCACGATCTGTGGACAGAGCTACTGTATGGGGCCCGCTTCTCGCTGTCGATAGCCCTCCTCGCCTCAATCCTTTCCACAGGTCTTGGCATCATGCTGGGACTGATCGCCGGGTATTATGAGCGAGTGGGATATGCGGTCATGCGCCTGGTGGATATCTTTCTCGCCATACCTCGCTTCCCTTTGATCATCCTCATGGCGGCTTTTCTCAGGCCGGGTGCAACAACCCTGGTTTTGTTTTTCACCGTGTTCGGGTGGCCCAGAGCCACGCGGCTCATCCGCTCCCGTGTTCTCGGCGAACGCGAAAAGGGCTACGTGGAGGCGGCACGCGTCATTGGCGCCAAAAGTCCTCGGATTCTCTTTCGCCACATATGGCCCAGCACCATTCCCATAGCGCTCGTGCGGTTCATCCTAGAGTTTCAGCACGTGATATTGGCCGAATCGGGGTTGAGTTTTTTGGGCCTTGGCGATCCCACCATCAAGAGCTGGGGCAACATGCTGCACTATGCCTTTTCCTATCCCACCATTTTCATCTCCGACGTATGGGTCCACTGGATGCTGCCACCAGGCGCTTGCATCACCCTCGTGATCATCGCCCTAACATTGGTGGGATTTGCTTTGGAAACGCAGGTGAACCCCACACTGCGAGCAAGGTAGGCATCTAAGCATCTCGCCCTAATCAACGACTGATGCCCCTCAGCCGAGTATTGCCACTCTTGCCCTCTAGCAGTCATAAAAGGCCCCCTAATGGCCAGAACATCGCCTTCGGTTATCATAAGCTAAGTGGTGGCTGGAGTAAGCAACACAAACACCTCCTGCCACGCAAAAAAAGTGCGCACCGGTGAAATGCCAGGAACTTAAAAAGTGCCCGGCACCTTCCAAGGAGGTAAATGGAGATGAAACGAAGCGACCTCGGATGGGGCATTGCACTGGTTATCGTTGGCGCCGTCCTCCTGCTGGCGCTTTCGATCAGCTTTTGGATCGTCTATCTGACGAATAGGGAACACTGGTGGACTGTCATACCAGGGGGCGTACTGCTCAGCGTGGCCGTCGTTGCAGGACTCGAAAACGTGGAGACGAGCTTTGATCCCGGGGGCATAGTGCTTTTAGGCATCGGTCTGACCTTCCTTCTACTGACCATCCTTCCTACGGACGAGGAACAGATGAGGTGGCCACTTATTCCAGGGGGCATTCTCCTGCTGATAGGCATCGTGGTCATGGCAGAGGAAATAGCTGTGCTTCAGTATCTGTGGCCGCTAGCCCTCATTCTGGGGGGATTGTTCCTTGTACTGCAGAACTATCGCAGGTCATCCACCTAGCAGCATAGGAGCAACCTCCTTGCCTCCGGAGCTTCTGCCCAAAATGGCGACGCACTCTCTCTCGACCACAAAACTGGCGAATCAGAAACAAGATCTCTGATTCGCCAGTCTCAATTGACTATCCAGGAGGAAGATTATCCAAGCAGCGTCTCTTCCTCGTCGCCTTCCTCTTCCTCTTCCTCAAACCCCCAATCCCATGTGAGATGCTGACCAAGATCGTTGTCCTCCAGCCACTGCATAAAGTCATCTACGATTGCTCGCGTCCATCTAGTATCCATCTGGCTGGAGTTATAAATGCCCTCCCGTAGCCGCTGATGACTGAACCGCTCGCGTAGATGGGTACGCTCCGAATGCTCGACCACGTCTTGTGCCAGGTGAGGAGGAATGAAAAGAACGCCAGTTGGTGTCCCTAGCACCACATCACCCGGCATGCACGTGGCCTTGCCGATGCGGCAAGGCACGTTCATCCCAATCAAAGTTACATCACGAATGCCAGTGGGATCCCATCCTCTACAAAAGGTGTTGAAACCTTCAATCTCCATAACTTGCTGGGCATCGCGAATGCCACCGTCTATCACCTGACCGCGACCGGTGCGCGAGGCGATAGCCGTGGAGAGGTTGGCACCAGAATACGTCCCCTTGTAGACCTTACCAAAGAGGTCAATGACGATAACGTCATCCTTGACCAAAGTCTCAATGACCCATGAATTCATAGCCCCGATGCGTCCTTCCTTCTCATGACCATAGTCCATCAAGTAATCGTGCAGGTCCGGACGACGAGGCACCATAACCCCAGTGACCGCGCGCCCCACGAGAATGCGGTCCGGGTGCATGATCTTCCAGCCCCCTTCAAACTGAAACTGATACCCATTGCGCCACAACACAGCCCACGCCTCTTCGGTAATCACGTTCTCCATGCGCGTGAGGATATCATCGGGCACCTTGGGCCGTCCGTCCTCAAAACGCTCCCCTTGCCACAGGGGCGTCAACTGAATGATGTCTTCCTTACAATTGAACTCCATCGCTTTCCACTCCTTCGGTCAAATGATCCCCGATCCGATGCAACCCCTCTCGCACACAGGCTAAGCCCATTTTCAGCGCCACACCCTACATATAGGGGCGAAGGGCTACTAACTCCTTCTCCACAGAAGAATCAGCGCCTGATCATGAAGGCAATTGTATACGAACCATCCCCTCCCGCAAAATGCCACGCGTATCCCTCGACGATGCCCCATCGCCATAAGGCAAAGGAGCCTACCTCTCCCACTCTGTACAGAGTCTGTTGAAATAGGGCGTGAAACCCGCAGGCCCGGGCCAGCCATCCCAAAAGCGGCAACCGTCGGGAAAGGGGTCTTCTCCCTGACTCCGAATCCACTGCACCAGAGCGGGATCGGCTCC
>JAYENT010000012.1:0-27049 GCA_034722245.1 Chloroflexota bacterium
CAGGAGGTGACCCCCTGGGAGGCCGCTACAGATTTTGTGCGTCGCTTTGGCCAGAGCCCAAAGCATCTGCTGAGGCGTTTGAAGAGCAGTCTCCTCGAAAAGATCATGCCGGAAGAACTTGCATCGGGACCCCCGACAGGAACGTGGCGAGAGCGGCGGGTAGAGCCCTCCGGAGAGGAGCATCTCTTCCGCGACATCCTGGTCACCCTTACGGGCGCACCCAGCGGATGGCGGGCACTGGCCCAAGCGACAAAGATCGTCTATCACGAAAACAGCGTCATGCATGGGCTTCACGTCGTCACCTCCGAGGGGGAAGAGGAACTAGAGCGAGGGCGACGGATACTGGAGGAGTTTTCTGCCCGCTGCGAGGAGCTCGGCGTGGAATCATCCGCCAGTTTGGTCGTCGACGATGACGTCGCCCACGTCATCATCGACCGGGCGCGGTGGGTCGATATGGTGGTCATCAATCAGCGCAGGGTTCATAGTGAAAGCGTTATGCGTCCCTTGGGAACGATCTTTCAGGTAGTCGCCTCACAAACGCTTAGCCCCATCCTGGCTGTCCCCGGTAACAAGGTGACGTCTTTGGAGCGCATTGTCCTGGCTTACGATGGCAGCCCGAAGGCTAACGAAGCCCTCTTTGTGCTCCGCCATCTGATGCAGTGCTGGGAGGCGGAGGGGGCCATCGTGACCGTGGAAGACCCCGGCGCCGATCGGGAGACACTTGAGGACGCCCAAGAGTACATTCAAGCATCGATCCAGCGGGATGTCGCTATCCACTACGAACAGGGATCACCTGAAGACGCAATTCTCAGAATCATGGGCGAGGAACAGGCCGATCTGTTGCTGATGGGGGGCTATGGTTATCGTCCTCTAGTCAGGATGTTCCTTGGCAGTACAGTGGACCGCACATTGCGCAGTGCATGGTTTCCTGTGTTGATCTGCCGATGAAAGTCAGCGTCCGGCGCTTGGTATGGAGAGTGTTCCTCCTGGCGGCGATCTGCTTCGTCCTCCCCGGAGCAGCGCATGCCACAGAGCCCAACTATGCCTTGCCGGGGCAATTTGCCCTGCCCTGGTCCTGCGGGGAAGGATACGAGATAACCTGGGGCCCAGAAGGACACTGGGCTCAGCACAAAGCAACGGGAATAGCCTTCGACTTTTCGATGGAGGCGGGAACGCCCCTATTTGCCCCCATCGATGGCAGAGCCTATTTCCTGCGCGACGAGCGCCTGCTGGAAACCAACTACGGGAATTACGTGGAGATCGTCACCAAGGACGGGAACTGGCTGGTGCGGCTGGCCCACCTGCAAGATGCGCAGTCCGGGGAGCGTGACGTCAAAACGGGCGATCTGGTGGCGCACTCCGGGAGTTCGGGCGTACCAGCGGCGCATCTGCACGTGGAACTGCTGGAAAAAGAGGGGAAAACGTGGCGCTGCCCCGACTACGGCCGTCTAGAGCGGTTGTTTGGCCTACCTCTCACCCTATTCACCGAAGGGGCCATCATCCACAATCGAGGATGCCCCGCCAAGGTCGTCGTCGGTGGGCCCATACGGGCCGACGCAGAGGTGACCCTGGGGGAGATGGTTCGCCTTTCGGTTCCTCTGCGTAACGATGGCCTCGGAGAGGCACTCCTCGACGACGTACACGTGCTGCTCGCCGGGCCAGCGGACGTCTCGGGTGCAGCCCAGGTTCACGGGCCGTGGACGCTTGACGGGAAAGCCTCTCTGACGATAGAGGTGCCGTTCCAACCCACCGTCTCTGGGCCGTGGGCGGTGCGGGGACTCGCCTATGTGATGGACGGCCAACCGCGGACGGTGGAGGCAGGCGGCGAGATAACCGTGGCTCCTTCCTCCCTTCACCTGAGTCAGGTGCGGGCCCCCTCGCATGTCGGCGTTGGCGAGGATATAACGCTGACGGTGCAGATAGAAAACGTGGGAGAAAAGGACCACGCCTTCGACGATCTGGTGCTTGAGGGCGAGCGCCCCGATGGCAAACGCTGGACGGCGTGCGTGGGCATGTCAGATACACTGGGAGGGGGTGAGAAGGGTTCCTTTGTGCTCCGCAGCGCGGTGGTTCCGCAGGACGTTGGCGTCTGGCGGGGAATGCACATGGGCTACGACAAGGGGGGGAAGACGTTCTACTTTGACGAGGTAGCCTGCTCCTTCCCTGTGGAGGGGCCGGAACTGAGGGCCGATAATATGAGGACGTATGTGGCATCGGATATTCTCCGCATCTTCCTTCAGGTCTCCAACGTGGGAACTGCGCCCGTGCACCCCGACTGCATCGAAGTCTGGGGCTGGGAGCCCGACGGAGAGCATACGTTCAGCGCCAAACAGGAGGCGCCGGCGCCGCTGGAGCCGGGCGGCGGGACCCTCTTGCAATTCGACGTACCCATGGGCGGTGTGCAGGGAACGTGGGCGCTGGTTGAGGCGGGCTACTGGACGAAAGGGGATTACTATACCATACCCATTCCCCGCCAAGGTATGGTCCGGCACGAAGGAATCCAGCCTCCATGAAAGGCATGGTAAGCTGCCGGGCACTTATCAGCATATCTTTACAATGTGATCTTGTTAGGCATGGATCAAGTTTTCTGCCCTAGTTTGCCCAAAAGTGCCTGATAGCGCACGTCCAACACTTCCGAGGGCGTGCTGCGTACTGGGCTACCGAGGAGGAGGATATATGACGGGCTTTGACCTATCCGAACATCCCCATAAGCGTTTTAACCCACTGAGCGGCGAATGGGTCCTGGTCTCGCCTCACCGTACCCAGCGCCCCTGGCAGGGCCAGGAGGAAGAGCCCGTGCACGAGGCGCGGCCCTCGTACGATCCCAACTGCTACCTCTGCCCCGGCAACGAACGCGCGGGAGGCGTTCGCAACCCGGAATACACAAGCACCTTTGTGTTCGACAACGACTTCTCCGCGCTTTTGCGTGGCACGCCCCAGGGCCAGATAAACGAGGAGGATCTCTTCATAGCCCAAAGCGAACGCGGCATCTGTCGCGTGGTCTGCTTCTCTCCCGATCACAGTTTGACACTGCCGCAGATGGCGGAGCCCGACGTGCGAAAAGTGGTGGACGTGTGGGCGGAACAATACCGCGAGATCGGCGCCAGATCCTATATCAACTATGTGCAAATCTTTGAGAACAAGGGCCAGATGATGGGCTGTAGCAACCCCCATCCTCACGGCCAGATCTGGAGCAACGAGACGATACCACAACTGCCGGCCTTGGAGCAGCGATCACAGGCCCGGTACCTCCAAAAGCACGGTACCTGCCTGCTCTGTGACTATGTAAGGGCAGAGGAGGTGCGTCAGACGCGCATCGTGTGTGACAATGCGCACTTTGTTGCGGTGGTGCCCTTTTGGGCCGTTTGGCCTTTTGAGACCATGATCATAAGCCGCCGGCACGTCCCCGCGCTGACGGAACTAAGGGACGATGAACGGGATGGACTGGCCAACATCGTCCGGCGCCTGACCATTCGGTACGACAACCTTTTTAGGACCTCTTTCCCCTACAGCATGGGCATCCATCAACAGCCCACCGATGGCGAAAAACACCCTGAATGGCATCTCCACCTGCACTTTTATCCGCCCCTGCTGCGCTCGGCCACGGTCAAAAAGTTTATGGTGGGCTATGAGATGCTGGCCGCTCCCCAACGCGATCTGACGGCAGAGGCGGCAGCCGAACGCCTGCGTGCCCTGTCCGAGACGCGCTTTGACGCGAACTAGCAGGCGGGTTGTAGGCGCCGTCTAGTCGGTGGAGAGGATGACGCCTCCTCGACCGGCGCCTCGCCGCTGATCCTCGGTTTCTTCCCCCTTGTCTTCCAAGGCCTCAAGCCGTGCCGAGAGGATCTCGATGTCGTCCATGTCCAATCCATATCCTGGCGTGCCCTGGATGAGCGCTGTGATCAGAGAGCGCTCAAAGGCACGAATGAACTCGCCAGGCGTGTGATAGTTGTGCCAGGAGGCACCCACGTGGCGGCTGAAAAAGATGGCTGCAGGAGTAAACCCCGTCTCCACGTTGCGAAAGGCAAAGGTTTCTAGGCTGCTTTCCTGCGCCATGCGCCATTCTATACCCATGGGCGCCACAATGTCCGACCCTAATACGATGAGGTAGAATTGGCTCTGGCGCAGGGCCTCGGCATCTATGCGCTGATCCTCGTATGGCCTGGGGGTACGCTTTATCGTCCACTTGACCGAGCGAGGCATCTCAGCCAATAGCCGCCCCACAAGTTCGCATTCAGCATCCGCCTCCGGCACAGCGCTTATGTATATTCCCAATTCCTTGTCCATCGCTTCCTCCATACAATAAGATATTTCTACAGATTCGGATCGATCAGAGCCTTCACTGTACGATAGTGTTCCACGTCGCCCAGGGCTTGATTGGCCTCTTGCAGGCTGTAGCGACGAGAGATGAAACGCTCCCATTGAAACCGATCCCCGTGTTTGGCCAAGACGCGCATCCCGCGCCACAAGTGGCTGAAGTCGCTGCCCCAACATCCTCGAACTTCCAGGTGCTTGCGGTTTATGTCCTGGTGGGGATTCATACGAATATCGCCCAAATCGGTGTACTGCCCCACCACCACGTAGCGGCCCGCGTCGCGGGTCATGGCGAACCCCTCGCGGACGGCCTGGGGATTTCCTGTGGCCTCAATGGTCACGTCGGCGCCCCGGCCCTGGGTGGCGTCAAGGATGCGGGCCAGGCGCTCCTCCGGTGGGGCGTCCTCAATGTTGATGGTCATGTCGGCACCAATGCGTCTTGCCTCCTGTAAGCGCCTTTCAGGCCCCCCAACGACGATGACCTGGGTGGCACCGCTGATTTGAGAGAGGATGGCCGCTGACAATCCCACGGGCCCGCTGCCCTGCACCACCACCGTGTCGCCAAGCATGATCTCTGCCCGCTCCATGGCGTGCACGGCGGTGGGCAAGCCACAGCCGGCTCCTATGAAACGTTCTGGCGGCACGGATGGGGGCAGGGGAAGCACCTTGACCCCAGGCTTGAGGTAGATCATCTCCGACCAGCCTCCCAAGAGCCCTTCTTCCGCCGAATAGGTGACCCCGTAGACGCGGCGATGAGGACAGCGCGTGGAGGCCTTGGCAACGGTGCAAAACCAGCAATGTCCACAGGTCTCGTGTACGTCGAGGAAAGTGACGATCTGCCCCTTGCGCAGGGGATTGCCGTCCATATCTGTGGGCTCCCCTCTAAGATCCGCCACCTCGCCCACGTTTATGTGACCGGGAATAATGGGATAGGGCACGCCAGCCAGGTGTCCGTGATAGAGGTGGACGTCGGTCCCACATACCTCACTGACTACAGTTCGCAGAAGGATGGCCCCCTCTTCCAGAGTGGGGAGGGGGAACTCCTGTATCTCAAGTGGTTCGTTCGGTGCCGTCATGACTGCTGCTTTGACCATGGGATACCTCCATATCTCTTTAGGTCGCATCTACTGCAAGCTCTCGTTCAGTGGGCAGAGGGCTATTCTATATTGTGGTTGCGCGAGGCCCACCCGCAACATGTCCCACATCCTCCTCTCGCCCCCCTTTTCAGGGCAGCCAAGGTGCATCGCCCTGGATTATAGCAGTCCAGTGTGGTCTGTCAACGAAAGTGTCGGTACCAAGGGACGCAATTCCCGTCGTATTTCGTACACATCGGAGCGCGAATGCGGCTTAACGGCTTTTTAATGTTCATTTTACGTCACTTACCCGCCCCGAATGCCGTTCTTTGCTATACTGCTGGTGCGGGAACTCGCCAATGTACCCAATTTTAGCAACGAATTCCTCAGGAGGCCATACTGATGAAGGCGCGCATCCTGTTTGTGGACGACGAGCCTCAGCTACTATTTCTGATGCAAGAATTTCTCGGCCGCAGTGGCTATGAGGTGATGACGGCGAAGAGCGGTTCCGAGGCTCTGGACATGCTGATCGATGATCCCCCAGATCTCATCGTCTCGGACATCCTCATGGAAGGCATGGATGGGTTCGAATTCCAGACGCGGGTAAACAGTCTCACGGGCTCCAGCCTTCCCTTTATCTTTCTCTCCGCCAAGAGCGAGGTCGAGGATCGGCTGCAGGGACTGCGAGGGGGAGCCGACGATTATATCGTCAAGCCGTTTGACCCTCAGGAGTTGGAGGCGCGGATCTCGGCGGTCATAGAGCGCATCAGAAGAACACGCCAGGAGGAACGCCGCGAGATCGACGATCTGAAGCGGCGGATTTTGACCCAGGTGTCGAGCCGCCTGCGTACGCCGGTGACCACCCTTATGGCACATTTGAACCTACTCCTTTCGGAGCGCGTGGGCGAGGACGAACGGAGCAGGGAACGATACCTTGAAAGCATGCTACAGGATGCGCAAGCACTGAGTGATTTGATTGACGATCTCTCTGAGATGGCTTTGGCGGCAAGCACAGGCCGCGAGCAGCCGATCAAGAGAACTCCTACCCGGGTGGCGCCGATGCTGCGCACTGCGGCCGCAGCCGCGGCGCGGATTGCCAACGAAAAGGACATAGACCTAGAAATCTCTTGCGGCGGGCTTTTGCGCGGCAACATCGATGGTACCGCCATGTCGCGCGTCCTGTCCGGCTTGCTCAAATCGGCCACGGAGCTAAGTCCTCGGGGAGAGAAGGTGTATATCGGGGCGAGAAGAACCAAAGAAGGCGGACTAGAGTTCGTGATCACCGACGCCGGCTGTCCGAAGGATGTTGCAATGGAGTCCGAGTTCGCTGACGTACTGCGATTCGCCCGCAACATCGTCCAAAAGCATGCCGGAGAGATTTCCACACGCCGGGATGAGGATGGCAGGCAGAGCCTCGTGCTGTGGCTGCCGGACCGCCTGGAGAAGCAGGTGAATACAAGAGCCATGTGATGGAAAAGAGAAAGCTGGGACTCTGGCGCCTCTTTATCATAGGGCGCACAGCGTGGACGGCGGTCTTTTTCACCCTGTTGACCGTCCTAAATCCATTTCCTCCTCCGCCAGCGCTGCGTTCGCTCTATTGTGCAGCGGCTTTTCATCTGAGTATCAACGGCGTATACTTTTACCTTTGGAAGCAGCGCGACGTGGCCTTCTTGGGCTATCTCTGCTTCGGCGTGGAAATAGCCATCACGACACTTATCATCCTCTTTCTGGGCACCGATGGATATACCTTTGCGCTGGCCTATCTTTGGCCCATCATCATGGGTGCATGGCTTATCGGCCACCGGGCGGTTCTCCCTTTGACGCTATTTAGCAGCATAGCCTACGTCTGCCTTTTCTTCCTGGGGCGAAGGGACGTCATCTCTGCCCAAAGATTGCTGATGCCCGATGGCACGCCCCAGGTCCTCGTCCTCGGTTTGCCCTATCTCTTTTTCGTCGCTCTCCTCATCTACGGCTTTGCCTCCGAGGCGGAGAGGAGCGAAGAGACGCTGCGGGATCGCAACCGTGAGCTGCGCTCGCTCAACGAAAAGATGCATTCCCTTGTGATCGCCGGCGAGGACATGCTTGGCCGCCTCAATCTTGAGGCCCTGTTGTCGCTAGCAGTACTGCATATTGAAAGGAATACGGGATACGATTGTGCTGCCGTCTATATCAAGGATGGCGACGTGCTCCGTCTGCGTCATCGTCACGGTTGCCCCGACCGTCTGGCAGTTCAAGAGGTGCGTCCCGTTCCCAGGGAGTGGCTACCGTCGGCCAGCGGAACGACAAACGTGATCATACGCGAGCCATCCAGTGGCGGTGCGTCCTTTACGCACGTCGCCCTCCGCTCTCGAGGCGGCCTGGAAGGGATGCTCACCCTGTGCTCCACGGAAGGCGCGCCCTCGTCGTTCCACGAGATGCAGGCACTGCGCATCCTCAGCCATCAATTGGGAGTGGCCCTTGAGAACGGGCGCCTCTTTAGCAACCTGGGGCGCGAGCGCGATTTGCTGCGCGGCATTTTGCTCAATATGACAGAGGGGGTGTTCGTGGTGGACGAGGAGGACCATGTGCTGCTCTTCAATCACGCCGCACAGCGCCTGCTGGATATTGAAAAGAATGCAACGGTTCCTGCCTGGTTCCTGGAGCAATTGGAAGAGTACAGAGAGCAGAGCCGTGAGGCGGGGATGCATCCCCTCGTGGAACATGGGGGAAGATCCTTCCGCCTAAGCACCGTGACGCTCTCCGAAACTGACAGAGTGCCAGCGGGCACCCTTTACGTGGCGCGTGATACCACAAAAGAGGCCGAGATTGAGCGCATGAAATCCGATTTTGTCGCCTATGCCTCGCACGAACTGCGCACTCCCCTCACGACCATCAAGACCTTGGTGCGGTTGCTCCTCATGGACCCTCCCGAGAGCACGAAACGTCGGGAGTATCTCACCATGATAGATGCCCAGACGGAACGCCAGATACATTTGATCGAGAACCTGCTCGATCTGGCCCGCCTAGAGGCCGGCAAGTACGAGCTTTCTCGCGAGCCCGTCGATGCGAACCAGCTAGTGCGCTCCGTCGTTGACGGGTGCCTGCCCCTCGCCGAGCAAAAAGGCCTACATATAACCATAAAGGGTGTTGAAAGCGGGGAATTCATCTCCAACAGAGGGGGGCTGGAACAAGTGCTCACGAACCTGCTGAGCAACGCCATCAAGTTCACCGACGCCGGGGGCGAGATCACCCTAACCCATGAAAAAGAGGGCAACGAAGTCATCTTCTCCGTTAGAGATTCGGGCGTGGGCATGACGGAAGAGCAAATGGGGTACATCTTTGATAAGTTCTACACAGTCCGCCCCCCTTGCAGGCGGGGCGAGGGAACGGGGCTCGGCCTGGCCATCTCGAACATGATCGTGAATAAGCTGGGGGGCAGCATCGAGGTCGATAGCGAACCGGGCGTTGGAAGTTGCTTCGTCGTGCGACTCCCCACAGCACACCAACCGCAGTTCACATAAAGAAAACGGGCACCACCTCCTCCAGACAACACGTTCACGCCTCGGGCCGGCTGTGAAGCTGCCGTTTTCGTCTTGTCCCCTCCATGTGCTATAATCCCCCCTGTTTGTGGAATGGACCAAGAATGCGAGGGGTGACGCGTACATGCATAATTTTCTGGGCACGTTTAGAGGTGTCAGGGCTTTCCCATCTCATTTGATCCTTATCAGTTTCCTGCTTCTGATCGCCATCACCTCTACAGCCTGCCAGCCGCAACTGCCCACACCGACACAGGCACCGATACGGGCGACGCAAACGCCCAAACCCACTTTTACCTCCGTGCCCGCGTTTACCCCCACAGATACGCCAAGGCCCACAGACACTCCGGTGCCCACAGCCACCCCGTCGCCGACAGCCACCCCGGTGCCCACAGACGTGAGCCCGCTGACGGGGACCAAGGTGGAGGACCTCGATCACCTGCGGCGACGGGTGCTGGCGGTGCGCGTGGGCAACGATCCTGAGATTCGACCTCAGGAGGGATTGGGCCGCGCGGATGTCGTCTATGAGGAGCTTATGGAAGGATGGGCGCTTACCCGATTTACGGCTATATACCTGAACAACAACGCGGAACGCATTCGGCCCATTCGCAGTTCTCGTCTGGTCACCCTCGACATCGTCCCCCAGTATGATGGGGCGCTGGTCCACAGCGGCGCTAACGACACGATTCGTTACATGATATCGCAGGCTTCCTTTGTCGATCTCGACGAGTACTTTCATCCGCAGCCGTATGGGCTCTTGTCCGGATACGATTGGCGCGGGCGGCTGTACACGTCGGTGGAGGCCGTTCACGAATACCTGGAGAAAAAGGGCTGGGAGCGAAAAGAACCTATCGAGGGATACCAGTTCAGTAGCCAGGTGCCCATCGGCGACAGCGCTTCAGCCATCCATATACCCTATCCCAGGCTGTGTGCGGTCGATTGGACATACGCGGTAGAAAAGGGCTACTATCTGCGCCAGGTACAGGGTGAGCCTCATGTGGACGCCTTGACCGGGGAACAGCTTCACGCCGCAAACGTCATCCTCTTTTACACAAAGCACAAAGCGACGGACTTGGTGGACAGCAACGGCGCCCGTCTCATTGACATTGAGATGTCGGGGTCAGGTCCCGCCGAGATCTGCCGGGATGGCGTGGTTGTCGAGGGAGAATGGATCGAAAAAGCGCCCAGGGAACTCATAGAATACTATGACGACGAGGGCAATATCATCCCCTTGAAACCGGGCAAGACCTGGATCGAGCTTGTGCCCCTGGACTATGACGTCGATATGGAATAGGAGACCTTGTCCTGTCTACCAGCCGCTCTGGTGATTTGACTTGTGTCCCATATCGAGTAAAATAGGGTTAAGCTTGACAGTATCAGGAGTGAGACATGCCAAACCTTGGTCCTACAGAGTTGATCATCATTCTCGTCATCGTTCTTGCGATTTTTGGGGCGGGGAAGCTCGCCAGCCTGGGAGGGGCCCTTGGCAAAAGCGTCAGAGAGTTCCGCCAGGCGGTGAATCCAGAAGACGAAGCCCAAGAAACTGCTGCCACGAAGGTCGAAGGCGCGCCCACGAACGAGAGCGAAGAAGAAGAGGAATAGGCCCAACAAGGGCAGTTGCACTATCCAAGGAGGGAAGCGATGCCGAATCTTGGCCCTACAGAACTGATCATCATTCTCGTGATTGTACTCGTCATCTTTGGTGCGGGGCGCCTGGCGGAGATTGGCGGCGCGTTGGGAAGGGGCGTCAAAGAATTCAAGGATGCCTCCAAGGAAGTGGAGGAGGCTTCCAAGGAGGTCAAATCGACCTTGGATGCTGCAGATGATGGCGAGGAAGGGGAAGAAGTATAAACGAGGATCCAATACGCCCGCCTCCCCAGCGATTTTTCGGCCATGGTTAAGAGCAGGCGTGGAAAAGGATCTCACATAATATGCTGGATTGAAGAAAAAGTCGGAACCGTGGTTGGGTTTCGGCTTTTTTGTGTCTGACGGCGGGAGCCCGTGCACACGGGTTCCCCACACGAGAATGGGAGCCTGTGCAGGGGCGGGCGATCTCTCCCCCGCTATAGTGCCATCTCGCCTTGACAATTGGCTCTTGGCTGCCTCTAAAGAGACAGCCAAGAGAAGACACGGGATGCATGTAATGGTTATACTTTGTACAGCCGCAATCCATGGCGCACTCCCCTTCCCATCCCTTCGAGACTAAGATATGGGTAGACTACTGGCGTATAGAGCGTCGATACTATGACTGTAAAAGAAATTGTTACCGTTGATGATCCGCTAATTCGTGAAAAGTCAAAGAGGGTCAGCCACTTTGGCGACCGTCTTGAACAGCTCATAGAGGACATGTTCGATTCCATGCATGCCGCGCAGGGGCTAGGGTTGGCCGCTCCCCAGATTGGCGTGTTGCGTCGCGTGTTCGTGATTGAGATGCCGCCCCAGGTGAACGAGGAAGGCGAAGAGATCGCGTCCGCCAAGCGATACGTGATGGTCAACCCCGAAATTGTCAAAACCCGAGGCGAGGAGGAGATGGAAGAGGGCTGTCTATCGGTCCCCGGCTATCGAGGGTTGGTCAAGCGAGCTACCAGCGTCGTCGTCAAAGGACAGGATCTGGAAGGCAGGCGCATCCGCTATCGAGGGCAAGGAACCCTGGCGCAGGCGTTCCAACATGAGATCGATCATCTTGACGGTATTCTCTATCTGGATCGCGTGGAGAGCTTTGATAAGCTGTGGCGTATAGAAGCGACAGGGGAAACCTCCGACTAACTCTTGGGGCCTAATAGCGACGCCTGAAGACAGCGCTGTTACTTCTCCTTCTGGGAGGGCAAATAGTCCAGTAGCTGGACGGCGCGTTCTAGCACCAGATGAGCGCCGGCGCGCTCCAACTCCTGGCGCTGACCAAAGCCAGAGAGCACGGCCACAGCGTAGGCGCCGGCCCCTCGGGCCGCACGGACATCTACTGCCGTATCCCCCACCATGATACACCGCTGGGGAGAGACGTGCAGCGCGGCCATGGCCTTTTCTACGGGGGCAGGATGCGGCTTCATGCGTAACACGTCTTGGCGCGTGATGACCACGGAAAAGAGGTCCTGATATCCCATACACTTGAGAAAATAGTGGGCATCGGCGCGAGCGCGCGTGGTGACGATACCCAGGGTGTAGCGCGGCTTAAGGCGAGTGAGCAGTTCCTCCGTCCCCTGTACCATCACCGAGGCCCCCTGGGTGGCCAATCCCCTTGATTGGCGAACCAGATCCGCAAGGCCAAGGAAACTGCCTCCTAGCCCCACGTGTTCCAGCAGGGAGATGGCATAGTTGGAGGGCGTCTCGATGGCCATCACAAGCTTGCGGCCCCAGCGCTCCGTATCGAGTCGCGGGAAGATGCCCTGCAAGGATTTGAGTCTGTCCGCCACTATCGCCGCCCAGCGGTTATCCGTCTCCACCAACGTACCGTCGAGATCGAAGAGGATGGCCTCTATGGGGTTTGTAAAGATTTTATTGCCATCCATGCAGCGCCTTCTCTCCTCAAGACCTTCACTGCTCGCGCACTTTGGCAGAGGCGCGGCTCACTGGAAGCGGCCCCTGAGCTCGGACTCCACGTCTTCCCAGCGCAGGTTTCGGGCGGCCAGCATCACCAGCAGATGATAGAAGAGATCCGCCGTCTCGTAGACGAGGCGCTCGTCGCTCTCCAGGGCACCGGCCACCACCACCTCAACCGCTTCCTCGCCAATCTTTTTTAGAATCTCTCCCTCGCCGGCCTTCAAGAGGGCACAGGTATAGGACCCTTCTTTTGGGTGCCGCTTTCGGTCCTCGATTACCCCCTGCAACGTCTCTATGGTCTGGCTCACGTTTTCTCCTCGCATGCTATTCGTTTGACAGGGTGCGGAAGAAGCAACTTCTGGCGCCCGTGTGGCAGGCGGGGCCGGCGGGCTCCACCAAAACCAGCAATGTGTCGGCGTCACAATCGACGCGAATCTCGCACACCGCCTGCGTATTCCCTGAGGTTTCTCCCTTATGCCATAGTGTCTGCCGGCTGCGGCTCCAGAACCAGGTTTCTCCTTCTTTCAACGTGAGGCCCAGGGACTCTCGATTCATATAGGCCACCATGAGCACCTCAAGCGTCTGCGCATCCTGCACTACAGCGGGGATCAATCCCTTTTCGTCCCACGTGAGCGCTTGGGCACTCACACGCTCCAACGGTTCAGATGACATTTCGGCGCTCACAATCGCACGGGCAGGCCGCGCTCATCCAGATACTCTTTGACTTCGGAGACGCTCAACTCGCGAAAGTGGAACAGCGAGGCAGCCAGAACGGCGCTGGCCCCACCCTCGGTCAGGGCCTCGTAAAAGTGCTCCAATTTCCCGGCCCCCCCAGATGCCACCACGGGGATGGAGACAGCATCGGAGATAGCCCGGGTTATCTCGATATCATAGCCCTCCTGTGTGCCGTCGCGATCCATGCTGGTGAGCAGTATCTCGCCCGCGCCCCGCTCCTCGACCTCCTTGGCCCAGGCCACACCCTCAAGGCCCGTGGGCACGCGCCCGCCGTTGATATAGACCTGGTATTCGCCATCCTCCTCACGCCTCACGTCGATGGCCACCACGATGCACTGGGAGCCGAAACGTTTGGCTCCTTCGCTTATCAGCTCCGGCGTGCGGACGGCGGCGCTGTTGATCGACGTCTTGTCCGCCCCCGCGAGAAGGATGTTACGCAGATCCTCGACCGTCCGCAGGCCGCCTCCTACCGTAAAGGGGATGTTGATGGCATCGGC
Source organism: Chloroflexota bacterium (assembly GCA_034722245.1). Classification (GTDB taxonomy): domain Bacteria; phylum Chloroflexota; class Anaerolineae; order UBA1429; family UBA1429; genus JAWLEV01. Next base: position 13,672 of record JAYENT010000012.1, read on the forward strand.
CACCTTACGCACCATGTCGATGACGATATCACGCTTCTCGTGGGACGCTGTTATATCGAGAAAGACGAGTTCGTCGGCCCGCTCCTCGCTGTAGATCCTGGCATGTTCCACCGGATCTCCGGCATCCCGCAACTCGACAAAGTTCACTCCTTTGACGACCCGCCCATCCATCACGTCCAGGCAGGGGATGACGCGCTTTGCCAACATATACTCTCACTCCTTTAATCTGTCCGTTCTGCTGCAGCTAGTTCCTGGGCTTGTGCCAGTTCGATCTCTCCCCGGTAAAGGGCCATGCCGATGATAACCCCCTCTACGCCCTCTTTTTCGTGGGCCTTGAGAGCGCGAATGTCGTCCAGGGAGGAAACACCCCCCGAGGCAATGACCCGCAGCCGCGAGGCGCGGGCCAATTCCACCGTCGCGGCCACGTTCACGCCCGTGAGCATGCCGTCGCGTCTCACGTCGGTATAGACCACGCGCTCGATGCCCACATCCCTCATGCGTCGCGCCAGAGCGACGGCCTGTACATCTGACGTGTCCACCCAGCCATGAATGGCCACGAGCCCATCGCGGGCATCAATGCCCACAATGACACGCTGGGCGCCGTGAGCAGCCACAGCCTGCTCCACGATCTGCGGATCACGCACAGCGACGGTGCCTAGAATAACACGCGCCACGCCCATGTCCAAAAGGCGCTCGACATCCTCCAAGGATCGAAGCCCACCCCCAAATTGGATGGGCAGATCGACGGCCTCCATGATGCGCTCCAGTGCCACCAGATTCGCCGCGCCCGATTCCCCCAGGGCGCCGTCCAGGTTCACCACATGGAGCCATTCTGCCTCCTCGGCCGCCCAGCGGCGCGCCGCCTCCGCGGGATCATCAGCGAAGACGGTCTCGGCCCCTGCGTCGCCCTGTTGCAGGCGCACACAGCGTCCCCCTCGCAGATCAATGGCTGGATAGACGATCATGTGTTCTCCCCTAGCAGCCCAGCCTGGACGGAGAAGTTGCGCAGAATGCGCTCGCCCACATTCTGGCTCTTTTCGGGATGGAACTGAATGGCATACAGATTGTCCCTGGCGATGGCGGAGGTATAGACGATTGGCGGGTGAACGTACTTCCCCGCCTCATCCTTGCCATAGTCTGTCCTGGCGGCGATGAGCTCTTTCTCCTCAGGATCCACATAGTAAGAGTGCACGAAATAGGCATAGCTCCCGTCGGGCAGACCGCGCCAGAGGGGCACGTCTTTTGCCTGGTGAATCTGGTTCCACCCCATGTGAGGCACGGTCAGATCCCGGGGAAAGCGGCGCACGCGGCCCGGCAGAACGCCCAATCCCCGATGCTCTCCCATCTCCTCGCTGAGCTCAAAGAGGAGTTGCAGGCCGACGCAGATGCCTAAAAAGGGGCGATCCTCATCGATGGCCTCAAGGATGGCTTCTTCCAGCCCCATGCGCCGTATCGTATCGATAGCGTCGCCGAAGGCGCCCACGCCCGGAAGCACCAGCGCCTCCGCCTCCCGTATCTCCCGAGGATCCGACGTGACGCGCGGTTCCACCCCCAGGCGCCGAAAGGCCATGTACACGTTGCGCAGGTTGCCCATCTCGTAGTCTATGATCGTCAGCACGTCACAATAGGCCTTTGGTCGATGGGATGTCGCTCCGTCCGGGGTCCAAAGCCACGGCCTGTCGTAGGGCCTTCCCCAGGCCCTTGAATATGGCCTCGATGATGTGATGCGTGTTCTCGCCGTGGAAGAGCCTCACGTGGAGAGTGAGCCCGGCATGGCGTGCCAGGGCCTGCAGAAACTCGGGGACAAGCTCGGTATCGAAGTCGCCCACCCGCGACGCGGGCAGGGGCGCGTCGTAGACCAGCAGGGAGCGCCCCGAGAAATCGAGCGCCACCAGCACGAGGGCCTCGTCCATGGGTATCATCTGTTGTCCGTAGCGATAGATTCCCACCTTATCTCCTAACGCCTCTTGCAACGCCTGTCCTAGGACGATGCCGATATCCTCCACGCTGTGATGGGCGTCCACCTCGACGTCGCCCTCGCAGGTGATCGTAAGATCAAAGAGACCGTGCTTGGCCACGTGGCTGAGCATATGGTCCAAAAAGGGCACGCCAGTATCCAATTTCCATCTGCCCTCGCCGTCCAGATCAAGGGTCAAATGGATATCCGTCTCGCGCGTCTCTCGATGAATAGTGCACATGCGTTCGCGCGTCATCGCTTTCCCCCTCCCTCGTCCAAGCCCCGCAGGGCGACGACCACGGCCTCGTCCTGCATCGGCGTACCCACCGAGATGCGAATGTGATCCCGCAGGCGGGACTTATTATAGTACCGCAGGATGATGCCCCGCTCCTCCATGGCCTCTCGAATAGTCTGCACAGGCACGCCCTCCACGCGACAGAGAATATAGTTCGCCTGGCTCTCATAGACGTGCAAGAAAGAGATCTGCTGCAGTTTCTCCGAAAGCTTCTGCCGTTCGGCGACGATTGCATCCACCCTATCGCGGGCCTGGTCTATCTCCTCGAGCGTGGCCAGAGCGGCTGCCTGCGCCACGCCGTTGACGTTATAGGGCGACTTGAGGCGCCACAGAGCGTGCATCAAGCCCTCGGGAAAGACGCCATAGCCCACACGCAGCCCGGCCAGCCCGGCCCACTTGCTGAAGGTGCGCAACACGATCAAGTTCTCCCTGTCCTGCACCCAGCCCACCTTTGAGTTCCCGCTGAACTCCACATAGGCCTCGTCCAGCACGATCAACAGGGGCAGATCCAGCAAGCGCTCCAGATCGCCCTCCGGCAGCACCTGGCCATCAGGGTTATTGGGCGAGGTGACGAACAGGATGCGGGGCTGGGGATCCTCATCACACAGTCCCGCGATGCCCTCCACGTCCACGTGAAAATCCCCGTCGCGGGGGAACAGCAGTACCTCCATGTCGTTGGTCGTGCCATAGAATTGGTACATGCCAAAGGTTGGGGGGCAGTCGATCACTTGATCAACACCTCCTCCAACCCCGTCGGGCCGGAAGAGACGCAGAATCAGATCGATCAACTCATCGGAGCCGTTGCCCACCAGGATCGTCTCGGCAGGGACGCCAATATAGTCGGCGATGGCCCGCCGTAGGGTGCGGCTAAGAGGGTCCGGATAGCGATGGTAGTGGTTGTAACTGCGCAGCACATCCCGCGTGTGGCTTGTCGGTCCGTAGGGATTCTCGTTGGCGTCGAGCTTGATCAGCTGACCTACGGGCATGCCCAGCCTTTTGGCGATCTGCTCCGGGGGGTCGGGAGCATATTCCTTCAGCCCCTCTACTCGGTTGCCGATCCAGTCGCGGGCTCTTAGGGCGGTCTCGCTCATCTCACTTCTCCTCCATCCAGTTCGTCCTGGCGCATGCGGATGGCCTGTGCATGGGCCGTCAGCCCCTCCTCCTGCGCCAGGCGAATAGCCGCGTTGTTGAGCTTCCGCCTGGTCTTGGGACCGGGGGCAAATATGCTGGTGATCTTTAAAAAGTCGGAGACGTTTAGAGGTGACGAAAAGCGCGCCGTCTGCCCCGTGGGCATGATGTGGCTGGGCCCCACCGCATAATCGCCCAAAGCCTCGGAGGAGGATTCTCCCACAAAGATGCCCCCCGCGTTCTTTATGCGGCCCACCAACTGCCAGGGATCGGCGGTCAACAGGCACAGGTGCTCCGGCGCATACTCGTTGGCCAGTTCGATGGCCTGATCCAGGTCATCCACCACGGCGATACCTCCATGGGCCTTTAGGGAGGAACGGATGATCTCTGCCCGGGCGAGGGAGCGGATCTGCTCCCCTATCTCCTTGCGAACCTGCCGGGCGAGTTTCTCCGACGTGGTGATCAGCAGCGCCGAGGCCAGGGGATCATGCTCTGCCTGGGCCAGCATGTCCGCCGCCGCATAACGAGGAGAGGCCGTTTCATCGGCGATCAGCAGCGTCTCCGTGGGGCCAGGCAACTGGTCGATGGCCACGTTGCCGTACACCTGCCGCTTGGCCAGCACCACAAAGATGTTGCCGGGCCCCAGGATCTTGTCCACGCGGGGGACGGACTCGGTGCCGTAGGCCAAGGCGCCGATGGCCTGGGCCCCGCCGATGCTGTATATTTCGTCTATCTCAGCGACGTGGGCAGCGGCCAGAATGGTATCATTCAATGCTCCCCCCTTAGGAGGCGTGGCCACAGCGATCTGCGGGACGCCGGCCACCCGGGCGGGGATGGCAGCCATGAGCAGAGAGGACGGATAAGGCGCCCTGCCGTGGGGCGCATAGATGCCTACCCGTTCCAAGGGGCGCACACGCTGTCCCAGGGCGCCGCCATCGTCATCCCAGGCCAACCAGGAGCCACGCGGTTGCTTCTCGTGGAAGGCTTTGATGCGCGCCGCACAGAGGCTCAGCGCCTCTCGCAGGCCGGCGTCGGTGCGCTGCCAGGCGACCTCGATGCGCTCCGGCGGCACTCGCAGGGCGGTCAGTTTCGTGTCGTCGAGAAGCTCCGTATAGTGCACGAGAGCCCGATCCCCTTCAGCCTTTACCCGCGCCAGAATGCGGGTCACGACCTGCTCCGGCGTCAGGGGTTCGCCAAACAACCGCTCGATGCCCTGGGCGAGTTCCTCCGAGGCATCGTAGGTATCCAGCGTCTGGCGCCGCAGGAGGGTGCGCCGCGCCTCCGCCGCCCCACGCACGATGCGAACCAACGTCCCTTCCGTCATGGCGCCACCTTTTGCTCTTGGCGGCGCGCCACCGCGTCCGCCAGATTCTGAATGATCTCCTGGATAGTCTGGAAGTACAGCTTGTGACTGGCGCGGTTGACGACGAGCATGGCCTGAGACTCCCTGATGGTCTCCAACTCCACCAGGCCATTCTCGCGCAGAGTGCGCCCGGTCTGTACAAGGTCGACGATCAGGTCCGCCAGCCCCACGGCGGGGGCCAGTTCCACCGAGCCGCTCAGGGAGATGATCTCTGCCGAGAGTCCCCGCTCCTGAAAGTACGCACGGGCCTGTCGGGGATACTTGCTGGCCACACGCAGGTTGGCCTCCGTGCGCAGATTGAGGTCGCGGGCCTCGGGCGGGCCGGCCAGCACCAGGCGACATTTCGCCATATCCAACCCCAGGGGCTCATAGATGTCACGCTCGTTCTCGCGTAGCACGTCCTCGCCCGCCACGCCCAGTGCCGCCGCCCCATGCTCCACGTAGGTGGGCACGTCGAAGGGCTTGGCCAACAGGAAGCGGAATATCCCCAAGGTGTCGTTCAGTATCAGTTTGCGGCTGTTCGGTGAACCGGCGGGATAGCCCGCCTCCCCGAACAGCGCTAGGACATCCTTTTGCATGCGCCCCTTGGGCAGGGCGACAGTCAGTCTTTCCATGAGATGATCTCCTCTTCCACTGTTTGTAGATCGAGTTCTCTCTGCACATCGCCCTCAATGAGCAGATAGCGCCCATTTCCTGTGCAACAGATGAGGCGGCGCGCGCCGATGGCCCGGGCATAGTCCTGCAATGCCTCGCCATGGCGTCCCAACACGTCCATCCTCACCCGCAAGCCTTTTGCCCTGGCCATGGCCGCCAGTTGACGGCAGGCGGGATCGTCGCTGGCCTCTATCACCAGATCGGGCGTGACCTCGACGGGGATCTCGGTGACCAGCATGGCCCGCTCCACGCCCAGGGCAAAACCCACGGCGGGCATGGCCCGACCAAAGTGCTCAATGAGGCCATCGTAACGGCCACCCCTGCAGAGGGCAAAACCCAATCCCTCCACGTACCCGTGAAAGGTGATGCCTGTGTAATAGGCCATGCTGCGCACTTGGCCCAGATCGAGGATGACGTGATCGCCTACGCCCTCGGCGCACAGTAGCTCGTAGACCCGCTCCAGGCGGTCAATGGCCCGGCGAGAGGCCGCATTGGTACACAGCGTTCTGGTTTCCTCCAGTACCCCCTCGTCGCCGCAGAGACGGGGCAGGGCGCGAATGGCGCGGGCCACCTCGTTTTCTATCCCCAACTCGTCCAGCGTCCGCTGCAACTCCACGTCGTTTTGGCGCTGGATGGCCTGCTCCAAACGTCCCAGATCGCTGTCGCTCAACGTCTCCTGAGACAATATCCCGCGCAAAAAAGCCACCTGCCCCAGGTTTATCTGAAACTGGGCGATGTTCATGGCTCGCAGGGCGTCGATGGCCACGGCCAGCACCTCGGCATCCGCCTCCGCCGTGTCGGCGCCCACGAGCTCAATGCCCGCCTGCGTGAACTCGCGGCGGCGCCCAGCCTGGGGCTCCTCGTAGCGAAAGACATTCCCTATATAGTAGAGATGCAAAGGCAAAGGTTGATCGTAAAGCTTGGTACTCACAACCCGCGCCGTGGGCACCGTCATGTCGGGCCGCAGGGCCAAGGTGTGCCCCTCGCGGTCAAAGAAGCGGTACATCTCTTCTTTGAGGACGGCACTGGCCCCCGTGGCCAGGCTGTCATAGTACTCAAAGGTGGGAAGGATGATACGTTGATAGCCCCACTCCTGAAAGACCTCCCGCAACAGGTCCTCCAAGTCCGTCTTGAGAGCAGCCTGCTCGAAGAATAGATCGGTCAGACCGTGAGGCAATTGCGACCTAAGGGAATTTGCATACATCGCTTCTATTCCGCTTCCTGGATGTGCTACAGATAACAAAAAGGACCAGTTCCTTAGGAACCAGTCCGTGTGGTGAGTCAGTCTCTGGCTGCGTGGGCAAAGAAGCGACTCACCTATGTCTTATGATGATGCGAGGGCTGCACACACGCGCCCCAGGGGGCGGAATCTCGAGTCTGCTGTCGTGTAGCGCCGCTTGCAATCACTTTATGCCTACCCCTGTGAGAATCAAACCTCCAACCAATCGCAAACCGATAATAGCATAATCCCCTCAGCCTGTCAACTTGCCTTTTCGTAGCGGACACGGTATCTTAACGTCCAGAGATCGCCATAAATGGTGCAAGGTGGTTTCTATGGGGAAGGGAAGGTGGAATATGGCCACAAGTCTACAGGGCAATGTGGATCAAGGAAGGCGCACGTTGAATACGGTGCAGAGGACGCTACGCGTGCTCCTGTGGTTCATCCTCTTCGCTGTCCTCGGTTTTGGGACGCTCGTGCTGGCCGCCTTATTTGGCGCACAACGCGGGACGCCGGGCGGCATTTTGGTGCTCGTTGTCGGTGGCCTGGCATCGCTGATCGTACCAGGAATGATAACACGCTGTCTGTATATCGTGCCCGAGTTCGAGCGTGTGGTCACCCTCAAGCTGGGCAAGTTCGACGGCGTGCGGGGTCCGGGGCAGTTTTGGGTGGTGCCCTATCCACCTTTCTACCAGTCGGTGGCCGCAGAGGTGGATATCCGCGTGCAGACGCACATCATCACCGCCGCCCAGACGCTGACTGCCGACAACGTGCCCGTGGGTTGTGAGGCCGTCGTTTTTTGGCGCGTGGAGGATGCCAGGCGCGCGGCCCTGGACGTGGCCAACTACGCCGAGGCCGTCTTCCAAGCGGCCAACAGTGCTCTCAAGGACATTATCGGCACCTTGGAACTATCGGATCTACTGGGAGAGCGCGACAAGATCGCCAGCCAGTTGGAGCGCATCATTGACAGGGCCTCGGCCGATTTCGGCGTGGACGTGGCCTCTGTGGAGATCACGGACATCCACGTGCCCGACGATCTGATTCAAGAGCTGAGCGTGCTGGCCCAGTCGCGCCGCGCGGCGCAGGCCAAGATCGCCGAGGCGGAGGCGGAACTGGACGTGGCGCAAAAGCTGGAAGAGGCAGCATCCATCATGGGCGCCGACGCCCTGGAGATGTATCGCCTTAACGTGTTGGAGCGCATGGCCCGTGAGGAGGGCAGCCAGATCGTGATCTATGGGTTGGGCGGCAATGACGCGCGCCGGGAGGAGATGCTCTCGGCGACAGCGGCGAGCGCCATGTTGCGGAAAAAGGAACCCAAGGAGGAATAGGAAAAAGTTCTCATGCCTCCCCGATTCGGCGTTTGATTGCCTTAGCCTATAAGGAGAGCGTTCCTATTTTGCCGAGGGGTACGCTCATGAAGAGGACAATCTGACGCGGACTCTTGCCGTGGCACGTCACGCTGGCTCCAGGTGTGTCCCCAGCATCGTTTAGGGGGACAGGTACAGGCTGCGGGTGCCCGCGGTGTGCCACGTGTGCTACAGTATCGACTGTGGCCTGGCGAGAAACGGTATCCAGTCGGGGGAGGGGGTGCCATCCATGCCATCGGCGATCCCGTGAGCCCTAGAGAACCCCGGCGAGGCATTGCTCGACTTCTCAAGGGTGCGCAATACCCCATTGCGACCGAATCTATGTTGGGCGCCTCCGCAAAAAGTCTGAGACGCTACGCCTCAGACAGCATAGTCTTCAGATACTGTTCGACCTTTTCCTTTGCCGCATCCACGCTGGAGTCGGAGGCCAATGCCAACTCACAGGCCAGGAGGTCCTTCCCTTTGTCCAGTATCTGGCGGTCGGGGATACTCAGGGAGCGCTCAGAGCTCATAAAGGCGAGTTTGGTTACTGTTTCGACCACCTTTTTGAAAGAGCCGGATTTCAGGCTCTTGTTCATGGCGTCCTGCCGGATGTGGAAATCGTCCTCGATGTCATCCGGGTTGGGAACCACGCACCCATCGCTCAACATGTTTTCGATGTCTTCTAGATCGTTCACGGGACGCAGGCCAGCGTCAACGGCTCCCTCCACGGGCACGATAACCTCTGTAGAATTGGGATTGGGGGCGGTCTCTATGACATAGTATCTATACTTCTCATGTTCGATGTCCTCAGCCTGGATATCCGTGACAATCCCTGCTCCGTAGAATGGATGAACCACCTTCGTGCCAGGTTCATACATAAAAAGTTTTCACCTCCTATGGTGACTAAGAGCGCCAACAGAAAGCGTCTCGGCTCACGTGGGCCCGCATCGAAGTCTGTTGCCGCAAAAGAGATACGGCTACTTTGGGCACAGCAGAGCAGGCCGTAGTCTGTACCGGTGATGCCACGAACGGATGCAGCCTGACGCCGATATCTGGAGAGGGACAGACAGTGGAGAAGCGGCTCAGAGGTATAAATCGGGGCGCTTCTGACTTGTCCTTTTGCGAATGCATCTGGAATGGACTACACAGTTGAAGAGCGCGGCCCCTACGTTCCTGCGTACCTTATCAATGCCCCTCCTTCAATTCGACCACTACGGTTTGCGCTTTGCTGCGCATACACACCTCTTATAAGGTTACCATAAGAAAGTGGCGCAGGCAAACAGAGGTTCTGGGCCTTGACGGCTTTGAACCTCCAGGGCCCACACTTTCGCAAGCGCTGTTTCCCGCTAGGCGCGGAGTTGGGCGCCATAGGCCTCTTCCAAACGCTCGGCGATCCGTTCCCGCTGCTCCGCGGCCTGGTCGGTGGTCAACGTCTCCTCCGCAGACTGGAACGTGAGGCTGTAGGCCAGGCTCCTCTTTCCCTCCCCCAACTGCTCGCCGTGGTACACATCGAACAGGACAACGTCGGACAGCAGTTCCCCGCCCGTCTGTCGAATCACCGCTTCCACCTCATCGGGAGGCACCGTCTCATCAATGACGATGGCCATGTCGAGTTTGAGCGCCGGCATGCGCGACGGGGCCTCAAACTGCTGAAGGGGCTCTGCCTCGTGCAGCAGCGTCTCCAGGTCGAGTTCGGCCAGGGCGATGCGCTGCTCGGGCAGGTCATAGTTATTCCGCACCACCGGATGCACCTCCCCCAGCACGCCCACGTCCTTCCCACCCACAGAGACCGCGGCCACGCGCCCGGGTTGGAATGTATTATGCTCCGTGGGCGCATATTCCACGTCCTCAATGCCCAGGTGGGCACACAGGGTCTCTATGATCCCCTTGAGATCGTAGAAATCCATCATCTCTCGTTCGTTGGTGAGCCAGGAGCGCTCTTGCCGGGGCCCCGTGAGGGCGATGCTCAGGCGGCGAGGCTCTCGCGGAAGCCGTTCGTCCTCCTGGGGCAGATAGACGTGCGCGATCTCAAAGACGGCCACCCGCTCCAGATAGCGAAGGTTCCTCTCCACTGCCTCCAACGTGGTGTTCAGCAGGGTCTGGCGCATATACTCGTGCTCCACCGAGATGGGATTGGCCAGTCGCACATAGTCTTGCGGATCAGGCGCGTCGCCATCTGGCGAGAGGTTGGCCACACTCTCCATATTGGTGAGAGAGTAGGTGATGATTTCTGTCAGGCCACAGCCCACCAGCTTGTCGCGCACGCGCTCCTCCAGACGGAGATCCATGTTGCGCCCCTGGCGCGGCATCTCATCGCGGATAAGGGTTGTGGGCAGCCGGTCATAGCCGTAGATGCGTGCCACCTCCTCCACCAAATCAGCGGGGATGCTTACATCCAGGCGATAGCTGGGCACCGTGGTGCGTATGACGGGAGGCTCGCCGGGAAGCATCTCACACGCGAAATCCAGGGAAGTGAGAATATCCACGACCTCCTCCGGCGGGACTTCGATCCCCAGCAAACGCTCCACCTCCGAGGCCTTGAAATCGATGACCCTGGTTTCAGGCGGATTGGGGTAGGCATCGGCAAAGCCCTCGGCCACCGTCCCATCCGCCAAGGTGCGCATCAGCTCTGCGGCGCGCCTGAGGGCTGGCAGGGTCAGCTCCGGATCCACCCCCCGGCCAAAGCGCTGCGAGGCCTCGCTGGGGAGCCTGAGGGCCTGGGAGGTGCGGCGCACGCTGATGAAACTAAAGTTGGCGGACTCTAGCAGGATATCCGCCGTCTCCTCTGTGACCTCGGTATCCTCTCCGCCCATGACGCCGGCCACGGCCACCGGCCCCTGGCCATCGGTGATGAGCAGCATCTCTTCCGTGAACGTGCGTTCCGTGCCGTCCAGCGTGGTCATGATCTCACCGGGGTGGGCGCGTCGCACGATGATGGTCGGCGGCCCGCCGGCCTCCTCGGCCCGCAGAAGGCGATAGTCAAAGGCGTGAAGGGGCTGCCCCATCTCCCACATGACATAGTTGGTGATATCTACGATATTATTGACGGGACGCATGCCTGCCAGGATGAGGCGCCGCTGCATCCACTTGGGGGAGGGGCCTATGGCGATATCCTTAATGAGGGCGGCGCTGTATCGGGGGCAGAGATCGGGATCCTGTATCTTTATCTCAATCTGCCCCGCTATGGGCGCTCCCTTCGCCTCGACCGTGGGGGCGGGCAGATCCCGCTCACCACCGGTCAGCGCTGCGACCTCCCTCGCCACCCCCACCATGGAGAAACAGCGGGCCAGGTTGGGGGTGAGATCCAAGTCCAGCACCACGTCCCCCCAGTAATCGGCAAAGGGTTCGCCCACTGGCGCATCTTCGTCCAGTATCATAATGTCGGCATGGTTCTGGGATATGCCCAGCTCTTTTTCCGAACAGGCCATGCCAGCGGAGGAAACGCCGCGAATGGTGGTCCTTTCGAGTTCCTTATACTGTAGGGTATCCGCATAGGGATCGATGAGGCGCGCGCCCTCAATGGCAAAGACGACCTTTTGGCCGGAATCCCCCACCTTCAGGCAGGGGGCCCCTGTGATGACCTCCATGGGTTCCCCTTTGCCATAGTCCACCGTCGCCAGCACCAGGCGGTCGGCGTGGGGATGTTCTCGTACCCGCACCACCTCCCCCACAAATATCTTGTCCCGATCCCATTCCTCTCCCACATAGTCGATGCTGGCCACTTCCAGTCCGCCCAGGGTGAGGCGTTCGGCCAGTTCCTCGACGGACAAATCCCACGTGACATAGTCGCTCAGCCAACTCAAAGGAACGCGCATTTGATCTGCTACCTCCGTTTTACATGCATCGATTCATGTTCGTTTTAAACTCTATTGGTAAGACTTTCGAAATCTGCTCAGCGGTGCGGCCTAATTGAGGAGATAATTCCGTGATCGAATAGAAAGATTGTTGAGATCATCCTAAAGACTTTGGAATTCTCATTTCTCTTAAAACACTCCGCCTCTAGGGGAACTGGTGCAGGAACCGCACGTCACCGCTGAAAAAGTAGCGAATGTCGGTGATGCCGTGTTTGAGCATACAGATGCGCTCTGGGCCCATGCCAAAGGCAAAACCGCTGAACACATCGGGATCATAGCCGCCGTTTCGCAGCACGTTGGGATGCACCATGCCCGAGCCCAGTATCTCCAGCCAACCCGTGTATTTGCAGAGGGGGCATCCCTCGCCCCCGCACAAATAGCAGTCTATATCCATCTCTGCACTGGGCTCGGTGAAGGGAAAGTAACTGGGACGGAAGCGCACCCGGCGCTCGGCGCCGAACATGGCGCGCGCAAACTCGATCAACACGCCCTTTAGGTCAGCCATGGTGACGTGGCGCCCCACCACCAGGCCCTCCACCTGATAGAACATGAGGTCGCTGCGCATGGTAACCTGCTCATAGCGGTAGCACTTGCCCGGCAGGATCACCCGGAATGGATGGGGATGATATTTGCGCATAGCGTGTATCTGCCCGGGCGACGTGTGGGTGCGCAGAAGGACATCCTCCTTGGTGGTAAAGAAGGTATCCTGCATATCCCGCGCCGGGTGGTCGGGCGGGAAATTCAAAAGCTGGAAGTTGGTAAGATCGTCCTCCACCTCTCTTGTCCTCAGCACATCGAATCCCATGCGAGCGAATATGTGCGATATCTCGCGCAGCGTCTGTCGGCTGATGTGCAGGTACCCGAGGGGCTGGGGCCTGCCCGGCAGCCGCACGTCGATGGCCTCTTGGGCCACCTCCTGTTCCAGCGCCTGACGCTCCAGAACCTCGCGTCGAGCCTCAAAAGCCTCCTCCAGGGCCGCTCGCGCCTCGTTGGCCATGCGGCCCGCTGTGGGCCGCTGTTCGGGGGGAAGATCCCCTATACTTCGCAGAAAGGAGGTGATGCCCCCCTTTCTGCCTAGATAGGTCACCCGCCAGGCGTCGAGTTCGTCCAGATCCCCGGCCTCCTGTAGCGCCTCCTCCGCCTCTTTCCTGATGCGCTGTAGGTCCTCCAGCATATCGTCTCCCTCCACCATCGAAAACAGAAAACGACTGCAACCTCCAAGGGACGAAGTTGCAGTCGCAAACACTCCGTGGTACCACCCTCATTGATCTCCTACAGGAGACCCTCTCGCCATCGGCGGCCCCTGAGGGGGCGAACCGACTGCCTCGGTAACGGTGGGCTACCGGAACGACCTACACATCGCCAAATGCTCGTGCGACTTCTGCCGTCGACTCCAGAGCGAACTTCGATAGGGTGCCTCCCAAGGGGACTTGCAGTCAGCGATCCCCTCTCCCTGGGGGATTTCCCCCACCTACTCTCTCCTTCGCAGTCTTTTTGTGTGGTATCTCAAACTCGATTGTGTCGCTACTATACAACGATACGGGGGCGGTGTCAAAAAC
>JAYENT010000013.1:0-3395 GCA_034722245.1 Chloroflexota bacterium
TGACCACTTGAAGGCGCGAAACCCGCGTCGGACGGCTTCCTGGGCCCCCTCGTAGGCCTCCTCGGGCGTCTCCACCCCGCTGAGCCAGTGGCTGGCATAGACCTGGAGGCGCTCGCGAAAGGGTCCGCCCAGCAGCCGATAGACGGGTACGCCCAGGCGCTTGCCCTCGATGTCCCACAGGGCCATGTCCAGGGCGCCCATGGCGGTGAATTGGGTGGGGCCACCGCGCCAGCGCCAGGCGTGGTACATGGCCTGCCAGTGACGCGCCACGCCGGACGGGTCCTTGCCAATCAGCACGGGCTCCATTTCGTGAATGGCGGTCTCCACGGACTGGACGGCACCATGCAGTGAGCCCTCGCCCCAGCCATAGATTCCCTCATCGGTGCAGACCTTGACGAACAGCCAGTTGCACCATTCGATCCAGTATTTGTACGTCTCGATCTTGGTGATCTTCATCGTTTCCCTCCGCAGATATAGTAGGAAGATTCCGCGCGTATGGGCGGACGGTGGACGCCGACGCGTGAGCCCCATTCTAACGCGAGTTTGCGCTTTGGGGCAACTATACTTGACGCAAGAGAGCAACAAGGCATAATAGGGGATGTTGATGAGGCACGAAGGATACGTCACGATAAATTAAAGATAACTACTCTTGTCGAGGAGAGATTCCGATATGGAACAGTCTCAGGATAAACCAACGGTGGGCATCATCATGGGGGATCCGGCAGGCATTGGCCCCGAAATCGCTCTCAAGAGTTTGGCAACGCTCGAGGTCTATGACGTCTGTTGTCCTGTCTTGATTGGCGACTATGATGTTTTGCGCGAGCGAGCGGAACGCTTTGTGCCCAAGGTGTCCCTGCTACATGAAGATGCGTCAAAGGCCGAGGATATGGGTAGGGCCCCTTTTGAGGTGCGGGTTTTGGAGATCGGTTCCGACTATGCGCCGATAGAGGAGGCAGTTGCCAGCGAGGCAGCCGGCAGGATGATCCTGGATTCCATACGCAGGGGATTTCGCGCCGTTGTCGAGGGAGATTTGGACCGATTGGTTTTAGCCCCTATCACCAAGGGGGCGCTGGCAAAGGTGGATCAGGGATATGCGTCCGAATTTGAGTTATTCGCAGAACTGGCAGAGGTGGATGAAGTTTATGGCGTGATAAAATGGGGGTCCCTCTTCTGCACGTCGGTGACGGGTCACGTGCCCTTTCGCGAGATCCTCTCCCATCTCACGGTACCAGAGATCGTGGATGCAACCAGGGTGTTACACGCAACCATGGCCGATTTTGGCATCAAGCAGCCTCGCCTTGCTGTAGCCGCCCTTAACCCCCATGCCGGTGAACGGGGGCTTGTTGGTGCTGAGGAGCAGATGATTATCGCGCCGGCCATTGAGTCCTTGGTCGAGAGGGGCATGGATGTGCAAGGGCCCGTTCCAGCGGATGTCGTCTTTGTGCAGGCTATGCGGCGCCATTATGATGGCATAGTCTTCTTGTATCATGACCAGTGCAACATTGCGGTCAAGGCGGTGGCCTTTGGCGAGGCGATTCTGTTATATGTGGGGCTTCCTTTCATTGTCACGGGGCTGACTCATGGCACCGCGTACGATATTGTGGAGCAGGGGGTCGCCAATGAAGGGAATATGCTGCTGGCCATAAGGGTGGCCGCCACCATGACGCGCAAGGATGGGCCAGATGTGCCATCGGGAGATGCTATGCCAGCCGTGTAGTGTTCGCTCGAAGATTATGCGAAATGAAGCGGGCTTATAGGACATGGTATGAGGTTGTAGGCGGATTGATTGAGGATTATTGAGGAGGATATTACATTGGCGGACCGGATCACGCCGCGGAAAGAGGACTATTCGCAGTGGTATCTCGACGTTATTCGTGAGGCGGAACTGGCAGAGAACTCGCCCGTGCGGGGGAGCATGGTCATTCGGCCCTATGGCTATGAGTTGTGGGAAGGGGTGCGCAATGGCTTGGATCGTCGCTTCAAGGCGACCGGGCATCGTAACGCCTACTTCCCCCTCTTCATCCCCATGCGCTTTCTGGAACGAGAGGCGGATCATGTGGAGGGCTTTGCCCCCGAGCTTGCGGTAGTTACCATCGGCGGTGGCAAGGAACTGGAGGAGCCCCTGGCCGTTCGTCCCACGTCGGAGACGATCATCGGGCACATGTACTCGCGATGGATCCAGTCCTATCGCGATCTGCCCCTGTTGATCAACCAGTGGGCCAACGTGGTGCGGTGGGAGATGCGCACCCGTCCCTTTTTGCGGACCATGGAATTCCTATGGCAGGAGGGGCACACGGCCCACGCTACGGCGGAGGAAGCCATTGAAGAGACCCTTCGCATGCTGGACGTTTACGCCGATTTTGCCATCAATGATGCAGCGATTCCCGTGATCAAAGGGAGGAAGAGCGATCGAGAGAAGTTCGCCGGTGCTGTAGATAGTTATACCATAGAGGCCATGATGGGCAACGGATGGGCCCTGCAGGCGGGCACGAGCCACTATCTGGGGACCAATTTCGCCCGTGCCTTTGACATAACCTATCTCGATGAGGACAACGAACTACAGTACTGTCACACGACGAGTTGGGGGGTGAGCACGCGGATGATTGGGGCTATCATCATGGCCCACGGAGACGATCAGGGACTCCGGCTCCCCCCCCAGTTGGCGCCCATTCAGGTGGTGATAGTGCCCATCTGGCGCGATGCGGAAGAGAAGGCCGAGGTGTTTCCCATGGTGGAGCGGGTGCGTACTGCACTGGAGGGGGCGGAAATACGCGTGCACGTGGATGATCGTGAGGATCAAACGCCTGGATACAAGTTCAACGATTGGGAGATGCGGGGCGTACCCGTGCGTGTGGAGATAGGGCCCCGCGACGTGGAGAAAGATGCCGTCGTCTGCGCCCGTCGAGACAAGCCCGGTCGGGAAGGCAAAGAGTTTGGCGTGCCTGTCGCAAACGTTGCGGAGCATGTGGGCGATCTACTGCAGCAGGTGCAGGATGGTCTTTTGCACCAGGCGGAGGCGTTCCGAAAAGAGAACACCCGTCACGTGACCGATTACGAGACATTTAAGGAGGTCTTGGAGGAGGAGGGGGGCTTTTTGCGCGTTCACTGGGCTGGCGATGAGGAGGATGAGGATCGTGTTCAGGATGAGACCAAGGCCACCCTTCGTTGTATTCTATTGGATCCACCTGAGGACGAGGGAAGATGTTTTTTGACGGGCAAGCGGACCGAGCAGGTGGCCATCTTTGCCAGGGCGTACTAGCGATTGGGGCAGTTTTCGCATCAATTCGTGACTGAGAGGCAGAGGAGTGCGAGGTGACCGACGAGAGGCGTGTCCATACGTGGGAGAAGGTGCAGATAAGCCTTGAGGCGGAGGGGGCTTTTGCCAATCCCTATAC
>JAYENT010000013.1:3495-87919 GCA_034722245.1 Chloroflexota bacterium
CAGTTTTCGCATCAATTCGTGACTGAGAGGCAGAGGAGTGCGAGGTGACCGACGAGAGGCGTGTCCATACGTGGGAGAAGGTGCAGATAAGCCTTGAGGCGGAGGGGGCTTTTGCCAATCCCTATACGGAAGTGGAAGTGTGGGTCGATCTGGAGGGGCCCGAGTTCCAGAGGCGGGTGTATGGCTTCTGGGATGGCGGGCGTGTCTTTCGCGTGCGCATCACAGCCACACGTCCAGGGCGTTGGTCGTGGGTTAGCGGCTCCAGTGTCGGTGATGCCGGCCTCGATGGCAAAGAAGGGGATTTTGTAGCCGTACCTTGGACAGAAGAAGAGAAAGCGGCCAACCCTTGCCGCAGGGGGTTTTTGCGCCCCACAGAGAATGGGCATGCGTTGCAGTATGCCGATGGCACACCCTTTTTCCTCCTCGGCGATACCTGGTGGTCGACGGCCACCTTTCGTTACAAGTGGTATGACGATGACAAACGGCGTCCGGTTGGCCCAGAGATGGGCTTCAAGGATATGGTGCGCTATCGGAAGGATCAGAGCTACAACTGTATTGCCATCATCGCCTCCTTCCCCGCGTGGGCCAACGATGGGAAGCCTACAGAGATTCGCTTTGGGGATGAGCAGCAGACGGGCGTGCGCCAGGCTTGGAAGCAGGCGGGCACCGACAGCGCGAAGAACATGCATAACGCCGGTGGCCGCCCCTTTTTCTTCCCTGGGCGGGTGCCGGGCTATCAGGATGTCTTTCCCGATGTGGATCGCATCAACCCAGCCTATTTTCGCTACCTGGATCGCAAGGTCGATTATCTAAACGCCCAGGGATTCATCCCCTTTATCGAGGTGGCGCGGCGGGACACGGGGCCAGCGTGGCAGAGATTCTACGATTGGCCGGATTCCTATGTGCGCTACATGCAGTATGTATTCTCGCGGTATCATGCCAACAACTGCATCCTGAGCCCTATCCACTATGACTGGCACAGTATGGCGCTGTCGCCCCGAGCTTACAACGAGCCAGCCAACCTGCGGACTGAGAAGTATGGCCCTTTGGGACGCCGCTGTCGGCGAACTGCGATGGATCCACGCTTATCGACTTTGGTGATGCGGATGAGGCCAAATGGATCGATATTCATCAGGTCGGCAACCGACGGGATCACAACGTGTTCTGGTATCTGACACAAATCTACCATGAATCCCAGCCGCCCAAGCCGGCCTTTAACGGCGAGCCGTACTATGCGGGATGGCCGCCGAGCAAGGGGGTCGAGGGCGGCACGGAGGAGGATGCTCTTTACTGTCGCTCAGCAGGATATGGCAGTTTCCTATCGGGCGGATTGGCCGGACACATATATGGCGCCGATGGCCTGTGGGGAGGGGATATTGAGCCTCAGGCGCCCGTCAAGATGTGGGAATCCCTGCAGTGGGAATCGGGCGCGCAGATGCAGCACTTGCGCACCTTTGCCCTGTCAGAGGGGTCCCTTTACCAGGAGCTTGTGCCCCGTCCCGGTATGGTCTATCCCAGCAGGACGCAAGATGTCTCTGGAAACCGGGGATGGGCTTATTGTGCTGCCACTGCGGACAAGGCACTGATCATGATCTACTTTGAAGCCGATTGCCCTCAGGCAAAGTTGCGTGCCGTCTTGCCTGCTACGTCATACAAGGTTGACTGGTTCGATCCGCGCCAGGGAGAATGGCAGGGCGCAGGCACTCTCACATCCGATGATATAGGCAGGGTTTCGCTTCCGTCGTTCCCATCGCCGGAGAATGCGGATTGGGCCTTGAAGCTCAAAGCGATAGGAGGAGTTTGAGGAGTGGAGGAGGCATATCTTCTCGTCATGAACAAAGAGGCCCGAGAGTGGAATGAGCGTCTCATCCCGCTCTCGGGTTTCTGTCGTCGGCATGCGATTGCTGCGGGGAGGCCTATTCGATTAGGTCCGCTACCCATGCGATGTCCAAGGCTTCAAGCTTCTCTCTTGTGGGGGCGGCCGTCTCTGGATCCCAGTCCATCATGGCATAGAACTTATTCCGGGCCTGGAGAAACTCCTCTTTTGTGTAGACTTTGCCCGCCACCGGTCCCTCGGGCAGAGGTTCCATGAGTCGGTCGGGCAGCATATCGTCCTCGGGGCCAAAGCCCTCCCGCGCATTGAAGACGCGGGCCATATCATAAGCGCGTTCCGCTGCCAGCCATATCTCCAGTACTGAGGTGTTCCAGCCGGTCGCCGCATTGATTAGCTCCTTTGTCTGCTCTGGCGTCCAGGCATGGAAGTAGCAGATACCCGTGAGATTGTAGCTGACACGCCAAATCATGGCTTGGTGCACCATGCGCACCTTGTCTGTGCTTATGTCGTCAAAGGGCAAGGGGTCTAGCACACCTAGAGGCTTCAGATCGGCAATGCCTTCCTCCGTCTGGTAACCGCTGTCGTGTACACTGTGCATATGATCGGCGCCCGTCGGTGAGACCGCGATGCCGAGCCCATGACCGTATTTGACACGGGGATCATGCATCGCCACTTCCTGCCCCTTGATGTTCATGGAGTAGTTGGAAGCCTCGCCTCCGATTTGCTCCGCTGCGCGGCGGGAGCCCTCTGCCAAGAGATCGCCGATACCATCTCGCGCTATGATCCTTTTGATAGTTTCAACCAGGGCCTCCGCATTGCCAAAGGTTAGTTCCAGGCCGTCGGTATCTTCGGGGCCCAAAAGCCCACGTTCGTAACATTCCATGGCGAAAGCGACAGTGCTGCCCGTACCGATAGTGTCCAAGCCGTTGGCGTTACACAGCTGGTTTGCGTAGGCTACTGCTTCCAGGTCGTCAATTCCACAATAGGCCCCCATCACTGCTGCGGCTTCGTATTCCGGTCCGCCGTATTTGGGATCGACCGGATATTTGTCGCTATCCACCTCCACAAGCCACTTGCAACGGATAGGGCATCCATAGCATGTGTCGCGACCTATCGTAATGCTTTCATTCATCGTCTCCGAGGATATTGCCTCAAAGCCTTCGAACTGTCCTTCCTGAAAGTTCCTTGTAGGAAGGCCACCTGCTTCCTGATTAACGCGAATCATGCGGTTGGTCCCCACCGTGGAGAAAACGGCAGAACTGGTTTCCTTATAATTCTGCGCAAACCAGCGGCCCATTTTACGGAGCTTGTCCCGGTCAGCAACTGGTGTGCGCTTGGAGCCCCTCACGGCGACGGCCTTCAGTTTCTTGGAGCCCATGACTGCCCCCAAGCCCGTCCGGCCTGCGGCTCGCGTGGCGTCGTGTATGATATTCGAGATGCGTACAAGCCGCTCGCCAGCAGGGCCGCATTGGGCGACGCGAACGTTGTTATCGCCTAGCTCTTCCCGAATCTGCTGCTCGACGTCGTAAGTTTCTTTGCCCCAAAGTGCATCGGCAGACCGCAGTTCCACTTCATCGTCTTTGATCCAAAGGTACACAGGAGATTCGGAGGCCCCTTCAAAGATAATGGTGTCCCAGCCAGAGTGCTTGAACTCTGCCCCCCAAAAGCCCCCGGCCTCGGAACCAGAGAACGCGCCGGTGAGGGGGGATTTTGCGCCTACCATGTGCCGTCCCCCGCCGGCCAGAGGCTGTCCCGCCAGCGGCCCGGTGGTGAATATCAGCTTATTCTCTTTTCCCAGAGGATCGATACCCGCCGGAACTTCTTTCAGTAGGTAATACGCAATGAATCCCCAGCCTCCGAGATAGCGACGCAGGAACTTTTCGTCGAGCGTTTCACTTTTTATGTCTCCCGTCGTGAGGTTCACGCGAAGCGCTTTGCCCCAGTGTCCGTAGCTCATAGATCCTCCTTCACGGTTAATATGATGCACCTACAAGAAAGACAAGCATCGATCTTGCTCTATATGAATATCGTTATATCATCGACAGTTCTCGGGTCAATCAGACGTCGGGCGTCCGATGTCTTATAGCGGCAGTTTGACCCAGCGGCGGGAGGAGGCAGCCCCGCGGCTCGCCTCCAGTATCTCCTGCACGCGCATGCCCTCATAGAAACCAGGGGAGAAGCTAAAGGGATCCCCGCTTCTATAGGCGTCGAGGTAATCCATCAACACGGTACGGCGAGCCCCTCCGTCTTTTACTATGCCCTGCAGGCGTTCGGGGACAAGGATGGTTGTATAAGGTCTATCCCTTGTTCCACCTTCCCTTAGAATTACATATTCGTCTAGTATCTCCGACGGAAGATGCACTTGGAGTTCATACGGGTGTTGCTGGTCATACATGAGTCCGCCCTCGCTGCCGTAGACCTCGACCCGCTGGTCGAAACCTCGCCCTGTAAACGTATAGCTTCCGCATATATAGCCCATGGCGCCGTTGGAATAGTCGACAAGCAACATTCCCTGATCCTCTGTGGTAACGGGCATGGGTTCACCTGTCTGCGCCGATGTGCGCTCGGGCACAAAGGTTTGCATGTTTGCGGCCACGGCCTCGACATCGCATTCGAGCCACCACAGTATCATGTCGATGATATGCGAGCCCATATCCCCGAGACCGCCGAACTCGGCGCGCGCTCTGTCGTTGCGCCAAGTCCATGGACGCTTGGCGTATTCAGTGCTTCCTGCCGCGTAGACGGCCGCCACGTAGTATATTTCTTCCAACGCGCCGCTCTTTATGATCTCGTTGGCCAGTTGGGCAGCGGGGGTCCTGCGGTGGCTAAAGTTCACCCCTGTCTTTATGCCTGCGTCTCGCGCGGTTTGGTACATCTCTTTAGCTTGCGCGTAGCGCAGAGCCAAGGGCTTTTCACAGAACACATCCACGCCTTGCCTCATGGCCTCCATGGCAATGGGATAGTGCATATCGTTACTCGTGCAGATGCTAACTATATCCAGCGTCTCTTCCTGCAGCATGGCGTGGTAATCGAGGTAACAGTTCTCGATCTCATGTTTGTCTTCTACCTGCTTCAGGGCTGCCTCGCTTACGTCGCAGATGGCTGCGATCTCCACGTTTCCAGATCGCTGATAACTTGGAATGTGATAGTTTCTGGCAATGCCCCCGACGCCAACGATACCGACTTTGAGTTGCTCTTTGCCCATCAGCCTACTCCTACTTTTCGTGTTCACCCTATAAGACCGCGTCTGGTCTATTTTAGGCTGTCCGCAGGAGGCGTCAAGGGCGTGTCGTGTCCTCCATCCGCTTGCGCCCCCAAAGGCGGCGTGCTATACTTGCATCCAACGTGGTTTCCCCTATGGTAGCGCGGGAAGCGAAGATGAAGAGGCGAGGTCATCTGTGAACGGGATTCAAGCATATCTGGTCGAGTGGATATGAAATCCCAGAATCCATTATATTACGGATTGATGCTTTTAATGATAGGTTTCGTTCTGGTAGGATCACTCGCTCTCATTTTCCTGGCAGGCAACCAATCGCATGCTGAGGCAGTTAGGCTTTCTCTTGGCGTCATCACGAATACGCCAACGGTGACGAATACGCCGACGCCGACGTTTACTGCCACTTTCTCACCAACGCCTTCCCCAACGGCGACGAGTACGCCGTCCCCCACGCCCTCACCGACTCCTACACTTACACCTTCTCTCACGCCGACGCCATCGTGGGTGACGAAACGTTATCTTCCCCTTCCCCTGGATGAAAAGTGGATTGAGGTAGACCTTTCGGACCAGTTACTGAGAGCATACGATGGGGAAGAGATATGTTATACTGCTAGCGTGAGCACTGGAAGGGCGCACACTCCCACCGTGGTGGGCAAGTTTCGCATCAAGACGAAATATGAGGCGCAGCTCATGACAGGCCCCGGCTACTATTTGCCGAACGTTCCCTATGTGATGTATTTCTATGCCCGCTATGCCCTTCATGGAGCATATTGGCACGACAAGTGGGGCACGCCGACCAGCCATGGGTGTGTCAACTTGAAGAGGGAAGACGCCAAATGGCTTTACGAATGGACGAGCCCCGAGGTTCCCGAGGGAGCCAAGTCCGTGTGTGCAAGCAGAGAGAGCCCGGGGACCTGGGTTCTCATTCACAAATGATGATGTGGAGCCGTTCTGGGGGCGTCGTGGTTGCGTTCCCTTACATGTGGAGGGAGGCGCTGCGTCATGTGTAGGCTATTCTTGCCTGGTGTTGTAGATGCTCATGTTCATCTGCGGGAGCCAGGTGCAGCGTACAAGGAGGGCATACTGTCGGGGACAACAGCCGCCCTGGCAGGCGGTGTGATCGCCGTTTTCGATATGCCGAATAACATGCCTCCCATTGTGGATAAGCGCACGCTCGATCAGAAGACAGAACTATTCGAGAAACAAGCCGTGAGCGATTACGGGCTCTTTCTTGGTTATAATGGTGGGGATGTTGAGACGTTAGAAGAGCTTGCTGGCGAGGTGGTTGGCCTCAAGCTGTACCTTGACGAAACGTTTGGGGATATGACGATGGCGGTTCCAGAGTTGCTCAATGGGGTTTTTGAGGCTTGGCCTGGGCCAGGCCCCATCGCCGTTCATGCGGAAAGCAAGTCCATACCGATAGCGCTTCGTCTCGCCGAGCGATATCATCGGCGCCTTCACGTATGCCACGTCCCCCATCCCGATGACCTGCTGGTGATCGATGCAGCGCGGCAGCGTGGAGTCGATGTCACGTGTGAGGTGACTCCCCATCATCTGTTTCTCTCCAAAGAGGATGGGGAGGGACTGGGGGCTTTTGGCCATATGAAGCCGCCCCTTCTCAGTAGGAAAGACGTGGATCTCTTTTGGGAGCGGTTGGATTTGGTGGATATCATCGCAACTGACCATGCGCCGCACACCCGGGCGGAAAAGGCCTCGCCTGACCCTCCTCCTGGTGTGCCGGGGCTGGAAACTTTTCTTCCCTTGTTCCTCCGCGCCATAGACGAGGAGCGCTTGACTTTGCAGCGACTTGAGGCGATGACGCATTATAAGCCGTTGGAGATATATAGGCGGTGTGCGCCGGATGATACGCAGATTGAGATCGTTTTGGGAGAACCATACCGTTTTCCCAAGAGCGGTTATCAGACACGGTGCGATTGGAGCCCCTTTGCAGGGCGATGGGGGTTGGGCCGTGTCTCAAGGGTTCGCTTGCGGGGGGAGACTGTATGGGAGGAGGGTCGACTGATGACGTTACCTGGATATGGCCGGCCGCTAAGACCGTGCGTTTGAGTGGGCCTGTAGAAAGGAGATTATGGCAGCTGAAAGTGAAAATGGGCGAAAGGTCGTTGGGCTGACGCCGGATCGGCGCAGCAGCTTCTATGGGCGTGACATCATTTCTGTGGAGCAGTTTTCTCGTGATGATCTGTCGTATATCTTTGACGTGGCGGACGAGATGAGAAGGATTGTCAAGCGCGTGGGAGCGACAGATCTGCTCAAGGGGTACGTGCTGGCCAATCTGTTTTACGAGCCAAGCACTCGCACGTCGTCCTCTTTTATTGCTGCCATGCAGCGGCTGGGTGGGGCAGTCATTCCCATCCACGGTGTGCAGTACTCTTCGGTGAGCAAGGGGGAATCCCTCCCCGATACCGTACGGACATTGGAGTGCTATGCGGACGTGATCGTGCTGCGGCATCCCGAGGCGGGAGCCTCCGAGATAGCAGCCACGTATTGTCGTAAGCCCGTCGTCAGTGCTGGGGACGGTATCGGTGAACATCCTACGCAAGGACTGTTGGATCTGTACACCATCTATACGGAGCTTGACACCATTGATGGGCTGCACATCGCCATGGTTGGCGATCTAAAGAACGGGCGTACGGTGCATTCTTTGGCGCGCCTTCTGAGGATCTACGATACCGAACTCTCCTTTGTGTCCCCGGCCATCCTGCGATTGCCGCGCGATCTAAAGGAGGAACTCGTTGCTGCGGGCCGGCCTGTCCAGGAGACGGACAGAGTTGAGGATGTGATCGATGAGGTCGATATACTGTATGTCACGCGGGTGCAAAAAGAGCGTTTTGCCGACTTGCGAGCGTACGAGGCGGTAAAGGACTATTACGAGATCACGCCCGACTTGATGAAACGAGCCAAGGGGAAGATGGCTCTGATGCATCCACTCCCTCGGGTGGGCGAGATCCACTACGACGTGGACGACGATCCTCGCGCCGCCTATTTTCGCCAGATGGAGAATGGATTATACATTCGTATGGCCCTCTTGGCGGCCGTGCTGGGGAAGGCGTAGGGCGTGAATTTC
The DNA here is from genome assembly GCA_034722245.1 of Chloroflexota bacterium. Taxonomy (GTDB): domain Bacteria; phylum Chloroflexota; class Anaerolineae; order UBA1429; family UBA1429; genus JAWLEV01. The sequence continues at coordinate 11,632 of JAYENT010000013.1, forward strand.
TGGAAAGAGTTGGAAGAGAGCATTCGTCGACGTGACAGTCTGCTCTGTGTGGGCCTTGACCCACGGCCAGAGAGAATACCGGCTCGCTTTGATTCCGTAGCTGATTTCAACAGGGCCATCATCGACGCCACGGCGGACCTGGCCTGCGTTTACAAACCCAACATCGCCTTCTATGAGGCCCTTGGCGAGAAGGGGATGGAGGCGTTGCGGGACACGCTGGCCTATATACCCGAGGATATTCCCGTCCTGCTCGATGCGAAGCGAAACGACATTGGCTCCACGGCCACAGCGTATGCCAAGGCCTGCTATGAGGTTTTGAATGTGGATGCTGTGACGGTTACGCCATATCTCGGCTCAGACGGAGTCGCGCCATTCATAGCCTATGAGGATAAGGGGGTCTTTCTTCTCTGCAAGACGTCCAACCCTGGGGCGGGAGAGGTACAGGACTGGGCGCAGCAGGGCGAGCCGTTGTATCGCCATATCGTTCAGCTGGCCAGAGGCTGGGCAGGGGGGCGGGAGATCGGCCTGGTCATTGGCGCCACGTATCCCGAGGCCATCGCGGATATCCGGGAGCGGTTCCCAGAAATGTGGTTTCTGGTTCCCGGCGTGGGAGCCCAAGGTGGGGATGTGGAGATGGTGCTCTCTGCAGGGCTGCGATCCGACGGCACGGGATTGTTGATAAACTCTTCGCGGGGTATCATCTACGCCGATGATCCTCGTCGGGCCGCGAAAGACTTGCGTGACAGAATAAACGAGGCACGTTATGGTGCCACTCCTCGCGTCTCTCCGCGCGATGTTGAAAGTACGCCGTTGAGGGCACTGGCATGCGGACTCTTTGATGCCGGCTGTGTGCGCTTTGGGGATTTTGTTCTCCACTCTGGTGTGCATTCCCCCATCTATATCGACCTCCGGCGTTTGGTAGGTCATCCTCGCTTGCTCGCCGACGTGGCACGACTCTATGGGCGTCTCCTTCGCTTGCTGCAGTTCGACCGCATGGCAGCAATCCCCTATGGGGGCTTGCCCATCGGTACGGCTGTGGCGCTGGAGACAGGACATCCTCTGATCTATCCGCGGCGCCGCGCTAAATCGTATGGCACCCAGCGCCTTGTGGAGGGAGAATACGCTGCGGGGGATCGTGTGGTCGTGCTTGACGATCTTATTACTGGGGGGGGCAGCAAGCTGGAGGCTATCGAGCCGCTGGAGGCCGAGGGAATGGTGGTCGAAGACGTGGTGGTGCTCATCGATAGGGAGCAGGGAGGAGCCAAGACACTGGCAGATCGGGGATATCGCCTCCATGCTCTGTTCACGTTACGGGAACTGGTAAGAGCCCTTGCACAGGAGAATAAGATTGCCCCGGCGGAAGAGGCACGGGTTCTTGACTATCTGGAAGGGGAGCGCTAAAGGGGCGTATGGTCGACCTTGGAGTTGATCTCTGTGGTGTCTCTCTCTCCAATCCTCTGGTGCTGGCCTCGGGGATCTGGGGAAGCTGTGCGCACACCCTGATACGCCTGGCCCGACGGGGCGCGGGGGTGGTGACAAGCAAGTCGTGTAGCCTTATGCCCCGGATGGGGCATCCAAATCCTACGGTCCTTCATTGGGAAGGGGGATTGATCAACGCTGTCGGGCTGTCCAATCCGGGGGCCAAGACCCAGCGGGCGGTTCTGAGGAAGGCCAAGGAGGGACTGACGCCCCTGGGAGTGCCCCTAATCGCCAGCGTCTTTGGGGAGTCGGAAAGCGCCTTTCGCCGGGCGGTGGAGTTGGTTGCGGAGGCCGAACCCGATTTCATAGAACTGAACATATCCTGCCCCAACGTGGAGAGCGAGTTTGGCGAGCCCTTTGCCCTCAATCCCGCTGCGGCGGGCAAAGTTACCGCTGCAGTGCGGTCGGTGTACGATGGTCGCCTTCTGGTCAAACTCTCACCTAACGCGCCCAATATTGTCCAAGTCGCTCGCGCAGTGGCCAGCGAGGGCGCCGATGGGCTGACCGCGGTGAACACGTTGGGGCCGGGCATGATCATCGATGTCCATGCCGGGCGCCCCGTGCTGTCGAATCGCGTCGGGGGGATTTCTGGGGCCGCCTTGCGTCCTGTGGCTGTTCGTTGTGTGTACGACTTGGCAGCCAGTGTCGATATCCCCATCATCGGTACCGGCGGCGTGTTGGACGGAGAGGATGCCGTCCAAATGATCATGGCGGGGGCGACGGCGGTGGGGGTAGGGTCAGCCCTGGAAGTGCATGGCGATGGGGCCTTTCAGCATATTCTAAAAGGCCTGGAGGGCTTTATGATGTCGGAGGGGTACGAGCGGCTGGACGATTTTCGGGGATGTGCCCATGACTGATGCTACGCATCGCGTGGTGACCGTGCGAAAAGTGGTTAGTGAGGGAGAGACTGGTGTTACCCTAATTTTCGATAATTCGATTGTGGCGGATGCGGGGCAATTCGTCATGGTCTGGCTGCCGGATGTGGGGGAGCGCCCTTTTAGCGTGATGGATGATTACCCGCTGAGTCTCACAATAGCGGACGTTGGTCCTTTTACACACGCCCTTTGTGCCCTGTCTTGCGGTGATCGGTTATGGATCCGTGGCCCCTATGGAAAAGGGTTCCGCATTGAGGGACGTCGGCATCTCTTGGTGGCGGGGGGAAGTGGGGCAGCCTCCCTTGCGCTGGTGGCCAAAGTGGCGCGGCGTCAAGGAGATCGCGTTATCGTATTCTTGGGTGCAGGGACTGAGTCTCATCTCATGCTTCGCTGGCGCTTTGGGGAACTGGGGTGCCGGCTGATTGTGGCTACAGACGATGGATCAGAAGGTTACCAGGGCAGTGTGCTGGACGCCCTGCAGAATTGGAGAGAGGACATCGTTGCGGATATGGTCTACGGCTGCGGGCCAGAGCCCATGCTGGCGGCGCTGGCCCAATACGCTCAGAAAACCGATGTCCCCTTGCAGGTGAGCTTAGAGGCCGTTATGAAATGCGGCTTGGGCGTGTGTGGCAATTGCCATCGAGGTGACCGGCTAGTATGCAAGGATGGTCCCGTCTTCAGCGGCCAGGTCTTTTCTCACGCTCTACAGCTGGACGAGATGTCCTAGAAGCCAGGGATTAGGCCCAAATAGCGGATCGATAGCACAGCCAGCATGATTCCCAGTACTGCTCGGACCAATCCCTCGCCCTTTTCCACGGCCAATCTGCTGGCAAGCCAGCCCCCCACGCCGTTTCCGACGGCGAGTATCAGTCCCAGGATCCAGTTGACCTGACCCTTTAGCGCAAATGTCCCCAAGGCAAAGAGCGTGTACGTAGCGATGATAAAGACCTTGTGGCTGTTGGCCTGTACCAGATTCAGCCCCGCGACCACGACGAGAGAGGCGATGAGCAAGAACCCCACGCCTGCCTGAATGGCACCCCCGTATATGCCCACGACAAAGAGGGCGACGGCTCCGAGGAGCTTACGCTTTGGCGTCATTTCTATCTGGCGCTCCTTGAACCAGCGTGTGGGCCTGATGACGAGGATAACTAGCATCATGAGCATGGCCACAGCCATGAATCTGCGGAAAATCGTGGTGGGTAGATCTATGACCAGGTAGGCGCCAAGAACGGCGCCTAGAAGGGCTGGGATGGCGAACTGTATGCTCAACTTGGCATCCGAGATCCCTTTGCTTCGAAAACCCAATATGGCCATGATCGTCTGCACCTCCACGGCCACACGGTTCGTTCCATTTGCCATGATGATGGGAAGACCGGTTAATTCAAGTGCTGCGATGGTAAGGAAGGATCCCCCGCCGGCCATAGTGTTGACAAAGCCTGCCACCAGGCCCGCGACGAGTATGATGATGATCTGGGTTACCGATGCATTCATTTATGCTCCCCCGATGCTACCGTTAGCAAACAGGGAATATTATACTGGCCTCCCATCTGCTGTAAAAGCCGTCGGGGGAGCGATTTTGTGGCCGATACTCCAAACGTTTCGAGCGGGAAGAGTGTAATTGACGTTCCCTGATGCCTCTTCTATAATTCCTCTCTAGTCTTGTCTATAAAGTTGCAGGGGTTTGGGATTGAACACGCGTGACGCTCTCCATGACAAAGAGGAAGCGCTATACGGCATACTATCAAAAATGGACCGCGTCTACGTGGCGTTCTCTGGCGGCGTTGATAGTGCATATCTGCTGGCCGCCTGTTTGGACGTGCTTGGCCCCGATAGCGTCCTGGCTCTGACCATCGATTCGCCCCTAGTGCCCGATGCTGAGCTGGAGACTGCCCAGGAGATAGCGTCTCTCTTGGGCGCGCGGCAGCGGGTCGTTCCCTTTGATGAGTTGGAGGTGGATGGAGTCATCTCCAATCCACCACGTCGCTGCTACCATTGCAAGAGAGCGCGTTTTGAGATGCTGTTAACTCTGGCACAGGAATTGGATGACGGTCAACTCCTGCATGGGGAGAACGCCGATGATCAGAAGGAATATCGTCCCGGCGCGGCCGCGGCACGGGAGTTGGGCGTGCGCGCGCCTTTGGCTGAGGCCGGCCTGACAAAGGATAACATTCGCCGCTTATCGCGGGAACGGGGGTTGCCCGGCTGGGATCGGCCGGCGACGGCTTGCCTGGCCACACGTTTTCCTTATGGCACGTCTTTGACACGGGAGGGGCTCGAAAGGGTAGAGGAGGCCGAGGGTCTGTTGCATGATCTGTTGCCCATTTCTCAGCTTCGCGTTCGCGATCACTATCCTGTGGCGCGTATCGAGGTGCCCCCGGACCGTGTGAGAGATGTAATCCGGCAGGATCTGCGGACGGCTCTTGTGAAGGGGTTGCATGAGATTGGTTATCGCTATGTGACATTGGATCTTGAGGGATATCGCATGGGAAGTATGGATGAGTCGATCGAATAGCGCGGATCTCCACGAAGCATCATTTGCCCGCCCGGATTATGAACGGGAGCGCCGCAAGGGCGTGCCAGAGATCGTTCTTACCGACACGAAGACGGTCTCGCAGAGTTTGGCTATCGCCGCTTCCCTTCTGGAAGGCAACGGGCGGGCCATTCTAAGTCGCGTTTCGCCCGATTTGCGCAGGGCGTTAGAAGAGGAATACGGATCTGAGGGCTTTGAGTGGTATCCTGCCTCTCGTATGGCCGTCGTGCATGCGGAGGGGTTTGAGGTGCCAGCGAGTGGAGGGCACGTCGGCATCATCAGCGCGGGCACCTCCGACCAGCCCGCGGCACAGGAGGCGGCGATTGTCTGCCGGGAGATGGGATGTGACGTGCATGTAGTTCATGACGTGGGAGTAGCGGGCCTGCACCGTCTATTTGGGCCCCTGGAGCGACTCTTGGACGAGGAAAACGTGGATGTCATCATTGTCGCGGCGGGGATGGATGGCGCGCTTCCGTCCGTGGTGTCCGGTTTGGTGGATGTGCCTGTCCTCGGCCTGCCCACCTCCGTGGGTTATGGCATGGGCGGCGGGGGGGAGGCAGCGTTGCTGGCTATGCTGCAGACGTGCTCTCCGGGATTGGCTGTTGTGAATATCGACAACGGGGTGGGGGCAGGCGTGATGGCTGCACTGATTGCCGATCGCGTGGCTTCTGCCCGCAGCGGTGTTGGCAGAAAGTCGCGCGAAGGCGGTCAGAAGTGACCTTACTGGATGGGTGTTATGATCGTGTGGTCGTCCTGCAATGCAATATAGACGACATGACGGGGGAGGAATTAGGATTCGCTCTTGAGCGGATCCTAAGTGAGGGCGCACTCGACGCATGGTTTACCCCCATCTATATGAAAAAGAACCGGCCCGCTGTGGTGCTTTCTGTTCTTTGCCGCGCAGGTGAGGCGCCCGAGTTTCGGAACCTTTTGTTGCGCGAGACCAGCACGCTGGGCGTGCGGTGGCAAGCCATGGAAAGGGAGATTGCTGAGCGTCGGCTCGAACGTGTGGACACACCCTGGGGAGCGGTGAGGTGCAAGGTCAAGCTCCTGGCAGGCCATGTAGTGAGCGCCAAACCCGAATTTCAAGACTGCGCCGATTTGGCGCGACAGCACGATTTGCCATTGCGACACGTTATGAAAGTGGCAGAGAGGGCCATCGGCAAAAGCATGTCGGATTGGCCTCCCGAGACGGGGGAGGAGTCATGAAGGAGATCCTTTGCTATGGGGACTCGAATACGTGGGGCTATGATCCTCGGAACGGGGGTAGGTATCCGAGGGACGTGCGCTGGACGGGGGTGCTGCAGGCGGAACTGGGGAGAGGGTACCACGTGATCGAGGAGGGGCTCAATGGAAGAACGACGGTGTGGGAGGATCCTATAGAGGGATACAAGAGTGGCAAAGCGTATCTTACACCCTGTCTTGAAACGCATAAGCCTTTGGATTTGGTCATCATCATGCTGGGCACCAATGATCTCAAACATCGCTTCTCCCTCACGGCATTCGACATTGCTGCTGGGGCGGGCACGTTGGTGGATATGGTGAAGAGCAGTCAGGCGGGCAGGGACGATGCCCCTCCGCAGGTGCTGCTCATCGTGCCGCCTCGTCTGGGGCGACTCACGATCTTTGGGGATATGTTTCGGGATGGCCGCCAAAAGTCCGAGGCGTTACTAACGCATTATCGGGCTGTGGCAGAGGAGAGAGCCTGTCACCTTTTGGATGCCGGCGAAATAGTCGAAAGCAGCGAGGTGGATGGTGTGCATCTTGAGCCCGAGGGACACCACGCATTGGGCTTGGCAGTGGCCGAAAAGGTAAGAGAAATCCTTCCCTGAGATAGTGGAAGGCGGTCAGTTCTTGGGGCGGATATCCGCGAGATTACGTATCGGGGGATATCCGCGCGTTTGGTGGCTATGGTTCATATGGTATTCAGGGGGAGTTCCCTTCCCACCCAGGGACTGGTGCGCTCGAACGCCTCAGCGTATTCGATGTCTGTGCGGCCTGCAAGGCGCTGGGCTTGAAAAGCCCGTCGCTTTGCCACGTCGGTGTACCAAGGCAGTAGGAACGGCTGCCCACGATGGAAGGCGCCCAAGGCCTCGTGCTTGATATCCCAGACGTCGGTTACGTCCACATAGAAGTCGGGATTGAAGCCTTCGAGTTCCGTCAGAGGGATGGTGGCCTCGAAGAGGAACGTCTCTGGACGTCTATGGGGAGGGAGGTTCACCTCCAGGCCAGCGGCACCGGTCATCTGCGTTGCCCGCTTGACCAGATTATAGGTGGTGTCATGGTCCACGCTCCGGGGGTCCGGCCCGTGATGCGTGAGAACGACATCTGGCTGGAAATCACGGATTTCGACGGCCAGCAGCTTGGCGCGTTCCGAAGAGTACTCGAAGCTGAGGTCTCCCCAGTTGAGGAATCGGATGTCGGCCCCCAGAATCTCTGCAGCCTGTGTGGCCTCTTGCTGACGTATGCGCCTGACCTCCTCCAGTGATGGCCTCTCTTCTCCCTCCGCGAATTCGATGATATCCGAACCGAGCGGGACTCGGCCGTACAATCCACCGGATTCAGAACGCTCGCCGAAAGACAGGGCCACGACGCGAACCATATGACCTTCCTGCACATATCGAGCTATAGTCCCACCGGCTCGAGAGCAGAAATCGGCACTGTGGGCGCTAAAGACCAGGATTCTCATTTTGTATGCCTCCTTTTACGTTAGGGAGATGATCCTTATGATTGGACAGCTTGAAGCAGGGCTTTGATGTATCCGAAGCAGAATGCGCGAGCGCGGTGCCCGTATGGACTATCCAGCGAGGACAGGGGTACATGATCGGGAATGATCACGCCATCGTATCCCACCTCTTGGTAGATCTGGAGCGCTTTGAGCATATCTATATCGCCCTCATCGGGAAGAACCTCATCGAATTTCAGGAATCCGCCACGGATATTGCGAAAATGCACCCAAAAGATCCGTTTGCGACTGCCAAAGTAGCGGATGGCTTCATAGACCTGATCCGGGGTGGTACACATCTCGCTTATAGTGCCCTGACAGAAATTCAGTCCATGGTAGGGGCTATCGCTCAAGTCGATGAAACGTTTTACACCTTCGATATTTCCCAGCACGCGCTCGATGCCCCTGTAGCCCACGCCGCGCGGCATGCCGGGATCATGCTGATGGCACCCCATCTTGACGCCAAACTCTTCGGCCACGGGGATGACGCGCTCCACAAAATACGCAATGCGCTCCCACGCTTCATCGGTGGTTACTGGGGCATATGGAAGTGGCGGATCGTCCTTCAGTTCCTCATAGTCGAAATGGCTGTAGGTGAGCCCGCCGCGCCCCGGCGTGCGATATGCGGTTCGTATCACGGGAAGGATGGCCAGGTTATATAGCAAGAGGGGTATTCCTGCCTTGGCGGCCGCCTCGATGCATTGATGGACCTTTTCTATTTCCTCGTCACGGCCAGGCGTGCCCATCATGATATGGGGCCAGATTTGTCTATCGATGCCCGCCGAGGTCAGGGGCAAGTGCATGGCTGCCAACTTGAGATCGAAAGACTCAACGTGCTCTCTCACTCGCATGAGGGCATCAGCATGCCAGTATCCATCCTCTTCTAGGCCAAGGCCATCGCGTGGCGAGGTGTCTATATGCCTCACGCCCATCTGTCGGACGAAGGCCAGATTTTCATCTGTGTAGGGTATTTGTGCGCCAACGTACATTTTTCTCCTCCAAATTCCAAGGTCATTCGGCGCCGATTATACTCGGTTTGCGAGATATTTGCATATGAAGCGCGATCATCGTATGGGCGAGTGCCGCGACGGGTGCTGGCCCCGGTTTCGATTTCAACCTTTGGGTAGAGTGATTATACTGTATGTGAAAGGGAGCGGAAGCTATGAAGCTTGTTGTCTTGCGATATGGCGAGTTATCTCTCAAGGGAGGTAACCGCCGAGAATATATACGCCGCTTGCGCCAAAACGTGCGCAGTTGTCTTGCGGGGCATAACATGAGGGGACGAGTGGAATCCGTGCACAGGCGGCTCTACGTGTGGACCGATCAGGCAGACGCTGCAGCAGAGCACCTTGGGCGCATCTTTGGATTGTCCTCAGTTAGTCCGGCCGTCGCGGTACCTCGGGATATGAGCGCTATCGTTGCTGAGGGAGTGCGTCAGGCGCGAGAAGCGGGCGGTGGATCGGGAGTTTCCTTTCGTGTTCGTGTAAAACGGGCCGATAAGACCTTTCCCTACATATCGCCCGAGATAGAGCGTCTCGTGGGCAGAGCTGTTCTCGGAAGTGTGGGAGGCACGGTTGATCTCTCCGACGATGCCGATCTCACCATCGGCGTTGAGGTGTCGCGAGAGCGGGCGATAGTGTTTCATCGCGTCGTGCCCGGCTTTGGAGGATTCCCCGTGGGCATCGAGGGCCGTGTGGTGGCTCTCATATCGGGTGGAATCGATTCCCCTGTGGCCGCCTGGATGATGATGAAGCGGGGGTGTGGTGTCGTTCCGCTGCATTTTGCTCAGAATGAAATTGAGAAGCGCAAGGCGCTTGACAATATAGAGGTGCTGAAGCGGTACAGTTATGGGTGGGATCTGCGTCCCATTATTGAGGATCACCAAGAGCTGATCGCAGACCTTCTGGAACGCCTTCGGCGCGTGAACGCGCTTCGCTGGACGTGCATCTTTTGTAAACGCGCCCTTCTTCTAAGGGCGTCGCGCATCGCGGAAGACTTGGGGGCGCACGCCGTCGTCATGGGGGATTCTCTGGGTCAGGTCGCGAGTCAGAGTCTGGCCAACCTCGAAGCCATCTCTTCAGGGATTCCCAAACCTGTTCTGCGACCCCTTATTGGTATGGAGAAGCTTGAGATCATAGAGTTGGCCAAAAAGATTGGTACCTTTGGCATATCGATCAGGGCTCAGCAGGAGTGTCCCTTTCTGCCGGCGCATCCGATAACGGCTGCCGATATGGATGAATTCCGTGAGATCAAGCAAGCGATTGGTATGTAGGTGATGGTAGGGGAGCATTCAGTGAAACGCGAGAGGGGGCACTTATGAATGCGTCTGAGCGACAAGCGCTCAAAACAAGCGAAAGGCAATCGGGCATCCTATGTCATCTGACGTGTATGCCGAGCCGGTTCGGCATTGGGGATATGGGGGCAGGGGTTCGTCAGTTTCTTGATTTCCTGCAAGATGCGGGGCAGACTTTGTGGCAGATTCTGCCGCTGGGGCCCACTGGCTATGGGAATTCGCCCTATCAGCCCTTTTCGGCGTTTGCGGGGAGTCCTCTGCTTATCGATCTCGAGCAGCTGGTTACAGAGGGCCTTCTCAATGAGGACGACTTCGCACCCTCCTTTTCCTTGCCTGCCGATGAGGTTTTGTATGACAAGGTAAGGGAATTTAAGGATCTCGCGTTAAGACGTTCCTATCAGAACTTTTTGGATTCCAGGTCGGAATCTCTGAAAAGGGCACAGAAAGCTTTTGAGGAGAGAAATGATTTTTGGCTGGAGGATTTCGGTCTATTCATGGCTTTGAAGCGGCACTTTGATGATGCCGTGTGGACGGATTGGGATCGGGATATCGCGCTGCGCGAGCATCGTGCTCTAGCGTACTGGCGGGAGAGGCTTAACAAGGAGGTCGATTACCAAAAGTACCTTCAATTTCTCTTTGATAGGCAATGGCGGCGGGTGCGAGCATATGCTCATGAGAGGGGGATAGAAATCCTCGGCGATGTTCCCATTTTTGTGGGGCATGACAGTGCCGACGTTTGGAGCCATCGCGAGCTGTTCAGGTTGGACGAAGACGGTTCTCCTACCGTCGTGGCCGGCGTGCCGCCCGACTATTTCAGTCCCACAGGCCAGCTTTGGGGCAATCCTCACTATCGCTGGGATGTGATGAGGGGAAACAGCTATGCCTGGTGGGCGTCGCGTCTGGCAAGCACTTTTTCTCGCGTGGATAAAATACGTATGGATCATTTTCGCGGATTTGCCGGGTATTGGGAGATTCCTGCGGATGCGGAGACGGCTGCGAGCGGGCGCTGGGTGAGGGGGCCGGGCGCGCATTTCTTTCAGACGTTGAAGGAGGAGTTGGGCGAGTTGCCTATCATTGCGGAAGATCTGGGCGTAATAACCAAAGATGTGGAAGAACTGCGCAAAGCGTTCGGTTTCCCTGGGATGAAAGTGCTCCAGTTTGCCTTTGGGTCGGATGCCACCAATACGGCGCTGCCTCACAACTATGTGCCCAACATGGTGGCTTATACGGGGACCCACGATAACGATACCAGTTTGGGGTGGTACGATTCCTTGGACGAAGAGACTAAACATAAGGTTCGCGTTTATACGGGCACAGATGGCAGCAACATAAATTGGACGCTTATGAGATTGGCCATGATCTCTGTTGCGAAGATAGTGATATTTCCCCTGCAAGATGTGCTTGGACTGGGCACGGAGGCACGCTTGAATGTCCCTGGCAAGCCGCAAGGCAATTGGACGTGGCGCTACAGGGCGGAGAATCTTGATGAGGGCATAGCCGAGACCCTGCGAGAACTGTCGGCTGCCTCTGGGCGTTGGATCAACGGCAAGGAGGAAGAGCGCAGGCGCCTATTCCCCGAGATCTCGTATGCGGAGCCTTGAGCCGCCCCTGCGGTGGCATGATAGAGCGTTTTTAGTTCCACGCGGGGGTGATGGCCAGTTCGCGTCGCGAACTGGCCATCGTCGTCTTCGTCTAGGCCTCAAAGTGCCTGTAGATTTCAGACTTGGTAAGTTTGCCCGCTGCTACTTCCAGGATCTCCTGGTAGAGTTCCTCACCCATCTCCTGAATGGTCGCTTCACCTCTGATGATGGGCGTGGCATCAAAGTCCGCGTTGTCCCTGATAAGCTGCATGCGCTTGGGGTTCGCAATGACTTTGATGACGGGAATCAACCCCCCTGTCGTCGAACCGCAGCCGGTGGTGAACAACCCGATGTGGGCTCCGCAGGCGGCGAACTGGTTGATACCCTCAGGGTCGCCGTGGAAGGTGCCAGAGCCTTCTTCTGCTATCTGGACCCAGTAGCCCTTTCTGGGAGGAGGGCCATAGCTGCGCAGCAAGCCTTGAAGGGGCTTTGTTCCCGATTTGGTCAGGCAGCCGTAGGATTTCTCCTCTATGCTGGTGAGCCCCCCCATGATATTGCCATATCCCCAGGAAAAGCGTCCTTGCTCAAAGGATCTCGCTTCGGCCTCTGCGATGGCTTGCCTGATATCCTGAGCCACGTCTTCGTTCACCGCGCGCTCTGCCAGGACGTCGCCACAACCCATGAGCTCGCTTACTTCCGAATGCATGTAGGTGCCGCCGTCCTCTATGAGCAGATCGGCGGCCACACCGGTGACGGGATTGGAAGCCAAACCGGACGTAGCATCGGATCCGCCGCATTCCTGTCCCACGATGAGATCGGCGGGTGTCATCTTGGCCCTCTCGGCCTGTGAGGCGTGCTGGAGTAGCTTGACAAGGATGCGCGAGCCTGTTTCAATGGTCTTTAGATCGCCACCTTCTTCACTTATCTTGATGGCCTCTACTGGTTTGCCCGATTTGGCGATTTCCTCCGCTACCATATAGGCATCCGTGCCTTCGCAACCCAACCCTACCACCAGAGCCCCCGCATAACTGGAGTGTTTCCCCAAGGCCACTATCTTGTTGAAGGGACCCGATCTGAGAGCGCAGCCGCCTGGATAGCCAAACAGCTGTGTTCCTTCAGGAAACGATTCTTGTATCTTGCGTGCGACTACCATTGAGCAATGCGTTGTGTAAATTACGGCTACACGGTTCCGTATGCCCAGTTGATCGTCTGGTCTCAGGAATCCCAATATCTCTGTCTTTGCTCTGCTTGTCATCGTTTCGCTGCTCCCTACGCTTTCAATCCATATTGGTCGCGGTGGAAACCAAAGCGCTCACTACGGCAATTGTGCGTGTGAACCCACTCTCCGGCCTTGATATCCTGTGTGGCCTTCCCTATGGTCATGCCATATTTGAGCACCTCCTCGCCCTCCACCATGTCGTGCAGGGCGTACTTGTGACCAAACTCTATGTCGTCATGCAGTACAACATCCACGGACACATTGTCAAGGGAAGCGTTGACTTTTTCCCCTGCCTCAAGATCCACGAGGGCTGTGGCCACATCATCGTTCACATCTAGCAAGATAGCTCTCCGTCTCAAATTGGTCCCTCCTTCTGAACCTCTATTGTCGGTGTGCTCAGCGCTTCGCTATCATGGAGCAGAAGATATCATACTAGGGGAGGAGGGTGGGGTCAAAAGACCTCAACGCGGGAGTTCGCATGCGTTTTGTCGCCCTTCGGACTTCTCGTGACTTTCACCAATATTGAGGGGTAGGAGCCTGTTGACTCTTTTGCGTCCCACGTGCTATATTTGGAAGGGAATCCTCTCGTCGAATAGGAGAAGGAGAAAGGAAAGCAATGGCTGATTCAAGGCCCAATATCATTCTGATTATCACAGACCAACAGCGGTACGATACGATTAATGCCCTTGGGTATCCTTATATGGATACTCCCAACCTCGACCATTTGGTACAGGAAGGCACGGTATTCTCACAGAGCTTTGTGACGGCCGCTTCGTGTGCCCCGGCCAGGGCGAGTTTGTTCAAGGGCTACTATCCTCATACTACGGGCATCTACAAGAACGCCGACACGTGGCGCCACTCCTGGGTCGAGGCACTGAATACCTCCGGTTACCATTGTGTAAACGTGGGCAAGATGCATACATTCCCCTATGAGACGCCTTTGGGCTTTCATGAGCGCTTCGTGGTGGAGAATAAGGACCGTTATCTTGAGGGGCGATGGTTCTTTGATCGCTGGGATATGGGGCTTCGTGCCCGCCGTCTCGTGAAACAGCAGCGCGAGATATATCGCCAACGTGACGACTATGAGGAGCGGCTAGGAGCCTTCAAGTGGGAATTGCCCCCAGAAACTCATTCGGACTTTTTTGTTGGCGACATGGCCGCCTGGTGGATCAGGCACAAGCCCAAGGTAGAGCCGCTCTTTTTGGAGATTGGTTTTCCCGGCCCTCATCCTCCTTACGATCCTGTACCTAGCTATATAGAACCCTATATGGAAAAGACTCTGCCCCTGCCAGAGGTAACGGCGGAGGAACTCGCCGCGCAGCCGTCTGCGCAAAAGGAGTTGCGGGAAGAGAATGTGCAGGTCGATCACGACTCTATCGTATGGACCAAGAATCCCACGCCCGAACAGCTCCACCGTCAGCGTGCTTATTATTTGGCTAACGTGACCATGATTGATGAAAAGATCGGCGAGATCTTGCAGGCCCTCGAAGAACAAGGCTATTTGGAGAATGCCGTCGTGATTTTCACCTCGGATCATGGGGACTGTCTGGGAGAGCACGGACACATCCAAAAGTGGACTATGTACGATGTCGTCACCCGAACTCCCCTCATAGTCTGGGCGCCAGGGCGCTTTGAGGGAGGCCGAGAGGTCGATGATTTGGTGCAGCAGTTCGACTTGGGGCCGGCGATTCTGGAGCTGGCAGGCGTCGAGGTACCTGATTCCTTTGAAACCCTCTCCTTGCTTCCCGTTCTGCGGGGGGAGGCCACAGGAATTGGGCGTCAGTACGTCTTTGCCGAACAAGCGCGGGATGGGGTCTTGACCGGGACTGAGATGATGACCATGGTTCGTGATCGTGAGTGGAAGCTAGTGCACTATTTAGGCAACGGCGATGGCGAGCTCTACAACGTGGTGGCTGATCCGGACGAGCATCATAACCTATGGTACGAGACGCGCTACGAGCGGCGCAAACGTAAGATGTTAGACGTAATGCGCGACTGGTTAATGCGTAGTGCCATGTCGACTGCCGATTGGACCGTGCCCTGGAGATAGGCCTGCACCTCTGGGCCGTACAGCGTAAATCTGGGGGCACGTGACATATGGGCCAGATCACATTGTGCCGGGATGGTCTGTAACTCGCCTTAGAGCTTTTCCCATAGTTGACGTGTGCGGTCGCGAATACTAAAATGTGCGACGGTCATTGTGGCTTATTAGGGGGAGGTTAGCTAGGAGCTATGGGTTTGTCCTTGAACATGGAGGGCCTAGAAGAGACGGATACCACAGATAAGGGCGAGGTTCTGGAGCGCGAGGTTGTCATCATCGGTGCGGGGCCAGCCGGGCTTACGGCCGGGCTGTATGCGGGGCGCGCTCAGTTGGAGCCTTTGATTCTCGTTGGCGAATCCTTTGGTGGCCAGGTAGCAATGACAGGAGAGATAGAGAATTACCCTGGGTTTCCGGAGGGTATCGATGGTATGGCGCTGGCGGAGCAGATGTCTAATCACGCGGAGCGCTTCGGAGCGGAAATCGCCTATGAGCAAGTGATTGAGGTTGATTTTGAGAGTTACCCTTTCGTTCTGGAAACGTACGGCCCCACATACAAGGCCAAGTCCGTGATCATCTGTACAGGCGCCTCACCCCGCAAACTGGGTGTGCCTGGAGAACAAGAATTCGCTGGCCGGGGTGTTTCCTATTGTGCAATGTGTGATGGATACTTTTTTAGGGACAAGACCGTTGTGGTCGTTGGTGGCGGAGACAGCGCGCTAGACGAGGCCCTTTATCTGACGCGCCTTGCCAAGGAGGTCATCATCGTGCATCGGCGTGATGAGCTGCGGGCCGGTGCTGCGCTTCGGGAGCGCGCTTTTGCTAACGACAAGGTACGCTTTGTCTGGGATACGGTGGTTGAAGAGATCGAAGGCGGGGACACTGTTACGGGCGTAAGAGTGCGAAATGTGAAGACGGAGGAAAGGGATGTCATTCCCTGTGACGGGGTATTCATCTATGTTGGCCTTGTTCCCAACACTGAACTCTTTGAGGGCCAGTTAGAACTTGGCGATGATGGCTATATCATCACGGACAAGCATCAGCAGACGAACCTCCCCGGCGTCTATGCCGCTGGTGATGTGCAGGATCCTTGGTTCCGGCAGGCGATTATCGCGGCTGGCGCCGGGGCTGCAGCGGCTATTACAGCGGAGCGCTTTCTGTCCGAAAAATCCTTTGATGGACGAAAGCAAAAGCAGCGCGGGTAGAGAGGGGTGTTCTCTTCTCCATTTGGCGGTGTTGCCCGTGGGCATCGCCGTTAGCCTTTGCCTGTCTTTCGTCGGGCATCGAACAGGGGTTTGATTCTCTCGTAGCATTGTTGGCAGCTCTCGACGATCACTTTTGTGCTGCCAATAACGGGCATGAAGCTGGTATCGCCTGCCCAGCGCGGTACAACGTGCATGTGCAGATGGTCTTCGATGCCTGCACCGGCTGCAGTGCCCACGTTCATCCCGATGTTGAAGCCGTCGGGCTGCATGGCCTCCTTGAGTATTTCCAGGCACATGTTCACCTGCCGCATCATCTCTGAGAGTGTTTCGGGGGGCAAGTCGGTGGGCGAATCGACATGGGCGTAAGGCACGACCAGAAGGTGCCCGTTATTATACGGATAGCGATTCATCATTACGTAAGAGAACTCTCCACGAAAGAGGATGAGATTTTCTTCATCTTTCGCCTCTTCTACCTTGGTACAAAAGATGCACTCCTCTGGTTTTTCCTCCCGTACATACTCTATGCGCCACGGTGCCCACATGCGTTTCATCGGTGGTCCTCCTTTTTCTGTATGAGGTGGGTTCGGTGGATAGTATAGTACGTTGGTTCTATGTCCAGCTCATCGACGATTTCCTCGGGGCGGCCCGCTCCTCTAGGGCTACATCGCACACGCATCCGTAGCTGGTGGTATTCCTCTCTTGTGTGGACATATTCGATATCATGTATCAGGGGGCGCAGATCATAGTCTATCATGTTGCCCTTTTTAAAGCGCTGACGGATTATCTCCGATTGTGACAGCAGATTCTGGATGCGTCGCTTGAGCACTGGTGCCGCTTTTACGGTCCAGATGCGGACACGATAGATGGCCTCACGCATGGTGGCCTGTGCGGCTGATGCCTTCACGGGCACGTTTTCGACGTTGAGGATGTCAAGTCCCCTGGGCGCCTGCACTTTGGTTGCGTCGCGCACCTGCGTGAGTTCTTGCTCTTGGGTCAGAAAGGCGTCTATCAGCTCACATTCGCTGCTGTAGCCCACTGGCAAGGGGGCCGCGATTTGGAGTCTCGGCTGGGGATGAAAGCCCTGGCTGTAAGCGATAGGTATATCCGCTCGGCGCAGAAGGCGCCCCCATATGCGCATCATGTCCAGCACGGCTACATACTTCAGGGGGCCATCGACGCCGTACGTGAAGCGAATTCTCTGCCTGATTCTCCTTTCTGAATTCATGGGCACTGCCACATTGCTTCTGGCGAGAGCCCTTGGCGCTCAGTGGCAAAAGCCCTTAGAATGCCACAGTGCTGACAGGATTGGCTGCATCCCGGCGTCGTTTTCTCTTTCAGGGCTCTCTGGTACTCGTGCCACAGGAATTGCCGTCTCACCCCCACGTCTATTATGTCCCACGGGAGTATCTCGTCCCGTGCTCTAGGGCGTGACACGTAGAAATCGGGATCCAGGCCCTCTTGGGCAAAGGCCTCGCGCCAGCGCTCTGGTTGGAAATGCTCGTTCCAGGCGTCAAAGCGGGCGCCAGATCGCCAAGCGCGATGTACCACCGCTCCCAGTCGCTCGTCTCCCGTGCTTAGGATCGCCTCAAGCCACGTTTCGTCCCAGTCTGACCAACTGAGATGGACGCCCCGGAATCTTAGGTTGTCCATCAGGATCTGCTGTCGGCGTTCTATGACCTGACGAGAGGCGAGAGACACCCATTGGAAAGGCGTATGGGCCTTGGGGACAAAGGTTGCGATGCTGAGGTTCACATGCACCCTTCGATTGCGGATCCTTTTCCCCTGTGAGCGTATGCGCTGTACGATATCCACGATACCTTGCACGTCCTCGTCGGTTTCTGTGGGAAGCCCTATCATAAAGTAGAGCTTGATGCGATCCCACCCATTCTCAAAGGCGGCCTCTGTGGTCTGGAATATGTCCTCTTTGGTTATTCCCTTGTTTATCACATCTCGTAGTCGCTGGGTTCCCGCTTCGGGGGCAAACGTGAGACCTGTTCTGCGCGTTTCCTGCACCATCTTGGCCAGCTCCACGGAGAAGGAGTCCATGCGTAACGAGGGAAGCGATATAGTTAGCGTCTTGTCCCTGTGGCGCCTTTGGGCCTCGCAGATGATCTGGGCAATGTCGGGATGATCGCTGCTGCTCAAGGAAGCCAGTCCTACTTCGTTGTATCCCGTGTTGGCCACCGTTTCGTCGATGGCTTGCAGGATTTCGTCGCCCGTGCGCCACCGAACGGGGCGGTAGATCATTCCGGCCTGGCAGAACCGACAGCCATGACCGCATCCACGCTGGATCTCAATGGCCGCACGGTCGTGGATCACGCGCATGCTGGGCACTATGGGTTCTTTTGGGATGGGCCCAAGTTCCGGGACTATGCGCTTGCACACGCGAGGGGGGATACCTTGTTCCTTGGGGGTTATGGACGAGACCGTTCCGTCCGGATTATAACTGGTCTCGTAGAACGCCGGTACATAAATACCTTGTATCGAAGTCAGATGCTTTAGCAGCGCTCTTCGACTCTTGTCAACTCGCGTGCTATTTTGCCAATCTCCCATTGCCTTCAGCAATTCCAGAAGCACCTCTTCGCCCTCTCCGATCACAAAGAGGTCAAAGAATTCGGCCACGGGAGCTGGATTATAAGTTCCGCTGCCGCCCGCGATGACGAGGGGCTCTTTGCAAGTGCGCTCCTTTGCAAAGAGGGGAACGCGACCAAGATCGAGCATGTTGAGGATATTGGTGTATGTCAGTTCGTATTGGAGGCTAAAACCGATGACGTCGAATGCGTTCAATGGATGGCGTGTTTCCAGGGAGAAAAGGGGCACGTCAGCCTCACGCAAAGCCTCCTCCATATCCACCCAGGGGGCAAAAACGCGTTCAGCAAGGAATTCCTCACGACCGTTCACCCGATCATATAGGATGCCCAGGCCAAGATTCGACATACCGATCTCGTACGTATCGGGATAGGCCAAGGCCAGTTTCAATCGCTTGTCATCCCATTCTTTTGTAACGCTATTCCATTCCCCCCCTGTGTAGCGGCTTGGTTTTTGTACGCTCATGAGCAGCCGCTCCAGGCGCTTTTCGGAGATCTGCAATATCAACCCTCGCTTTGGTTAACGAAATTATCAGCATATTATAGATTATCTGTGGCCAGCATAAAAAAGAGCTTGATGATATTTGGTATCTCTTTGCGCTCTCACTATAATAGTTTGAATTATCTGACTTTTCACGCTTTTTGAGGTGGTTCTCATGATATCAGTTACACAGCTTCGCAAGGGTGTCACGTTTGAGCGCGACGGGGAACTGTGGCGGGTTTTGGAGTACGATCATCACAAGCCCGGTCGGGGGGGCGCCATCATCCGCACCAAGCTCCGCAATGTGCGCACGGGAACGACTGTGAATGAGACGTTCTTATCCGGTGAAAGTGTGGATCAGGTCTATTTGGACCACAGTACCGTGCGCTTTTTGTACAGCGATGGGGAATTCTATCATTTCATGGACGTGGAAACCTACGAGCAGCCCGCATTGCCCGAAGAGGCCCTGGGGGACGTGATTCCCTATCTCAAGGAGGGCATCACGCTGGAGTTGGAGATGTATGAGGGGGAGCCCATCGGTATAGATCTTCCCCTCAGAGTGGATCTGGAAGTGACCGAGGCCCCGCCGGGCTT
This sequence comes from Chloroflexota bacterium, assembly GCA_034722245.1. Taxonomy (GTDB): domain Bacteria; phylum Chloroflexota; class Anaerolineae; order UBA1429; family UBA1429; genus JAWLEV01. Next base: position 31,239 of record JAYENT010000013.1, read on the forward strand.
TGCGGGAGATACCGCCGCGAGTGCTACAAAGACGGCCACTTTGGAAACAGGACTGAAAGTGGAAGTTCCCCTGTTTATCGAAAAGGGTGACGTTGTGCGCGTGGATACCCGGACAGGCGAGTACCTGACGCGGGTCTAATATCTCTTCCAGCCGTGTTTGAGCGCCCAGATCTGCAAGGAAAGGCTCATTAAACATAACGTTCATCTGAAATTGCCTATCTGGTTGGAGATTCCTTTGTTGGGTCTTTGCTGATGGTATAGTAGCTGATGTTGATTGTTTACGCTGATTTGCGGGGGTTTTGAATGCGCGTCGTCGTCACGGGCAGCACAGGACAGCTGGGGTCGGCTTTGCGGCGGATGTTGGACGGGCACGCGGTGTTGGGTCTCGTGCGGCCACAGCACGACATCACCGATATGATCGCGATTGATGCCGCTATTCAGGACTTTGGCCCCGATGTCGTGGTGCATACGGCGGCTATGACGGACGTGGACGGGTGCGAACGGGATCCGCAGATGGCCCGACGGGTCAACGTCCTGGGCACGCGCAATGTGGCGGTGGCTGCCCACCGAGCGGGCGCCAAAATGGTTTACATAAGCACCGATTATGTCTTCGATGGTCGCAAGCCTGAGCCATATTGGGAATACGATGACGTCAATCCGCTAAGTGTCTATGGGCGCACCAAGTGGCTGGGGGAGGAAGTAGTTCGCCATCTCCTGTCGCGCCACTATATCGTGCGTACGGCGTGGTTGTACGGTGAGGGGGCGAATAACTTTGTGGGAACCGTCTTGCGTCTGGCTGAGGAGCATGAATCCCTGGGTATGGTTACCGATGAGGTAGGGTCTCCCACCTTTGCCCTCGATCTGGCAGGGGCCATTGCAAGGCTCGTGGAAACGCCCGCCTATGGAACCTACCACCTGTGCAACGCAGGCACTTGCTCGCGCTATCAATGGGCTCGGGAGATCTTGGATCTTGCCGGTTATGAGCGCGTCCGCCTTGTTCCGAATCAGAACTATGAGCGGTTAGCTCCAGTGCCCAAGCGGGTGGCCTTGGAGAACTTTTGCGCTGCGGAACTGGGCATCACCATGAGGCCATGGCGCGATGCACTGCGGGCGCGCTTTGCGGTGGAGCATCGCAAGTAGGCCGTGCCCATGGGTTTCGTGCGCGTCTCGGTAATCATTCCGAATTGGAACGGATTGGAGCTTTTGCGCCCCTGCCTCGACTCGCTGCAAGAGCAGCTCTATCGTGATTTTGAGGTGATCGTGGTCGACAATGGGTCCACCGATGGTTCGGTCTCTGCGCTCCGGAAGGCCTACCCTCATGTGCAGGTTCTGGCATTGACTGAAAACCGGGGATACAGTGGTGGATGTAATGCTGGCATCCACAAGGCAAAGGGCGATTTGTTGGTCATGCTTAACAACGATACCGAGGTGGATGCGGGCTGGTTGGCTGCCCTTGTGGATGCTGCCGACCGTCATCCAGAGGCTGGCTCTTTTGCCTCGCGGATTATGATCTACGATAGCCCCATGGTTCTGCATTCTGCCGGGGATCTCTATCGGCGAGAAGGCACTTCGGACTCGCGGGGAGTTTGGACGGAGTATGGCCCCCCCTATGATAAGGAAGGATATGTCTTTGGCGGATGCGGCGCGGCCGTAGCCTATCGACGGGAGATGTTGGAAGACATCGGCCTCTTTGAAGAGGCCTTTTTCATGTATTGTGAGGATGTGGATTTGAGTTGGAGAGCCCAACTCGCAGGTTGGAAATGCGTCTATGTGCCCGACGCGGTGGTCTACCATCACCATGGCGCCAGCAGCGGGGGCAGGTTGGCCAGCTATCACGTGGGGCGCAACACCCTGTGGGTCATTGTGCGCAACTATCCCTGGCTGCTTCTCAAGAAACACTGGAGACAAATCCTCTCTGCGCAATGGGCCATCGCGCGCGATGCGCTTCGTGCTTGGCGTGGTGTGGAAGCGCGGGCCCGGCTTCGAGGACAATTGGTCGGGCTTCTAACTTTGGTTCGTTGGCTTGGCGCCAGGCGTGCCGTTCAGAGCAAGCGGCGCGTGACGTGTTCGTATGTCGAGTCGATTTTGGAGTAACAGATGCCCTCGGATTCAGCGTACCTGTCGGTCATTGTCCCCTGCTATAACGAGAGCGAGAACTTGCAGCGCGGGGTTCTTGAGGAGATGGCTGGGTATCTCGACACGCGGGATTATGGCTACGAGGTGATCATCTCTGACGATGGCAGCAGGGATGAGAGCCAAGAGATCGTGCGTCAGCGCCTGCAGGATAAACCCCATTTCAGGCTGCTGGAAAACGAACATGGCGGAAAACCTCACGCTGTGTGGCAGGGAATCAAGGCCGCCAAGGCAGAGATCATCCTCATCACGGATATGGACCAGTCCACGCCTATAAGTGAGCTAGATCAACTACTTCCCCTTTTTGGACGAGGCTACGATGTGGTCATTGGCTCTCGGGGGGCAGAACGCGAAGGTTTCCCGCTTTATCGGAGGATGGGCTCTGACGTTTTCCGCTTCTTCCGCCGGCTGTTTCTCCTTCGAGAGATTGTGGACACCCAGTGCGGTTTCAAGGCCATGCGCACGGCGGTTGCCCGTGAGGTCTTTCCCCGGCTAGAGGTTATCCGCGAGCCCGTGTCCGTCAAAGGCTGGAGAGTTACAGCTTTTGACGTGGAACTGCTGTTTCTTGCTCAGCGTGCGGGTTACGAAATCGCCGAGGTGGAGGTGAGATGGGCAGATCGTGACGTAAGCAGAGAGAAGGAAAGGAGCTATCTGGCCGAGTCCAAAGAGATGGCTATGCAGGTTTTGCGGGTCAAGTTCAATCAGTGGCGTGGCTTTTACGCCCGTAACGATTGACTTTAGGTGATCATATGGTCAATTTTAAGGGGTTCGCTAGTGAAGAGGCTTAACTATGTCAGAGAAGTACTCTGTTCGGGCTGTGCACTGCGATCATGCTGCTACGGATGCTGGTGTCTATGAGGCGCTGAAGCGGGCCACTGATCCGCTGGAAGCAGCCTGGCAAAAGCTTGAGAACGCGCAAAGAATCACTGTAAAGCTGAACCAGGCCTGGCCTCCGGAGAGATTGGTGCACCATGAGGGGCGACTGCAGGAGTTGGTGGACTATGGCGTGGCGCGGGCGCTATTTCGCTTGCTGCGCGAGAGAACGGACGCGGAACTGTTTTGTACAGAGATAAGCACCAGCGCCCACGGTAATCCGGAACTCTCGGTTGAGGAGACGATCACGTTGATGCCCCTGCTTCGGGAGTTCGACGTGACCTTTGTGGACGGCAACAGGCCTCCCCACAAGGTGTATCCTGTGCCGGGCGGTGGATTGATGTTCAGCCAGTACCTGCTGCCCACCTCGGTTGTGGACACGGACGCCTTTATCTCGGTGCAAAAGATAAAGAGTCATAAGTTCATGGGCGTCACACTCTGTCTCAAGAATCTCTTTGGCTTAACACCTATGGAGCCTCACGGGCGCTCTCGCCGCTATTTCCACCACCTGGTGCGCCTGCCCTATATACTTGTCGACCTGGGGCAAATCATCAAGCCTACGCTGAACATTGTCGACGCATTGGTGGGTCAATCGGAAAAGGAATGGGGCGGAGAAGGGCGCGTCTGTGATACCCTCGTGGCGGGAGACGACGTCATCGCCACCGACGCGTGCGCCACTCACCTGATGGGCCACGATCCCCTGGGAGACTGGCCGGAGCAACCCTTTGTGCGGGAGCGGAACAGCCTCCTGATAGCCCATGAAAGCGGGTTTGGCACCGCGGATTTGAGCGAAATCGATTTCAAGTCGGAAGTGGATGCGCCGGTAGCCTCCTTCCACACTGAGGAAACGGATCCGTTCGAGACAGTGCGGGCTTGGCGGCGCTCAACCTGCGAACAGGCGCTGTATTACAGAGATTATCAAGAGGAGTTTGTGGACCGCTATGCGGGCGAATATATTCTTCTTCAGGATAACGAGGTCAGATGGCACGGCGAGACCAGCCAGTTGGGACGTAGCCGGCGTGAACTGGCCGGCCCCCACAAGTTGAGCGCCATGTGGTTCAAGTACGTCGATCCAGAAGAGGCTGAAGGAGAGCATTACGAGGTATATGAGGATACCCTCGCCCGACTTGAGGCGTTGGACTAGAACTCGGCGGCCTTGAAGAAGCTAGCGGAGAGCAAAGTTTCTGCAAGGTTGGAAATAAGGAGAAGGCGATGGCGGACAAAAGACCCAATGTCCTGATCTTTATGAACGATCAGCAGCAGGGCGCCGTTCTCGATCCCGAAAGCCCCTGCAGGACGCCTCGTGCGGACGCGTTGGCGCAGGAGGGCATTCGTTTTCAGCGAGCCTACGCCACGACGGCGCATTGCTGTCCTTCGCGCGCCACGTTTATGACCGGACTCTATCCCAGTCACCACGGAATCTATAACAACGTGTTGAATCAGGCGGCGTTGAACACGTCTCTGAATCCAGGCATTGTCACCTTTGGCGAGAGATTGTCCGAGAGCGGCTATCAGATGGCGTTTTCGGGCAAATGGCACGTGTGTGCTGACGAGGAGCCCAAGGATCGTGGCTGGAAGCAGTACCATGCCACAGCCATCAAGGGCGATTGGCATGGGAAACGTTGGGAAGCGCTTCGTGAGATGGCGCAAGAGACAGAGGATGACTCGCCGAGGGGCCGGGGCGAGCTACTGCGTCCCGGATGGGGGCGCTACAAGCTGTATGGCACCCGAGAACCGGATCCAGAGAGCGACCCTTTTATGCCTGGCGATCTGAAGACGGTGCAGACGGGCATCCGCGCCCTGGAAGATCTGGTACAAAAGCAAGATCCCTGGTGCCTTTTCATAGGCCCCGTCGGCCCACACGATCCCTATATTGTTCCCGAGAAGTACGCCACCATGTATGATGCCGACGATGTGGAACTACCAATAAGTTTCTATGATGACATGCGCGACAAGCCCCGCGTCTATCAACGCCAACGACGTTTCTGGGGACAGATGAGTGAAGAGGAGTACCGGGAGGCCATTGCTCACTACTGGGGCTTTTGCACCATGCAGGATGATTTTCTGGGCATGGTGCTTGACGCCCTGGACGCTTCGGGGCAGGCGGAGGACACCCTGGTTATCTTTATGTCGGACCATGGCGATTATGCGGGCGCCCACGGACTGTTTATGAAGGGCGTAGCCCCCTTTGACGAGTGCTACCGCGTTCCTTGCGTGATGCGCTGGCCCAAAGGAATCGTTAATCCGGGACGCACTATAGAAGAGTTTGTTACACACGCTGATTTTGCGCCGACCTTTGCGGAGCTGGCCGACGTGTCGCTTCCCAAGACGAGCGGGAGAAGCTTGTTGCCTTTCCTGGAAGACGAATCTCCAAATGATTGGCCAGACCAGATGTGTAGCCAGTTCAATGGCGTGGAATTGTACTACTCGCAGCGTTTCGTGCAGACCAAGGAATGGAAGTACGTCTACAACGGGTTCGATTTTGACGAACTTTACCATCTGAAGGAGGATCCGCATTGCATGCGCAATCTGGCCGAGGATTCTCGGTATAGGCCCGTCATTGAAGAGATGTGTCGCCGCATGTGGCGCAAGGGGTACGAGGAGCAGGACATCTTTTGCAATCCCTATCCCACGGTGAGTCTCGCTCCCTTTGGTCCCATGGTGGGCCTTCGCGATCTGTAAGAGCGGTGCCGCCCACGGGGGCCGATGAAGGCCGGCCCCCGTTATCCATCGGCTATGGCCTAGACATCGGCGACGCCGCCGTCGGGCCAGAAGGCGCCCTGGTAATCGCGGGATTGATAGGGTAGTTCCTTAATGGCCTCAAAGTCCAGCTCCACCCCCAGGCCGGGCTTCTCAGGGAGATTGACATAGCCATCCACGACCTCTAGGGGTTCCTTGAGTACCTGATCCCGCCAGGGTTGGTTCTGGGCGTATTCGAGAATGACGAAATTTGGGAGACAGGCGGCCAGCTGTATGGAGGCGGCCGTGGCCACGGGACCGTTGGGATTGTGGGGGGCAACGCGCACATAGTAGGTCTCTGCCATGGCGGCTATTTTGAGTGTTTCAAGGATGCCGCCATCGTGGCACACGTCGGGTTGGATGATGTCCACGTACTGCTTCTCCAGTAGCTCTCGATAACCCCATTTGGTGAAGAGCCGCTCGCCCGTGGCCAGGTTAGTGTTCAGTTCGGCGTTTGCCAGATGCGCAAGAGTGTCCACGTTGTCGGGGGGCACGGGTTCCTCAAAAAAGAAGAGGTCGTAAGGCTCCAGGGCGCGGATCATGCGCAAGGCCTGGTTTGGTCTGTGTCGACCATGTGCGTCCATCATGATGAGGACGTCGGGTCCCACGGCCTCGCGCATGGCGCGTACTCTCTCGGCGGTTGCCTCTATACACTGCTGCTCCGTGACAAAGTCCTCGAAACCGAGGCTGCCGATCTTAAAAGCGCGCCATCCCTCATCCATCAGGGACAGAGCATTCTCGGCCAGTTCGTCCGGCGTGGCCCCGCCACAGTGGGTGTAGAGCTGGATGCGGTCGCGGCAGGCGCCGCCCAAGAGACGGTACGTCGGCACACCCAGTTCCTTTCCCGTGATGTCCCACAGGGCCTGCTCAATGCCGCTGAGCGCCGAGTTGAGCACCACGCCGCCGCGCCAGAAGCCATGGCGGTACATAATCTGCCAGTTCTGTTCCACACGCGTGGGATCGCGGCCCACGATGAAACGGGATAGATCGCTCACCGCCGCCTCCACGGCTTTCTCTTTTCCCTCCAAACTTGCCTCACCTATACCGGTGATGCCTGCATCCGTCTCCACCAGCGCAAAGGTCCAATTCTGCCGGCCCCCAAAGGCCATGACGGTTCTGACGTTTGTGATCCGCATCTAGTCTCAACCTCTTTCAGAGTAGTGAATTGGAAGGTTTATACGTTTCGTAAGGTCTTGCTGTCAAATGGACGGCTACTCCTGGTGGGAGTTTCTCCACCGCTCGCGATTTGGGTTATAATATGTCTATGGGAGAGCGAGGAAGGCGAGGTTTGCAAAGAGGAAAGGGAGGGTGTCGTGATGCAGGGGCAGGATAAGGATAGCGACCAACTTGCTACTGATGTGGCCGAACACTTGACGGAACTGCGGGGCGAAGCGCTCAATGTCCTGTTGGCTTTTCTCGGGGCGCTTGCGTACTTCTGGCTCATTGTGCTGATCTGGCTGGTTAGTGCTCGTAGGGCGCCAGGTAGCGCATGGCTTTCCGGGCTCTGCCTGCTGCTGGGCGTTGCCCTGAGTCTCTATCTGCGGCTTTATAACGTCGACGTGGCATCGCTCTTTCTCGTTTGTATGGTGGTGGCGTCTTTGGCCTATGCTATCATCATCTTCAGATTACCGGGGCTTGCCTACTTGTTCGTCATTCCCGTGGCTTTGATTGGCGTCCTGTTGGGGCCTCGGGCGACGGGCATCGCGGCGGCAGTTTGCCTCTTCTTGGTTGTTGGCATGGGGTACTTTGCCCTAGGTCTGTCTCCCTTTTCCACTTCTGTGTTTTTGCCTGCCCTCGTCATCTCTTTGATTACCCTTTCCTCGTGGCTCTCGGAGAAGAACCTCTATACCTCCTTGACGTGGGCCTTGAAGGCATACAGGCGTGCTCAGCATAAAGAAAAGGCTCTTAGAACGAGGACGGGGGAGCTCCGTGAGGCGCTCAAGGCCCTCGACGAGGCGAGCTATCGGCTTGAACGCGCCAACTATATGTTAGCACGGGCCCGCGCAGAGGCGGAAAGGGCGCGACGGCTGAAACAGGAATTTGCGCAAAATATCAGCCATGAGCTTCGCACGCCCCTCAATCTGATCATCGGATTTACCAAACTGATGGCGCAATCGCCCGAATACTATGGCGAGCCCCTTTCTCCCGCCTATCTGCGCGATCTGAGCATCGTGCACCGCAACGCAGCGCATCTGGGCGATCTGGTGAATGACGTACTCGACCTGGCGCGTATTGAGGCGGATCAGATGGGTTTGGCACTGGAGAAAGTTGCCCCTGCCGATTTAGTGAAGGAGGCCGTTGAGACAATTCGCAGTTTGATCGAGTCTCAGGGCTTGACTCTGCACGTGGAAATGGACGCCGACCTCCCCCAACTCTGGGTGGATCCGACGCGAATCCGCCAGGTGCTGTTCAACCTTTTGAACAACGCGGCCCGTTTTACGCAGAAGGGCGGTGTCACCGTGCGCGTAGAGGGGATCGACGATCAAGTGCGTTTCTCCGTGATTGACACAGGTATTGGAATCGCTGAGGAAGAGCTGTCCGACGTCTTTCAGGAGTTTCACCAGATACAGGGGAAGGTAAGCCAAGGGCAGGGTGGGACAGGTTTGGGGCTGGCGATTAGCAAGGAATTCGTGGAAATGCACGGGGGCCGCATCTGGGTGGAGAGCGAACTCGGTCGAGGCAGTGCCTTCTCTTTCACAATTCCTGTGCAGAAGGCGGATGAGCTGGTGTTGCCAAGGGGAGTCCAGCGTGAAGAGGTGAGCGGTGTACGGCCCAAGCGTGATCAGCGCATACTGCTGGCGGTAACAAAGAGTGTGTCGGGTATGGGCCTGTTGTCCCGTCACTTGCGAGATGTCAGGACGGTCATTGCCCAGGATCTTCAGGATGGTCAGGAGATAGCTCGGCAATTCCTGCCTCAGGCCGTATTCATTGACACCTGCTCCGTAGAGGCCGACGAGGAGACGCTGCAGGATATTGGGCGTAGGTGGAATTTACCCTATATCCCCTTTATTGCCTGTCCTTTGCCTAGTGAAGAATTCTGGCGCCAAGAACTCACCGTGGATGGCTATCTGGTCAAGCCGGTGGAGCGAGATGAGCTCTGGGATGTGCTGCGACGATTCGGCAAAGAGGTTGATAAGATTCTGGTTGTGGATGACGATAAGGACTTTGTGAGGTTGCTTGGGAGACTCCTTGACAACCCCGTTCGGCGCTATCAAGTTCATGGCGCCTATACGGGGCAAGAGGCTCTGGAGGTTGCGCGCCGGTGGCATCCGGATTTGCTACTGCTTGACCTCGTGCTTCCTCCTGGCATGCAAGGCGCAAAGGTTGTGCGGAGTATAAGAGAGGATCCCAATCTGCGTGACATTCCCATTGTCGTGGTCTCGGGCAAAGAAGGTGATGATGATGGCGAGAACTTGGAGGGTGCTTTGAGAGTGACGCGCGCTTCGGGATTGAGAACGTCAGAGATCGTCGATTGGGTCCAGGAGATACTTGACAAAGCCGCCTGCGATGGGGTTCAGAAAGAGCAAGCGACGAAGGAGACAACAAGTATTCCGCCCCCCGGGCAGAGCTAATTAGCTGTTCTGCGATATCTTTTGATTTATGGAAGCCAGGGTGGAGATCAATTTGTCTTCGGTGATCGGCTTTTCAAGGAAAACGGCGGCGCCCAGGGCCAGAGCTAAGCGCTTGGCGCTCAGGACGGTGCAGACGACGACGGGGATATGCTCCGTTGTGGGTTGATTGGACAGGGTTTGCAGTACGTCCCATCCATCCTGATCGGGCATCATCAGGTCCAGAACGATGATATCCGGCTGGCGCGATCTGGCCAGGGAGAGCGCCTCGCTGCCACTTTGGGCCTTGAGGACCACATAGTTATGGGGGCAGAGGTAACGCTCGAAGAGTGCTAACATATCCTCATTGTCGTCAACCACGAGAACCGTTGAGAGATGCTTACTGGGCACCCGGAGACGGAATCCTTGCATGCCTTCTCTATCCTCGATGGGATCCAGCCCTATCTGCTGAATCTGTGCCAGTTCTCTCAGCACTGTGATCTCTTTTTCTCGTTGTAGGCTGAGATTGGAGATCGTGTTCTGGCAGGTGCTCCTCACGAAGAGTTCCACTTCGTTCTCACCAATACCGTAGCGGATCTCCAGTTGGCCTCCTTGCATGGCGCCCAGCAGGAAATCAAGGGTCTCCAACAAGACTTGCCGCAGGGCGTTCTTTTCCACCATGAGAGGTGAGGGGGATTCTGGCGCCTCTATAGAGATATGGACACCCCTTTGTTTTGCCAAATCCTGTGCTAACGAGACTGCACCATTGATGACGTCGGTGACCGGCGCATACCTTTCGGATTGCATTGCGCGTGCTGCGCTTAGGCGCAGCAATTCCATGCGGCCGAGATCGCTTGGTTCGGTTTGGGTGTCCTCTTCTTCATCCGTTGCGGAAGGTGTGACCATGTGTCTGTCCCACAGCAGGGTGGCGATGTCCTCGATGGCCTTCTTGTAGGCTCGATAGTAGGTGCGCCTGCTGATGGCCAGGCGGTCTGCAATGGTTTCGGGCGTGAGGCCTTCCAGGTGATGAAGCACCATCACGCGGTGGCGACGCCACGCGTGAGAAAAGGGGGGCGCATCGGGCCCCGGATCCAGGTCATCAATGGTGTTTATCAAGGCGTGGTGCAGCGCCCAGGCCTTCTCTGTTCGGGTTTGAGAGGATTCCTCCGTCAGAAGGGGTATCAATGGACTCGTGCGCAGGGCAACGATGTCGTAGAGGTGACTATAGGCTGTCGCCACGTGGGCGGTGAATTCGTTTTCATCCAACATAGACGAAATCCAAAGATGGCACAGGTTGGCACAGATATGACGCTAAGAGCCTTGACATTTTGGGTTGCTAGCTTTATAATAACGTAGGAAGAGGCGGGATATTCTGACACCATCCATTCTATCGCCTTTGTGCTTTGGTGTCAAAGAATTCTCTGTAGCGGCCAAGAGGTCTGAGCATTTTGCGTCATCCGTGGTCGTGATTGGGGAGATGCTGGGCACCAGGGTTATTCAAGCTTCTTGTAACAGGAAAGGGGGGAAGGGTAGAAGATTTGGCTCCGTTTTTTAGACGATGTTGCATTCTAGAAGATGAGTTATGATAGGAGGATGAAAGTGAAATCCGCGATGAGTCGTAGGGAATTACTTCGCTACTTGGCAGCAGGATCGGCTGGGATCGCCCTTGCAGCCTGCCAGCCAAAGGTTGTGGAGAAAGTTGTGACTAAGGAGGTGGAGAAAGTAGTCACCAAAGAGGTCGAAAAAGTCGTCAAGGAGACGGTGGAGGTTGAAAAAGAGGTCACGCGCGTCGTCGAGAAGGAAGTGGAGGCTGCACCTGAGGAGCAGGTTACGCTGCGCATCCATACGAACCAGGGCGACCAGTGGTACGGCTGGATGAAGGATGCCTGGGATCAGAATGTAGGCGGTTGGCGGAGCGAACATCCCAATATCGATCTGAAGTTTGAGCCCGTTGCCGGCTGGACGGCTGACTATTTCCCCAAGATATTCGCCCACGTGGCTGCGGGAACCTTGGGCGATATCGTCTGGTATCCTCCACGCCACCGCAATCATATCAGCTGGGGCATCGAGTATGATATCGTCCGCGATTTGATGCCTCTAGTCGAAGCGGATGGTTATGATCTTGGCCAGTTTTATCCTGGCGTCATCGAGGCGGCGAGCTGGGAAGGCAAGTATTTCTGGATGCCTATCACCTCTGAGCCGTCGTGTCCTGTGATTGCCTATAACAAGGATATGGTCGCGGAGATGGGGCTGCCCGAACCTCAAAACGATTGGGACTATATGCAACTGACGGATTGGGCGGTGGAGGCCACGACCGATGACGTTTGGGGGTATCATACGGGGCATATGAGCGCACATCCCATCGCCTGCACACCCCAGTATCGCCAGTTCGGGGTCAAGATGGTCTCCGATGATGGGAAGACGGTGTTGCCTGATGACGCCTCCAAGGAGGCGGTGAAAAAGGTCCTGCAGTGGCGTTACGATCTGATCTACGAGCACAAGACCATGCCAGAGCCCGGTGTCGAATTCCATGTGGACGAGATGTTCTGTGCTGGCAAGTTACTTTCTTTCGGCGTCTGGCCCGTGATGCTTAACAAACTGCCCGTCGCCCTCGTCGGCGACAAGTTTGACGTGGGCTTTTTCTATACGCCACTCGACGAACAGGGCGCGGAACGGCGCAGTATGTTGAACGAGCACGTGCACGGGTTGACGACCGCCTCAGAGCATCCTGAGGAGGGCTTTGAGTATCTCAAGTGGCACTCGAGTCTGGAGTTCTGCGTACAAGGGTTGCTCTCCGGCAAAGGTGCACCCGTTGGCCGGCCTGACCTATTCGAGGATGAGCGGGCTCTCAGGATCTTTCCCGGATTGGAGTTGCTTGAGCCCATCATGGCCAATATTGAGCCCGATTTCTTTGTGGGCAACTTCCGCGGCGAGGAGTTTGACAGTGAATGGAATGCACCGTGTAGCCGGGTCATGCTGGACGAGATCAGTGCCGAGGAAGCGGTGGATGAAATAGTGGAGAAGTGTCAGATTGTGTTGGACAAGCTCCCTGCTTAGTTCGTTTTTCTGAACGTGGATGTCCGGAAGATGCCACCAGCGATGGGGCATCTTCCGGAGAGAGTTGTTTTCGGAGCTTTTTCTTTTCACTTGAGTTTTTAGATCCCTGCTGGGTGAAGCGTAAGATAGGTTTTCCTTACGGCAGTTCTGGGAATAAGTGCGGGGCAACGGGGCGGTCACGCTTTTCAGTATAATCAGTTTCGTACTTTTAGGAGAAAGGGAGAGGGTAGATGGCTTCTTCTGTCACGGCGGAGGCGTTGTCCTCGGAGAAGCGAGGAATGTCGGCGCGGGAGCGACGGCATACAATCTATGGATATGTCTTTTTGTCCCCTTGGATCGTTGGCTTCCTGGCGTTTACAGCCGTGCCTATCGTAGCATCCATAGTTCTCAGCTTCACGCGCTACAGCGTCCTGCGTGCGCCCGAGTTCATAGGCCTTCGGAATTGGCGCCACGCTCTATTAGGAGGGGATTATCTGATGTGGCCCTCCATCGGGCGCTCTTTCTATTACGCACTGATATCGGTTCCCACCGGCTTGGTGCTCTCACTGCTGTTAGCTGTGCTGTTGAATCAGAATCTGCGGGTGACGGCCATGTGGCGTACCTTCTTTTTCCTTCCCAGCTTGACGCCCTCGGTAGCCACAGCCTTCGTGTGGAGGTGGCTAATGAACTCCGAGATGGGGATTTTCAGGATGGTCTTTGATGCTGTGGGGCTTCCGATGCCCAACTGGCTGGGCAGCACAGAGTGGGCGCTCCCCTCGCTGGCCATTATTTCCCTGTGGGGCAGTGTGGGGGGCTCGGGGATGATTATCTTCCTGGCCGGGCTACAGGATATTCCCGCCGAACTCCTGGAGGCGGCGGAGATCGACGGGGCGGGGCGATGGCGCAAATTTCGGAGCATCACATTGCCCTTGCTGAGTCCCGTCATCTTTTTCAATCTGGTGATGGGCATCATCGGGGCGTTACGCGTCTTTGGTCTGGCCTTTGTCGCGACGGGGGGAGGACCAGCCCATGCCACCTATTTTATCTCGTTACATATCTATAATACGGCTTTCATATACTTTGATATGGGCTATGCTGCGGCGGTGTCCTGGATCCTTGCCGCCATCGTCATCGCCTTGACTATATTGCAGTTTAGCCTGTCCGAGCGATGGGTGTTCTATCAAGGGGAGGTGCGAGGATGATCGCGGAAGCGAAAAGGGCACAGAGTTTGTCCCAAGAAACAGAGGCGAGCATTCTCAGCAAGATCCAGCTGGATAGAATCCTTCTCTATGTAGTGGTGGCCCTAGGTAGTTTTATCTTTATGTTTCCCTTTATGTGGGCCTTTATTAGTTCGGGAAAGACCGTTTCTGAGATAAACATCTTTCCTCCTACCTTGTGGCCCAAGCACCCGCAGTTCGTCAAGAACTATACCCAGATATTTATAGAGGCCCCTTTCCTCCTCTGGATAAAGAACTCCCTGGTGGTAACGGCGCTGAACCTGTCGGGAACCGTGATTTCGGCCTCGATTGTGGCCTACTCCTTCGCGCGCTTCAAATATCCAGGGCGGGATATCTTGTTCTTTATCATGCTCTCGACCATGATGATCCCCAGCGAAGTACAGCTCATTCCCACTTACCTCATTTTTCACAAGCTGGGATGGGTCAATACGATCAAACCCCTTTGGGTGCCGGCCTGGTTGGGGGGCGGTGCGTTTAACATCTTTTTGCTGCGTCAGTTCTATATGGGCATTCCCCTGGATCTGGACGAATCAGCGGAGATCGATGGAGCGGGTCCCCTGCGTATCTTTTTGACCATCATATTGCCACTGTCCAAGCCGGTCTTAGGGACGGTGGCGGCCCTTAGCTTCATCGGTAACTGGAACAATTTTATGGGGCCTTTGATCTATCTCAACGATCCGGAAAAGTTGACTGTTGCGGTGGGCCTGCGAGTCTTCTCACAGGGAGTTACCAGTAGTGGCATGCAGGCTGGTTTAGCACCTCCCCAGTATAACCTAGTCATGGCCGCCAGCATCGTGGTCGCCGCACCCTGTTTGATACTTTTCTTTGTGGCACAGAGGTATTTTGTGCAGGGCATAGTCACGACGGGGATAAAAGGATAGTGCAGATACCGCTAACGCGTAAGCGTGGTTAGTCAGAACCTTTTTCGAATGACCAACCACGCTTTTCCTTATTGATCTACACCCAGACGAGATACTTGCTTGCCGCCCAGAGATAGGTGCCGTTGACGGAAACCTGGGTCCACTTTAGCCCGCTTCCCCAGCGGGTAGCGCCCGTGGGCTGCAGGATGGTGCCGTAGGGCACGATTCGCCGCGTATAGTACCAAAGACCGGGCCCGGATCTCAGGCGCAGACCTCCGTAGGCGACCACTTTCACGCCACTTTCGCCTGTAGGGGAATACCCAGAGTAATTCGCCAGGTAGGCGGAGGCACAGAATCCCTCATAAGTCCATCCCCAGCGGCGGACGTGGACGAACGTCCAAGAGATGCCCTGGTTCCAGACGGGACCTGCCGAGGGATAGACCGTCTCGCCGTTATACAGCACGAGGATGATGCGGTCGGTGAGACTGGGACCCTCTCGCAGCCGAAGACCGTATGGCGCTCTCACCGTCGTCGGTGTGCCCTCGATGGGCGGTGCGGCTACAGTGGGGGGCGCGTCCCCATCACCGCTTGGTGGAACGGGTGGGGCTGCTTGTACGCTCAGCGGGGCCACGAACAGCGCCGTCATAAGCATGGCCGTGGCTATGACGTAGGTTAATTTTCGTCTTCCCATCGCCTTTTCTCCTTTCCACATCTTAGAGATAGCATCTACCATAGAGCTCTCACTATCGTACACATTTTGCACGCCCAACATTCTCCGTGGATGCGGGGTGGGCTATCGCCCCTTTCAAAACCAAGTGTACCACTTTCTTGTGGGATGCGCAACACCTTGGCGCGCTAAGGAAACGACAAAATAGCATATGTCACGTGCGGTCACGCAGGGTGCTTGGGGTGCACATGAGTGTTGTCGGTATGGCGATTATTCTACGTGTCTCGCGTTTCCGCCCTGTCCCCCTCCAGTCCTCTAAGTGTGGGAGAGGGGAGACTAGGCCAGGTTGGCGATCCGGAGTCGGTTTTCGTTTACGTAGAGAGGAATAAGGCTCTTCCAAAAGTTGCATCTGGATCGGCTAAAGACTTGCATACATCCGGCGCTCAAGGTGCTTGCGAGGTGTCCCTGTCCGTGCTAAAATGATTGCCACAACAGGGGCATTCGAAGCGCCTTTTGGTGATGGTAGGGCGCTCCTCGATGACCCCGGATTGGGCGCTTCCGGGCTGGAGTGTTCTTCCGTTTGGCTTGGCCTATGGTATTAGAGCGTTCATATACGGAGGGAATAATGTACATTGATGCAGACTGTCACATTTCCGGACGTGAGGATGGCAACAGCATAGGTATTGATGAATTGCTGTCGCAATTGGACCTGGTGGGGGTGGAAAGGGCCGTCTGCTGGCCCATGGTCTCCTACACGCGTGAGATGGCGGCCGATAACGAGGCTATCTATGAGGGGATGAAGGCCCATCCCGAGCGCATCATCGGCTTTGGGGGCGTCAATCCCCTGCTTGGGCTTGATAAAGCCAGAGATGAGTTACGCCGGTGTATAGAGGTATACGGTTTCAAGGGAATAAAGCTGAACGGCGCCCGCGATGGCTACTATATCGACGATCCTGAGCTGAGCCTGCCCCTTGTGGAGATGATCGCTAAGGCCGGCCTCGTGCTGGCGTTCCATTGTGGATCCAACGACTTTGAGAAGACTCATCCCTTTCGCATTGCCAAAGTCTCTGATGCCTTTCCCAATTTGCCCATTATGGTGATCCATATGGGCGGCGCGGGACGGCCTGATCTGCATGATGCAGCCATAGAGTTTGCGGAGCAATATCCTCAGTGGTATCTCGTCGATTCTGAGGCCGACTACCGAAAGGTTCTTCAAGCCGTGGAAACCCTTGGAGCTGACCGCATCTGCTACGGCAGCGACACTCCCTTTTGTCCCATGCGTTTCGAGTGGGGCATCAGACAGGTGGTGTATCAGGACTTGAAAGCGGAGGAAAGAGCAAAAGTACTTGGCGGGAACATGGCGGGGTTGTTACAGTTGTAAGCCTTACTTCCTAATAATGGGATATTCTTTCTTCAGGGGCATCCCACTATTGTGTGACGCTCTTTTGCCTGGATTCATGAGAGGATGAAACGCATGCTTCTGGTGGCTGATATTGGGGCGACGAAAACCAATCTGGCGATCTTTTCTCGGGAAGATGGCCCGCGGCAGCCTTTGGCTGAGGCCTCTTTCTCCAGCGAGGAGTATAAGGGGCTGGAGGCCGTGGTGCGAGATTTTCTGCAAGGTGTTGATCTTCCCGTGGATAGAGCTTGCGTTGGCGTCGCTGGTCCGGTGATCGACGGACGTGCCCGGGTCACAAATCTGCCCTGGGTCATCGATGAGACCGAACTGGAAGAGGCTTTGGAACTCTCCCGGGTCCGCGTTCTAAACGATCTCGAAGCCACCGCCAATGCGATACCCATTCTGGAAGAAGGGGATGTGGAAACGCTGAACGTAGGCAGGCCCGTACCTTATGGTCCCGTGGGAATCGTTGCCCCTGGTACCGGACTGGGCGAAGGGTTTCTCGTTTGGGATGGCTCCCGCTATCGGGCCTATGCCTCGGAAGGTGGCCATACCGATTTTGGTCCCAACAGTTCTGAAGAGAGGGGACTGCTCGAATACCTGCGCGAGCAGTTCGACCATGTAAGCTATGAGAGGGTATGTTCGGGTATGGGCATTTCCAACATCTATGACTATTTGAGGGCCAGTGGATATGCTGATGAACCGGCGTGGATGAGCGAACGACTCGAGGGGGTTAAGGATAAGACGCCCCTCATCGTTGAAACGGCGTTGGACTCTGAGAAAGAATGCGCTCTCTGTTCCAGGACGCTCGAGATGTTTCTCTCCATACTTGGCGCTGAGGCCGGCAATCTGGTGCTCAAGCTCATGGCCACTGGGGGCGTTTATTTGGGGGGCGGCATCCCGCCGCGGATCCTCTCCGCTTTGAAAGAAGATACATTCATGGAGGGGTTTTTAAATAAAGGGCGTATGAACTATGTCGTGAAAAAGATCCCCGTTCATGTTATTCTAACACCCAAAGCGGCTCTCTGGGGGGCAGCATATTATGGTCTTGGCGAATAGGGTTATCCGTACAGATATTTGGAAGGACTGATAGATTATCATGATGACGCCTCGTCAAGTAGTGGAAAAGGCTATTCATTTTGAGAATCCAGATCGCTTGCCCATGCGCTTTGCTTCGCTGGGGATCAACGATACGCACAGCGTGCCCACAAATGCCGTGGGCACGGGTGACCATAGCAAACGTGAGGCGTACGACGAGTGGCATTGCCTGTGGACGCGCAGTGAAGTCGCCAACATGGGGCAGGTGAAAGGCCATCCTCTGGAGGATTGGGATGATATAGAGCAGTATGTTTGGCCCGATCCCGATGATCCGGCCTACTATACCGGCATGGAGGATCGATTCGAGGGCGCTGAGGACAAGTATGTCACGACGAGTATCTTTATGCTGCTCTTTGAGCGTATGCATTCTTTGCGAGGCATGATCAATGTGCTGACCGAGTTACATACGGACCGTGGGAGGATGAAGTATCTGGCTGATCGCATCGTCGATTTCGATCTGGCCGTTATTCAGAATATCGGACAGCGCTTTCCTGGGCGGATTGACGGCTTCACGTTTACCGACGACTGGGGCACAGAGTTGGCGACTTTTATCAGCCCCAAGATGTGGTGCGATTTCTTTCAGCCCCGCTATGCCAAAATTTTCGATGCCGCGCATAAGCAGGGCTGGGATGTGTGGATGCATACTTGTGGCAAGGTAAACGCGATCATTGAGCCTCTTATCGAGATCGGTTTGGACGTCATAAACTTGCAGCAACCTCGCGCTCTGGGTATCGAGGAGATCGGAAGCAGGTATGCAGGGCGTATCTGTTTCGAGTCATTGTGTGACATCCAGGCGACACTGCCTTTCAAGGGGGAAAAGGAGATTCGTAAGGAGGCCAAGTTGCTTTTGCAACATTGGGCTACTTCGGAAGGGGGATTCATACTATCGGACTATGGGGATGGCGAAGCGATAGGGGTACCCCTCTGGAAAAAGAACGTCATGCTCGATGCTTTCCGCGATTTTGATCCTTACCGGTCGAGTATGGATGACAGGGCGCGTGTAAAGGAGGATGTGAGAAAGTGAAGGACTGGTGGCAAGATTACCCATGGCGTCTCATTCAGACGAACTTGCGCGAGATCGACATGCTGGATATCGATGCGCAACGTTTCATGGCCGATTTGCAGGCTTTCAAAGCCACCGTTGTGCTCCTGAACGTAGGGGGTATCATCGCCAGTTACTCTACCGAACTGCCGTTTCATTTTCAGAGTCCCTTTCTAGAGGGGGATAGCCTTCAGGAGATCATTTCTGCCTGTCATGCGCGGGATATCAAAGTACTTGCCCGCACAGATTTTTCCAAGGACATTGAGGTTTCGCTTCCGTTCCACTATGAGGCTGTCTCGGTGGAAAGTTTGGTAACTGGTGGAACGTACAACGTGGATTTGAAAGAGGATGGGCTTGTGATACACGTACCGAAGGTGGAACTCTTTGATGCCATCAAGATTCAGCCGTGGCCGGCAGGGGCGCAGATATGATTCCTGTGATTTCGGTTGTTGGATGGCACAATGTGGGGAAAACGGGATTTGTAGTGGCCTTGGTGGAGGCGTTGAAGCAGCGAGGATTGCGCGTTGCGACTATAAAGCATACGAGAGGTTCTTTTGACCTGGATCAGCCGGGAACCGACACCTGGCGGCATGCCCAGGCCGGGAGCGACGTGGTAGTGATCTCTGGGCAATCGAAATTGGCTTTTATCGAGCGTCGGGAGTGTGAGTTGCCGTTGGATGACATTGTTGCTCGATTGCCTGCAGATATCGATCTGGTGATTACCGAGGGATACAAGGGGGGGGATAAACCCAAAATTGAGATTACTTCAGAGAAGCATGAACGAGCACGGATAGCTTCTCCAGATGAGCTAATTGCCCTGATCGATCAAGAGGATGTAGCCAATTCAGGTCAACGGTTTGATGCTAAAACGATCGACGGGATTGTGGGGTTGCTGGAGCAAAAAGGTTTTATCGGGTTGCCGGGACGAGGCTAGAGTTCTGTAGTGTTTTCGTATAGTAAGATTAGAAACATATTGTACAGTGTCTCTTTGCTTGCTATTAACTAGGAAGAAATGCACTATACGAAAGACTTCTGTGGTATGCGTATCCAAAGTATAAGATAATCCTTCGCTACCGCATGGGGGACTAACTTGCCGATTTTCGGGTCAAGAGGATAAACAAGAGGAAGATGATCACTGCCGCACCGATGAGCACGGCAAGCTTTAACAGGCGCGAGGGAACCAATAGCGCAATAAGCCCAAGAACTGCAGTGATCGCACAGTACCCAAAAACGATCTGCCTCTGTCCGTAGCCCGCGTCCTGCAAACGGAAATGCAAATGTCCTCGATCTCCCCGCCCGATAGATTGACCTCGCTTCCAGCGAGAATATATCTGCCACATCACATCGAGGATCGGTACCCATAATAGCAGGAGACCTGACGCTACCTTGGCCCCAGCGATGATGGATAGAGTGCCAATAGCATAGCCCAGCAGGTGGGCTCCGCCACCGAGAAAAATACGAGCCGGGTTAAAGTTGTAGGGAAGGAAACCCACGCAACATCCAAGAAGCGCCAGAGGCAGAAGCGATACGCTGTACTGCTGTAGGCGAAGCATATGAACAAAAAACACAAGCGCCGAGATCCCCACGACACCGGTTGCTAATCCATCAAGACCATCCAGCATATTGACCGTAGCACTCATGCCCACAATCCAAACGAGCGTGATGGGCACCATAAGATACCAGCCCACACGTACTTGACCATCGGTGAAGGGATTGTTGAAGATTTCGATAAAGACCTTGAAGTGAATGGCCACCAGAGCAGCAAGCAACAATCCTACAAACTGGGGCCAAAATCCCAGCTCCACACTATCATCGGCTAGCCCCATCACCCATACGATCCCCATGCCGATCAATACACCGGTCAAACGTGTAACTTCTAAAGGGTCATTGCGTGGAATACCAAAGAGCAGTGGCAAAACGGAGGCGATGAGAAAGGCTGGATAGATAAATAGGCCACCAAGACGGACTACCCGTCCCTCGTGCTGTCGGCGCCCGCCTGGGATGTCCACAATATCGAATCGCCTTCCCCAACGAATAGCAAGCGGTGTAAGAAAAGCGACCAAACCAGCGGATGAGAACAAAACAAGAACGAACAGCAGGGGTGATATGGTCATGTGACTACCTTCTGATCAGATGGGCGAAGCACAAAGAATGGGATGGCGCGTGCGCCATCCCATTCGGCCAACCCCAAATAGTATTCCGTCTAGTTTACCTCTTCTTCCAGTAATTGCTCCCACTCCTCATCCACCTTATCTTGGATCTCCTCAAGAATCCACTTGTTGGCCGGTTGGAAGAGGTGACGGAAGCGCCCCTGAGCTCTGAACCACTCCTCAACGGGCTTCTTCTCCCGCGGCTTGTAAGTGATATGGAGCTCGCCATTGTCCACCTCATATAGCGGCCAATAGCACGTGTCAGCGGCCAACTCGGAGATCTCTATGGTTTTCTCGCTGCTGTAGCGCCACCCGCGAGGACAAGGTGAGAGGGCATTCAGGACAGCGGGACCCTTACCACGAACGGCTTTTTTTACCTTGGTCATCAAGTCCCGGTAGTTGTGAGGCGCTATCTGAGCCACATACCGTATATCGTGGGCGGCCATGATGCGCGTCCACGGTTTACGCCATTGCAGCTTACCGGGGATCACCTTACCAGCAGGGGACGTCGTCGTATGCGCCCCACGGGGTGTCGCACTGGAGCGCTGGATACCCGTGTTCATATAGGCCTCATTATTGAGACAGAGATAGACAAAATCATGACCTCTCTCCAAAGCGCCAGATATGAACTGAAGCCCAATATCGTAACTCGCACCGTCTCCGCCGATGGCCACGAACTTGATCTCCTGATCCTCAGGGATTTTACCCGTGCGCTTGAGCGCTTTGTAGGCCGCCTCCACACCACAGATGGTGGTGGACGCATTCTCGAACGCGCTGTGGATCCAAGGGATCCCCCATGATGTATAGGGATAGACAGAGGTAGAAACCTCCAAGCAGCCCGTTGCTGTGGAAACGACAACCGGGTCATCGATTGCGTGCAACATCTGACGAATAATCGTTCCCTCGGCGCACCCCGCGCACAGTCGATGACCGGGCGCAAACTTTTCTTCTTCGCCAGCAATATCTCGTAGTCTTATGCGAATTCTTTCAGCCATTACACTTTCTCCTTGCTTGCTCTATGTTTTTGCCGAATCGACTCACTCAACAAAGGAGCAGTCAGCGAGCCGATCTTATTCTCGCAAACCCAAGTACCGTACGATATCTCCGCGGTTGCCTTCTGCAGCCATAGCCTGCAGATCATCATATACAGATTCTATCATCGGCGGCGTGGTATCGCGTCCACCGAGCCCATAGATATAGTTCACGATGTTGAGATCTGGGACGCCCTCATTGAAAAGCGCAGAAGTGATGTCTTCGAACAAGGGTCCCATACCACGAAATGTGCCAAAAGATATAGAGCGGTCAAGCACAGCCACGGCCCTGCAATCCCTAATAGCCTCTACAATGTACTCTGCGGGGAACGGCCGGTAGACGCGAGGCTTTAGAATGCCTACTTTCATTCCTTTTTCACGGAGATCCCGGGCAACCGTGCGTGCTGTGCCCGCTGTAGAACTCAGAACAATGATGGCGTAATCCGCATCATCCATGCCGTAGGTATCGATGATGGGCTGAGGACGTCCGGAGAGTTCTGCATACTCCTCACTGACACTCTCAATTATCTCCATGGCGGTGTTCAATGCTTCTGTCTGCTGGCGCTTGTGCTCAAAGTAATAATCGGTGAAATCCCACGCGCCCATCGTCTTTGGGTGGTCCACGTCAAGCAGGTATACGTCGGGATCGTAGCTGCCGACGAACTCTCTCACCGCCTCATCCGGAAGGATGCCCACCCTCTCCACGCCGTGGCCGGTGATGAACCCATCCTGGCAACTCATCGTGGGAACACGCAGGTCATCGTGCTCGGCGATGCGCATCGCCTTGATCGTGTTATCATAGGCCTCCTGGCCTGACTCGGCATACATTTGGATCCAGCCGGCTTCTCGGGCGCCCATGCTATCCGAGTGGTCACAATGTATATTCAATGGACTGGATAGAGCACGGTTAACGATTGACAAAACAATCGGCAGCCGCATTCCTGATGCAATGTAGAGCA
Source organism: Chloroflexota bacterium (assembly GCA_034722245.1). Lineage (GTDB taxonomy): Bacteria > Chloroflexota > Anaerolineae > UBA1429 > UBA1429 > JAWLEV01. The sequence continues at coordinate 54,012 of JAYENT010000013.1, forward strand.
TCTCCCACATCAACGCCAAACCGTTAGCCGCCGTGGCAGTCATGACGCGAGCTCCTCCAGCTGAAGCGCCAATGCAGGCGCTCATGGCCGCGTGTTCGCTCTCCACGGGGATAAATTCGGTGTGTACGAGGCCGTCAGCTACGTATTCGGAGAAATACTGCACCACCTCCGTCTGAGGCGTAATCGGATAGGCGGCGACCACATCTGGATCTATTTGGCGCATTGCCTGGGAGACCGATTCGGCGCCATCCAGAGGCATATATGTGCTTTCTACCATGTTATTTCCCTCCCAAAAGGTATCCGGTTCGATTCCTATTCAAAGTCCGACTCTGGAACCATGTGAATAACAGTGCCACTCTGTTCACCAGTAACGGAATGAGGTTCCTTGATATTTACGGGGCACACCTCGGAACAGATACCACACCCCTTGCAGTGATCATAATCTATGCCCACCATCTTTCCCTCCTCCACCAAAATGGCAGAGTCAGGACACATGATCCAACAGATCATACAGTGAACACACTGTCCCGCATCCCATACAGGCCGCAGGGTACGCCAAGACCCCGTATTATACGTTACGGAGTTTCCACTGTCGAAGACAACTCCGCCTTCATTGGCTTCCTTCCACGGAAGGTCGAGACGAGGAGCCGTTTGCTTTGTCATCAGTAACCTCCTAAAAGTAATAGGTTTCTAGCATATGGCTGGATCAGCTTCAGATCACCGTCTATGCGATCACTCTTTCTCAAAAAGGGACCAGTAGTTCCCATTAACCCTGCGTGCACTCGTTGTAGGCACGCTGCAGGGCACGTACGTTGGCCTCAACGACCTCTGCGCGCAATCTCTCGCCCAACGTCTCCTCTACTGTTTCAGTGACATTGTCGAGTTCCAGCGCGCCGGTAGCTTTGGCAAACACGGCGATCATCATGGTACTGGGGATATCCCGCTTGATCTCTTCCATCGCGATGCCCGAAGCATCAACGCACCATACGTCCCCAGCTTCGAAGTCCAAGGCTTCGCGAATCTCTGCAGGCGTTCGCTTCGCGTTCATGATTAACGTCCCGCCTTCCTTGATCCCCTCAGTTAGATCCACCGCACCAATGAGGTTGGAGTTCACTACAATGACGACATCGGGTTCCAAGATGGGCGAATGAACTTCTATGGGGTCATCGCTGATACGCGTATAGGCCTTGATGGGGGCGCCCATACGTTCAGCCCCGTATTCAGGGAAAGCCTGAAAGTACTTGCCCGTATTCATCGCTGCCTCGCCTAATACTTCACCCGCCGTTACCACGCCCTGACCGCCGCGCCCATGCCAGCGGATTTCGATCATCTCGCTCATTCTAATACCTCCCTCTTGTTTTACAGAAATGACCCGTTACGTTGTCTGTTCAGAGATGCCACGTAAAAGATAAGGCATCTCAAACCGCCTTCTGGAATGTCACCTGACTAGAAAGTGATGATAGAAAAGATATCATACGCCTCTAGCTTTTCTCGCCCTTTTAGAGAAGCAAGCTCTATCAAGAACGCTATCCCCGCGACTTTGCCCCCCAGTTTCTCTATCAGATCGACCGCTGCCCTCGCAGAACCGCCCGTAGCCAAAAGATCATCAACTAACAATACACGCTCTCCGGGCGCTATGGCATCTGCGTGCATCTCCAGCGTGTTCGTGCCATACTCAAGGCTGTATTCCACACTGATTGCTTCTCTGGGGAGTTTCTCCGACTTACGAATAGGGACAAAGCCAGATTTTAACTGATAAGCGACAGGCGCGCCAAATATGAAACCACGCGATTCAATAGCCACAACTTGATCGATCTTCTTCTCTCGAAACTCTTCCACCATCAGGTCCACAGCTTCCCGAAAAGCATCAGGATCAGAAAGCAGGGGGGTGATATCCCTGAAAAGGACCCCCTCAATGGGAAAATCAGGAACGTCAGCGATGAACTCTGTAAGATCCATATTTACGTATTATCTCCTTGACCGTACCACAACACCACCAACAGTCCCATTTTAGCACCTGTTGTTTTTCATTGTCAAAGATGAAAAAGTGTTCTTTTTTTGCTTGTCCTCCACCATTGGACGCGCTTCTTGGGGCAGCTAATGATGGCACTCGGTCTTGGGCATTCGCGTCTTTTTTTGCCCATCTCCCAAAGTCTTGTTTTATTCCGTATCCGCCAGGACGCCGTCGTCTTTGGAAACCGTTCCTTCTCTCTTGACCCCACGCAGATCGTCATAGACACTGAACCACTCTGCTAATTCTGCCTGGCGTCTCTGGGTCTCCTTTTGGCGCTGTGCCGCGCGAAAAGCCTCAATATGCCGAAATATCTCGTTCTGCACGTCATGAGGATTCGGAACATTGTCGAATGTGAAGCTCCCCGCGCCGGCGGTCTGTATGATAACACTTCCATAATTGAACGCCGACGCGATCAGGTTGGGAATCTCCAAATTGACGTTCTGGATCATTCCCAGACTCGCCTCTCGCCGCTCCTCCGACATGAAAAGAGGCCGCTTCTCAATGTCTATGATCCTGTCCTCCGTAACGATATAGAGATCGTTGCCCCAATCGTTGATATTCCACCATAGCAGCCCCAGCAGAAATACGACGACGGGAATAAGCACAAGAGGGTAGTACGGCTGAAGCCTCATCACCAGAGACCCTGGGATTCCCAAGAAACCCAGGAGCATTGCCACACTCACGACAAAACACATAAAAAGCGGCAAAACAGTTTCCTTTACGAGGAATATCCAGTGTTTTCTCCACGTGGTAGATTCTTCCGTTTGTATTCGCGTGCGTGGAATCAGGCCCTGCTCTGCAATCCACGTAAGGAGGCGGGTGACAGATCCGGGGCGAACTTGTGTCGATGTAAGCCCGCTGGCATAGCTGGCCGAAACGATGTCCTCCAAGTTCCTCGTTTCAGTCGCAGTCGCAGCGGCCTCTAAACCCAGATGGCGCGCCAGCGTATCACGTACGGCCTGCCGCTGTTCAGCATGCCGCGTAGCCTGGACGCGCGCCATCTGTTCCCAAATGGCGTCCCTTGCTTCCTCAGGATGAGGGATCTGATCAAACCCTATGGCGCCAACCTCGGCGGCTGTCTCGATGATCAAGTCACCATAGCCCAGCATCTGGCCCATAAAACCACGCAAAATCTGAAAATCCTGGATTCGCGCTAGGGGAGCGTCAGATCTTGACTCATACAGAAAGGCGACCCGTTCTCGGTGAACGACTCGTTGGGTGGAGGCGGCAAAGTAATCGTTGCGCCAGTCAATCCAATACCAGAGGAAACTCAACGCATAAAAGCTGAATAAAAGACCAAAAGGGATGAAGAGGTTCCGAACGTCCCCTAGCCACGTTTTTAGCCATAACAGAGCCGAAAAGCAGAGAAGCGAGATGAGGGTAAGGGGAGCCACAGAGCGAGCCAGCACCGACCAATGTCTTCGGGTGTGATATATAACGACCTCACCAGGGCCCAACCACGCAAAACGAGGGGCTCGCAATCTCTCCCTGACATCCGGCCTAATCGTCAACTTCCGACGCACCTCATCGTGCTCCGCCAGCAGCCTCTGAAAACCGGGCCGCGTCAGCATCCATAGACGCATCTCTGTCTTGGCAGTGACAGTGGCATCTCGAGGTTCGCCCAGAAAGAGGGAGGTGGTACCAAAATAATCGCCATGCCGTATCATATCCACAGGACGACGGAGACCATTTTCGTCCACGCGGTGAACGATAGCCTCTCCTCGGCGAATGAGGAAAAAGGTGTTTCCCAGATCCGCCTGGCGCGTCAGGACGGTTCCAGCTGGTACTATACGCTCCTCCCCTTGGGCAGCGATCAACTGTAAATGGTAGGCGGAGAGTTGCTGAAAGAGCGGTACCCTGCCGAGTTCATCTACTAGGCTCATGATATAATTCTCTGTCTCCACCAACCATAACTATTCTAACAGATTGTGGACAGATCTACAATCTGGTGTTTGGTCACCCAGTGCTACCCTCCAGCAAGTTTGCAAGGATCTTTGATGAGAGAAAACGTTCCCGAATTGAGGTGTCAATTGGTTTGTGAGTGGGGGGCAGGTATGGTAGAATGCTCTGGTGATGGGCAGGGAGAGACCATGAGCACCGAATCGCCAGACGAACTGAGTTCCAGGGAGAAGGAGATACTAGAGCTGGTGGCCACGGGGGCGACCAACCGACAGATCGCCGCCAAGTTGACCATCAGTATCAACACGGTCAAGACGCACCTTCGCAACATCTTTACCAAGCTTTGCGTCGAGTCCCGAACGGAGGCGGCGCTTTGGGCTGTAAAGTACGGCGTAATCGAGATGGAGTTGGAGGGCGTTGCCTCGGTGGACGAAGATAATACATCACAGAAGGTGGATTGGGGCCCAGAGCCTCCGAGTGCTCTGGGCGTTGGCCAGTATCTGGCCCTAGGGGTTTCCCTTCTGTTTATCCTTCTTGTTACCTTTTGGCCAAAGAGCGTCCAGGGAACGCGCGGCAGCGTTCTTGAGGATTCTGCCCAGTCGACAGAGCAGACTGAGCCTGTGAGGTATCTTGCCCGGTGGCGGACAAAGGCCCCGTTGCCCACGCCCCGAAGCCGATTTGCCCAGGCGCAAATAGGGAGCAAGGTTTTTGTCATTGGTGGATCATCGGCGAACGAACGGCGAAGCGCTTCAGTTGAAGTATATGATGTGGCGCAAGATAGTTGGGGGCGAGGGCGTGATAAACCCTCGCCAGTGGCCAATGTGGGGGCGGCTGTTGTGGAGGGGCTGATATATGTCCCAGGAGGACTGGACGCCTCGAACAGGGTGCGCGATATACTTGAGGTCTATAATCCGCAGACCGACACCTGGGATACAGCGACCCCTCTGCCAATACCTCTCTGTGCCTATGCCATCGCCCCTTTCAAAGAGGGCTTCTACGTTTTTGGTGGCTGGGATGGGGAAACGTATCGTTCTTCCGTATATTACTATGAAGTGTCTTCCGGGGCCTGGGAGGAGGCGGTTCCGATGAAAACAGCAAAGGGGTTTTCCGCAGCCGCCCTGGTTGGAGATCGCATCTACCTGGTAGGAGGCTACGACGGTTCTCGAGAGGTCAGCTCGTGCAGTTCCTATGATCCCGTCCTCGCCGCGCAGGGCGAGGACCCATGGGAAGAACATGCCCCCATGAGCGTGAGGCGGGCAGGACATGCGGTGACGGTATTTCAGGGAAACTTGTACGTTGTAGGTGGGGGATTGGTAAGCAGCTTTGCCTATAATGAACGATACGACGTGGAAAACAATGTATGGTCCAATTTTGAGAGTCCCGTTCTTGGCCGATGGCGAACGTTGGGGCTCTCGACTGCTAATACAAAAGATGGTACCTATCTGTATGCTGTTGGGGGGTGGAATGGGAATTACCTTGGGATTGTGGAAGCCTATCAGGCGTCTTTCCGAGTGTATCTGCCATAGGGAGAGCAAAACGTAATGTCCGAGGACAATGCTTACAAGGCCGATGTAACTATGGTAGAGGGGTTACAGTTTGTGGCGCGGGGGGCACAGTCAGGAGTTGCCATAGTCTTGGATGGCGAGGAGGAGCACGGAGGGCTGGAGAGAGGGATACGTCCTATGGAATGTCTGCTCATCAGCCTGGCCAGTTGTACCGGCATGGACGTCATCTCCATTCTACGGAAGAAGCGCCAGGAGGTAACGGACTTTTGCGTAAAGGTCGAAGGGATCCGCGCCGACGAGCATCCGAAGCGCTATGAACGGATAACCTTGCACTATATCGTTCGGGGCCACAATGTGTCCGAAAAGGCCGTTGCCCGTTCCATCGAACTATCGCAGACAAAGTATTGTGGCGTGACGGCCAGTCTCAACAGTGAAATCGATTACGACTATACGATACACCCAGAGCATTGATGGACGCAGCCTATGACGTTGTCATAATTGGGGCAGGCCCAGGAGGATACGTGGCTGCCATTCGCGCGGCCCAGCGGGGAGCGAAGGTGGCCCTGGTGGAGAAGGAGGGCATAGGGGGTACCTGTTTGAACTATGGGTGCATCCCCACAAAGGCCTTGGTGCGCGATGCGGAACTCTATCGTGATGCCACGTCTGGAACATATTGTGTGGATGCAGAAGGACCGTTTCGCCTCGACTTTACGCGGCTTATGGAACGCAAGCGTGAGGTCGTGGAGACCCTCGTCAGCGGCGTTGAGCGATTACTAGACAGTTACGGCGTACAGATATTTCTCGGCCATGGACGTATTAGGCATCCGGGGCTGGTAGAGGTCGCCGGGCAAGAGGGTATAGAGTTATTGTCTTGCCACAACATTATCATTGCCACCGGTGCCACACCTTCAGGGTTGTCCATTCCTGGCACCGATTTGCCTGGTGTTGTCTCGTCAAGGGAGCTTCTGCGTATCGACAATCTGCCGGAGCGATTGGTAATCCTAGGAGGGGGAAGCGTGGGGGTCGAGTTCGCCTGTATCTTTCAGGCCTTGGGCACGGATGTCTCTCTCCTGGAACTCAAAAGCCTTGTTCAGGATACAGAGCCGCAGATCGGCAGAAGATTACGCGCCTATATGATACGCCAAGGTATGTCCATCGCCATCGGTGCTAACTCTAAGAAGATTAGCGCCAACGATGATGGTTCGCTTCGGGTGGAATATGAGCGCAAGGGTAAGAAGGCATGTGCTGTCGGGGATCTCGTCCTCCTGGCTACCGGACGCCGGCCCAATACCGAAAGGCTGGGGCTGGAAGCATTGGGAGTCGATATGAACGGTCCCGCCATCAGAGTGGATGAATGGCTACAAACCAATGTGCCCGGCGTATATGCCATTGGCGATTGCACCGGCGGACGTATGTTCGCCCACGTGGCCTCCTACGAGGCGGAGGTAGCCGTGGAGAACATCCTGGGAGAAAAGCGGAGGGTAGACTATCGCGTCGTGCCCACCTGTATCTTTACCATGCCAGAAATTGCGGACGTGGGCATGACCGAGGCGGCAGCGAAGGAGGCGGGACTGGCATACACCGTGGCCCGCTTCCCCTTTAGCGCCAACGGGCGGGCACTGGCCATGGGCGAGACCTACGGCCAGGTTCGCATGCTCTGTGAGCGGACTCCCGAGGGACAGGGGGGCAAGGTGCTGGGTGTGCACATCATCGGGCCTCGTGCGGGGGATTTGATAGCCGAGGCCGGTCTTGCTATGCGCCTTGGGGCCACGGCAGAGGATATTGCGCATACCATTCACGCCCATCCCACGGTTCCGGAGGCAATGATGGAGGCGGCGATGGCCCATTCCCTCGGTGCCATACACTATGAGCGGAGATAATATAGGGGGCAGCATTCGCATATGGTCATCGGAGTGTGTACGTTAGAGATGCGAATGTACGGCAGCGCATCGCTGAAACAGAAACGCCAGGTTGTGCAGTCCGTGCTGGACAGAGTACGAAACGAGTTCAACGTCTCCAGCGCCGAGGTGGACCATCAGGATAGCTGGCAACTTGCCACTTTGGCTTTTGCGTGTGTGGCTTCGGACGGGAAATACGTACAGGGGATGTTGCAGCGCGTCGTGGACTTTGTGGATAGCAAAAGGTTTAATCTAGTCCTGCTGGATTACAGAATTGAGCTTTTCTAAACCCATATGACACCATATAAGGATAAAGAAGAAGGGGATGCACATGGTATTCAAGATACTAGCAATCGCTAGGGATTGTTCCGTCTTGATTCTAGGGCTAGAGATCTTCGTCATGCTATTGCTCCCCATATTCGTCCTCTGGTATGCGACGCGCTGGCTCAAGGATTTTATCCCGCAAGCGGCTCGTTTCCTGCAGAATATGAAAGCGGAGTGGTTCCGCATAGTCTCTCGTGTTGATCTTGTCATGACCTACATAAGAACAGCTTTCATATGGATAGGAAGCAAAAGTGAAGGGCTAAGAGCCTTTCTTTCACGAATGAGATCCATTTAGTAGAGGAGGCAGACGTTGCGAAAGGGAAAAAAGTACATAGTAGGTGGAGCTGCACTGGGTGCTGTACTGGGTGCTCTAGGGGGCTGGTTGTATAGCCGCCGATCTGAGGCAGAGGCACATGGCGAGCATGGGAAAGAGATCGACACAAAACGGATGATGCGCCTCATATGGTCAGGGCTTGGATTTGTGCGGCAAATCGCCGAGTTATAGTTGGGTAAGCTCCGTTAGCCAAGGTGAGGGACAGGGCATACATAGTGCGGATGCCGTTTTATTGAACTGTCTCTGCTCCCCGCATCACTTGCTTCGTAGCATGTTACCTCAGTTGATTCGTCGCGATGTGATCGTGCAGTTTTTCACAAACCCGTTTGACAGAGGTACCATCCTGCATATAATTATGCCTTAGGGTATGGTTTCTAATAACTTTTCTGCTAGGAGGCGTTTCGTGTATCGTATCTTGAAGAAAGAATCCCTTACGCCTGAGGGAAAGCTATATGTGATAGAGGCGCCGGAAATCGCCCAGAAAGCACAAGCGGGACAATTTGTGATCCTGCGCGTTGATGAGTCAGGAGAGCGCATCCCCCTCACGATTGCGGACTATGATCGCGAGGAAGGCACGGTGACCATCGTCGTCCAAGAGGTTGGCAAAACGACCAAGATGCTGGGTATGCTGCAAGAGGGCGACAACCTGGCCAGTTTTACGGGCCCTTTGGGCAATCCCACAGAGATTGAGGACTATGGTACCGTGTTAGTCGTTGGAGGAGGATTGGGCATTGCCCCCATCTATCCGATCTGTCGCGCCCTGCGTGATGAAGGCAACACCGTTATCGGTATCATCGGCGCACGGAATGGCGAGCTGCTTTTCTGGGAAGAAGAGCTAAGAAGTGTCACAGATGAACTAATCGTCTGTACGGATGACGGAAGCTATGGTCGTAAGGCCTTGGTGACCGTGCCCATGAAAGAGTTCATGGAATCCGATAGAGATATAGATCGTGTCTGGGCTATTGGCCCAGCGATTATGATGAAATTCGCAGCCCTTACCACACAACCGTATGGTGTCAAAACGATTGTGAGCTTGAACTCTATCATGGTCGATGGGACCGGGATGTGTGGTTCCTGTCGCGTATCCGTTGGAGGGCGCACGCGCTTTGCCTGTGTGGATGGTCCCGAGTTCGATGGTCATGAGGTAGATTGGGATCTTCTTCTGAGCCGTCAACGGATATATACGGATATGGAAAAGGCAGCCTTGGAACAATACGAACGTGAACTCGCTGAAGTGCATACGTAGGAGATGATATAAGGTATGGCAAGAGCCAACAGGAGAAGGATTCCGCGTCAGGAAATGCCAAAGCAGGATCCAGAGGAGAGGATACATAATTTTGATGAAGTAGCCCTCGGTTTCACCATGGACCTAGCCGTTGCCGAGGCGAACCGGTGCATTCAATGCACGAGGCCGCCCTGTGTCACGGGCTGTCCCGTGCAGGTGCGTATTCCCGAGTTCATCAAAGCACTGCGCGAAGGGGAGATGGAGGAAGCTGCCAGCATTTTGAAGGATACTAACAGTCTGCCCGCCATCTGCGGCCGCGTCTGCCCGCAGGAGACCCACTGCGAAGAGCAATGTGTACTAGGCCTGCGGGGCGAGCCAGTAGCCATCGGACGGCTGGAACGCTTCGTTGCTGATTGGGAGCGCGAGCATCTAGAGAGCAAAGAGCAAGCGTCGCGAGAGAGCAATGGCAAACGCATTGCGGTTATCGGTTCGGGCCCGGCAGGGCTCACTGCCGCGGGTGATCTGGCCAAGCGGGGCTATGACGTCGACGTCCTAGAGGCTTTACATAAACCAGGCGGAGTCCTGGTATATGGGATCCCCGAGTTCAGATTGCCCAAGGACATTGTATCTTCTGAGATCGAGTATGTGAAAAGTCTTGGCGTCAACATAAGGACAAACATAGTCGTCGGTAAGCTGTACACGTTGGATGAACTACTGGAGGAGTACGAAGCCATCTTTTTGGCCACGGGGGCTGGCCTGCCTATTATGATACACATGCCCGGAGAGAACCTGAACGGGGTATACTCTGCCAACGAGTTGCTCACGCGCACCAATCTGATGAAGGGGTACCTCTTCCCCCAGTGGGATACGCCGGTCAAGGTGGGAGGTAAGGTGGCCGTCATCGGTGCGGGTAACGTAGCCATGGACTCTGCCCGATGCTCCTTGCGCCTAGGCGCCGAGGAGGTACACATCGTCTATCGGCGTTCTCGCAGCGAGGCTCCGGCCCGTGAGGAGGAGATAGAGAACGCCGAGGCCGAGGGCATCCTTTTTGACTATTTGACCAACCCGGTTGAGATATATGGTGATGAGGATGGATGGGTGACGGGGATGCGTTGCATCCGCATGGAACTGGGTGAGCCAGACGAGAGCGGGCGGCCACGACCCATTCCCATTGAGGGCTCTGAATTTGATATGGAAGTCGATACCGTGGTAATGGCCATAGGCACACGGCCCAATCCCCTGGTCTTCACCGATGCGGAGAATCTAGAGCGGACCCGGTGGGGCACGGTCGTCGCGGACGAAAGGACCGGTCGTACCAAAGTAGAGCGTGTGTGGGCCGGTGGTGATATCGTGACGGGGGCTGCCACCGTGATAAGTGCCATGGGGGCGGGCCGCGTGGCCGCGGAGGATATACACCACTATCTCCAGGACGGCACAATAGAGCCCTGGTGGCCTGAAGCAGAAGATGGAACGTAGTATTAGGTTTACATAATGCTATGGCAACAGACAGGGTGGCCATTGTGGCTGCCCCGTGTGTCTTGAAAAGTTTCTGCCACCGTGATACGCATTGACCCCTCGTTGGCGACGGACTATAATAATCTCATCGGGCAAGTAGCGGAGATAGCTCATCAGAGAGAAGGGCAGGGAGGTTATGGCAGAGAAGATACGGGTTACAGTGTGGAACGAATATCGGCACGAAAAGACACATGAAGAAGTAGCAAAGGTATACCCCGAGGGCATCCATGGACAGATCGCCGCCTTCCTCGGCGTGCAGGAGGATATCGAGGCCCGCACGGCCTCACTGGACGAGCCGGAACACGGGCTCACAGAGGAAGTGCTGAACAACACAGACGTACTGACGTGGTGGGGGCACATGGCTCACAACGAGGTTGAGGACAGGATCGTGGACCGGGTGCAAAGGCGTGTACTCAACGGGATGGGCTTGATCGTTCTCCACTCGGCCCACTTTTCCAAGATATTCAAGCGCTTGATGGGCACTAACTGCAGCCTCAAATGGCGGGAAGTTGGAGAGCATGAGCGGCTGTGGGTCGTGGATCCCAGCCATCCCATCGTGCAGGGGCTAGGCGAGTACTTTGAGATTCCACATGTAGAGATGTATGGTGAGTTCTTTGACATTCCCCAGCCGGATGACCTGGTCTTCATCAGCTGGTTCCAGGGGGGCGAGGTATTCCGTAGCGGGGCCGCCTACCACCGCGGCCAGGGCAAGATCTTCTACTTCCGTCCCGGACACGAGACATTCCCTATCTACTATCAGGAAGAAGTGCAAAAGGTCCTGATCAACGCCGTCCGTTGGGCGGCTCCTGCGGGTGGCCCTTACACGGATCTCACCAATTGTCATCAATATGAGGCCATTGAGGAGTTTTAGGTAGAGGAATTAGGCTGTATCTCAGTTTCCTCGACTGAGGGCGGGCCTCCGGAGAATAGACTATCCTGGGAGGCCCGCTTTATGCTTGGTGGTCGCTATTGCTGAAACTGGGGCATCCAGGGAAGTAGGGCCTCAGACATCTCATCCGCCATCGCTTTGATCTCATCGAGGGACAGTGCAGAGGATGTCAGGGGGTCCAAGGCCACGGCCTGGAAGAGGGCCTTGCGATCACCTTCAAGTGCCGCTTTTACAGCCAGTTCCTGTACGTTGATGTTGGAACGGTTCAGCCCGGCGAGTTGGGGCGGGAGATCGCCTACGTGGCAGGGATGAGTGCCCAGAGCATCGACCAGTCAGGGCGCCTCTACCACACAATCCGGAGGGAGATTGGTAATAGATCCGTATTCCGCACGTTGCCGTTGATGCGTATCATGCGGTCGGTTTGATACTCCGTGTGACCCGGCCGTTATCGACACACAGAGTATCAAATTCACAGGCCCCGATGATGCGCGAGCTGTGCTCGGTGCTGCGCTCCATGGGAATTAGCTCCTCACCTCGCGCTTTGCGAGCGATCTCCTCCATACCCTGTGCCCTGCGACTGGACCAGTGCGCACGCTCCTTCGTGCGCTCCTGATGATGGGGCAGGGCCGTATGCTTCCATTGGCTCGGGTGTGCGCCGAGAATGCTGACGCAATTCGTTATTCGCGCTGCACTCTCACTTGCCCTATGAGCCCCCAGGGTTTGAGCACATAGTCGGGCGTATAGGTCTCGTCGGTGCGCCGGAAGGAGCGCCAGTCCGTCCACGGCTCGCGCCCTGTGGCCAGATGGAGGGGGCCCAGCATGTTCCGCGGACTGCTCACCACCTCTATGCCCAGAGCGTTCTCTCCCGCCACCAGCCAGTCGGTGATGTCCAGACCGTTCGCCGAGGCCCAGGGGATGTGCCCGGCTAACTCCCCATTGACGTGCACGGCCACGTCCACCGCCTCATACTCGCCCAGATAGACGTGGACCCGTTCGCCTTCGTGTGGCTCATAGTCCATGGTGCTGTGGTAGATCATGCTGCCAGCATAGTGGGGATACCCCTGCGTAGTCCAATCGCCGAAATGGAGCGTGTCGGGCTCGGCGATGATGGCGCGGTCGATGCTCACACCGAAATCGCCCAACAGATAACAATCCTCCAGTTCCATATAGTTCGTATAATCGCAACGAAGGATCAGCACGTTCTCCCCCTCTTGCAGGGAGGGCAACTCCACCTTGTGGAAGCTGCGATCCAGATACCATCCCACAGCCTCATTGGCTACAGGCTTGCCGTTGAGGGCGATATCAAACCACGACGCGCCTTCTATCAAGAGATAGACGGGCTCGTCGGGTATCTCCTCCACGTCGAAGGTGAAGCGCAGGGCTACCGGGGTGCCGTCGTTCGGGTGCGGCTCCAGGGCCCACTTATAGCGTTGGGGCAGACCATTGTAATAGTTCTGCCGCATGTCCAGGCGCTCCCGCACCTCGCTTTGCACCCGCCACACTTCTTGCGTCTCCGACCAATCGTCGTCCCTCATGGAATACTGGCACATGTCCAGCGTCAAGAGGTTGGGGTCCGTACGGGTGAAGGGGCACTTGGGGCCGATAAGATAGGCGCCGGTCACCCGTCGCATCTGGCGGAAGGACTTTTCCTTTGGCCTGTCAGTAGGCTCTACGCTCTCACCTTCAGGATCGACGACGTACAGGCGCGAGCCTGCAGGACCGAAATGGGCACTGAAAGATAGCATGCCGCCATCCGTCTCTTTGTTCCTTTGTATGACCATTTGATCGCTGTCGACATCCAAAGGAACAAACTTGGCGGAGATGCCGCGCATCTCTCCCGTTAGCGGATCCCATTCCTCCACGCGGCCGCTTCCTTGCAGGGAGACCTCTATGTCGTATCCGTTGTTTCTATCCCCGTTGAAGATGAAATAGGCGAACTTGCCGTCAAACTGCCGCTGCATATACAGAAGCGGCGCCGCTTCCTGTGCATGCACGTTCTGAAAACTTACGCGGCGGGGCAGGGCGGTCTCCAAAGCATTCTGCAGTTCCGAGACCTCGGAGAGGATCACCAAATTCGATCCCGCCTTCTCTCGCCGCGTTTTCCACAGATTCTTTAGGCGCTCGCTGGGCTCGGCCTCCACCATGGTAGGTAGGGGCTCAAAGGCGACGACGCGACCGCCTGTCTCCAGAAAGCTCTCCAGCAAATCGAGGGTCGACGCTAGAATGGTTTCAGTCCCAGGGGGTATGACTACCACCTTGTAGGATGCCTCTCCCACCGTGAAGACATCTTCGTCCACCCGCGCCTCTGAGACCATGACCTGCTCGTCACCAAAATCAAAATCATAGTGGGTGGCCAGCAGGGCGCGCACAAAGTCATTCAGTTTCTCCCCCCAGGCGTCCACCTCTTGCACGCTTTCGTCGCCCTCACGCAGCATGCACCAGGCGGTAGTGATCGGATGGAGGAGCAACACGTCACGAACGGCGTCGCCCCGTGTGAGCACATAGCCCACGCGGGCGAAATAGTCCTCGACCACACCGTTGTATTTCCACCAGGTGGTATTGTAGTTAAAGGCCGGGGGAAAGTCGCGCTTGCGGCATCCCCGCAGCGTATAGAGCGCCAGATGCTGGCAGCGCAGGTTCACGCCCAACACGTACTGCCAGTCTCCTACCCATTTCTGCCCCTCGAAGGTGAACTCCCAACTCGAACATCCGTACGTCTCTGAGAGGACTCGTTTGCGCCCCAGCTGGTTAGCCACGCTGGAACACTGCTTGATGGTCAGGAACTCGTGGTTTTGCTCTGTGAGCATGTCGATACCGGGCACCTGCTGATACTGGTAGTGGGGCATGATGGCACCCCCGCGCAGAATCGCCTTGCCCATCTCGTTTTCACAGAGATAGTGTCCTGTGAAGGCCAAGTCATGCTCTCCACACCACTCTCCCAATTGTTTTGAGTAAGCTTCTGTAAAGCGCTCGCTGATCGTATACCAATAGTCATGACACGCCTTCGGCGCATTCTCACCGTCGTAAAAGAGCCAGGGAACTATGTCCAGCAAGTCATAGCCGCGGCGCTCCTGGAAATAGCCTGGCAGTCCGTCGGTCCACGGCAGGGCGCGCCGCCCAGAGGTCACCTCCACGGCAAAGACGTTGGGCTCGTCGGTAAAGATGCCTGGAACCGTCTCCCCAAATTCGTCGCCGACCTCGTCTCGATACGCCTCGTAGGTGATATCGAGAAAGGCCGCCACCGCGTTGGGGTTGAGGTTGTCGGCATAGGCGTCGTTGTTGAACCACTCGCTGGGCCCCGAAACCTCGCGTCGGAAGATGAGATACGTCTCATCGGGAGCGAGATCTGCGGGAGCGGCAGGGCTCAAGCGCTCCATCGACTCCAACACGTTGTTTTTTACAGTAGCTCTGAAGATAGATAGGATATCCTCCTGCTCTTGGGGCCATTCGCGGGTTTCCTCCACGGTCAACACCTTGGCGCGATAGGCGTCGCCGCCTCGGGCGGGCACTAGGCCCCCGGCCGCGCCCGAAGGCCAGCGATCCTCGTCGTAGAGCCAGGCACCCATGCCCTCTTCTGATGCTACTTGCACTGTCTCGCTGATACATTCCATCCAGTGAGGGTCCATATACACCGTCTCCAGTCCATCGCGAGAGTGCATAAAAAAGCCCCCTATGCCGTGGGCCTTCATATCGCGCACCTGCCGGGCCAGTTCCTCCACTTCCAGCTTGTCGTTCCAGGACCAGAAAGGCGTCCCTCTTAAATCGAGTGGGGGATCCAAGAATTCCTGTCGCAATTTGTCTTCCATCAGCTTGCTCTCCTTTCCTCTCTAGGCCAACAAATAGATCGATCACCAAAGACGGGCGCCCCTAAGCCTTCTCTGCCACGACCTTGTTCTTTAGCACGCCAATGCCGTCGACCTCTATCTCCACCACGTCGCCAGGCTTGAGGAACACAGGGGGCTTGCGGGCAAACCCCACCCCTGAGGGCGTCCCCGTCATGATCACCGAGCCAGGAAGAAGCGTCATGCAGTCGGATAGATAGGAGACCAGTTCTTTGCAGGAAAAGATCAAATCGTTGGTGTTTGATTCCTGCATCACCGTCCCGTTCAGGCGGGTGCGGATGCCAGCCTCGTCGGGGTCCATCTCCGTCTCGATCCAGGGACCGAGAGGGGCAAACGTGTCAAAGGACTTGCCCCGCGCCCACTGAACGTCCTGACGGATTTGACAGTCCCGCGCACTCACGTCATTGCCGCACGTGTAGCCCAAGACATAGTCCAGGGCCTCTTCCTCGCTTACGTGTTTGGCTTCTTTACCCATCACAATGACCAGTTCACATTCATAGTCCACCTCATTGGGAGCCATGATGGGCAGAACGACGTCGTCTTCGGGGCCGCAGACAGCAGTTGTGGCTTTTAGAAAAATGACGGGCCGTTCGGGCAGATCCATGCCGCTTTCTTCTGCATGGCCTGTGTAATTCAGGCCGATGGCGATCACGTTGGGCGGATCCACGGGTGGCAGAAGCGCGACGGCCTCCTCTTCTAGCTTGTTGCCTGTTAGGCTCCACTCTCCAAAGATGTCTCCCGCCACCAGATCGAACCTTCCTTCACTATCTGGGACTCCGTATCGTACGGCTCCCTCTTTTGTTGCGAAACGGGCAATTTTGACCATTGGCGATTACTCCTGTATATGTTATAATTGTGCATTTGAGGGGATTATAAACGCCCTGGAGCAAAAGATCAAGGAGGAGGGGATACTCCGACGGGCACTTCCGTGGAAAAGCAGATAAAGCATCTGGGCTTGGAGCACACTGCGAAATCGGTGGAGGAGCGAAGCTCATTATAAGAGAATAAGCATGTGTCAGCTATTTCGACCACCATGAGTGAGTTTGTGCACCAATGGGGGGATAGGGACGATGGCGCACGCTGAAAGCGGAATACTTGGTTACGAGACGACGCTGAATCAGGAGGCCAGCGAACGCATCAAGGAGATCGGTTGGGCCGACATCGTTGTGGGTATCCCCAGCTATCGCAACGGACGCACTATCGGCGAAGTGCTGGAGGCGGTGGCGGAAGGCATCGCCTCCTACCTGCCCGACAAGCGCGTTGTGTTGATGAACGCGGACGGGGGCTCGACGGATAATACCGTCGAGCAAGTCAGAGCGGTAAAGACCTCCGCCAACGTAAGAAAGTTGTGCATCGTCTACAAGGGGAAATCGGGCAAAGGTCTGGCTATCCGCTCCATCTTTGAGGCTGCCACGCGGCTGAGAGCCGAGGCTTCTATGATAGTCGAGGCCCGTGCTCCGGGCATTCGCCCAGAGTGGCTCCCTGCACTCATCAAGCCGGTGCTGACTGGCGACGACATCGCCTTTGCCTGTTACGATAAGAGCGCCTACGCTGCCTCTCTTGCGGATAATCTCTTCTACCCTTTCCTGCGGGTTTTTTTGGATACCGACCTTAGGGAGCCCTTGTGCAGCGAATTCTGCATCAAGGCAGAGTTAGGGGAGGAACTGGCCGGCAGGGATGTGTGGGAGACCGATGTGGCCCAGTTTGGTGTAAATATCTGGATCGCCATTCAGGCGTTGGTGGACGGCTGGGATATCTCGCAGGTTCCGTTGGGGTTTCGGGGCGATCCCAGCGGCGATCCGGGCGATCTCCTGGATCCCCGATTTGAGCATGAGGTAGGCACGCTATTCCGCCTCTTGAGCGTACATGAGGAGTTGTGGCGCACGGGGCCACCTCACCGCCATCTTCCCTTCAGTCGCAGCCGGGATCTCGACGTGGTGCCTCCGTGTAGAGACTGCATCGACGAACTTTTACATGGCATGCATGAGGGTTGGAAAACGTATGGAGGAGACTGGCAATCCATTCTATCCCATGAAACCTTCGGTCAGGTCGAGAACGTGCTTACACAGGGGACAGGGGAATTTGCCTTTTCCGAGGATCTATGGGCCAAAGTGGTGATGGAATACGCAATGAGCCACAACAGAGGTGAGGGGGACCCAGATAGGATCGGAAAGTCCCTTCTTCCTCTCTTTCACGGCAGGGCCGCCGCCTATGTGAAGCATACCAGAGATTTCACACTGGCCGAGCGTGAAGCGGTCGTGCAGAAGGTCGTTTCGTCCTTTTTAGGACTAAAGCCCTCCTTCACGCGCCAGTGGAGTCAGTATGACTCCTGGCTTGATACCGACTCGAGATTCTGGCTTGGCCTGTGAGCTTCATAGTCCCTTCTTCCTTTCACTGCTGCCAGCGGATGGGTGGATCTGATAGATGCACAAAAAACGCCGAGATTTCCATCTCCTAGGATCAGTGACGAGATTCTGGCTTTGCTTGGCTCTAGGAACAGTTCTGCTGCTGGTTTATGTTCCTGGGGCGGCTCAAGAGGATGGCTCAACGTCCGCTTGGCTCGATGCTAACGAACGTCTCATCGTTCGTCTTGATGGTCCCTCGGTCATAGAAGCACTAAACGACGAAAAGGCAGATCTCCGACTTCTGAACAATGGTGCAGCCTTGGAGCGGCGGTGCGAACTGCAGGAAGCTCAGAACGCTTTAGCCCGCTCTCTTGAGGAGGTCTCGCCGGGAGCAGTGGTGGAGCGCCAATATCAGGTCACGTTTAACGGACTTTCAGTACGCTTATTGGAACCACTCGACGCTGTTAGGGAAAAGGTACTCCAACTCCCCGGCGTGAGCCATGTGTATGAAGAAATGGCCTACAGCCCCTCCCTGTACGCCAGTGTTCCCTTTGTGCAAGCCGACGCGCTGTGGGCTGATCTTGGCGGCAGAGCGAATGCGGGCCAAGGGATAAAGGTCGCCGTGTTGGACAGCGGAATTGACATAACTCATCCAATGGTCGATGCTTCATCGTTCCTTTATCCGCCGGGTTTTCCCAAAGGTGATGGCCGTTGCACCTCAGAAAAGGTCATAGCCGCTCGAGCTTATTTTCGGCCCAGTGACCCGCCGTTGCCAGGGGAGGAGACCCCTATGCCCGGCCCACTGGGGTCTGGTCACGGTACCTACATGGCTGGGATCATCGCAGGGAGGATGGTTACAGCCACGCACTGGCATCTGGAACAGGCACTATCGGGAGTGGCGCCGGCAGCACAACTGCTCAACTATCGCATTTTTTACCCTAGCGAAAAGACGCAGGGCGAGGTCGCGTATACGACAGAGATTCTAGCGGCGATTGAGGACGCCGTGATGGATGGGGCTGATATCCTCTGCAACAGCTGGTCCAGTGTATCGCCCCGTACGCCCTTTGCTTGCCCCGAAGCCGAGGCTCTGGAGGCGGCCATGGAGGCTGGATGCGTCGTCGTGGCTCCCGTGGGCAACGAGGGGCCAGGTTATGGTTCTGCCAGCCGCATTCCAGGCGGGATAGGGCGCGTCATCACGGTGGGCAGCCTCAGCAAGGACAGGGTTTTAGCACACGACTTTGTTGATGTCACAGGGCCTTCGCCGGTCCCTCAAGAACTTGTACAAAATCCTTTTGCGCGCGCTCTGTTTGGTCCACAGATTGATGCTCCCATAGGCCCCTTGCTCTGCAAAGACGTACGCGAGGTGGATCCCTCAGAGAGTGCCTTTGCCTGTGATGGTTTGCCTGAGAGTTCGTTGACCGATAACGTGGCCTTCATCTCGCGAGGAGAATGCACCTTTGCCAACAAGGTGTATAATGCACAGGAGGCCGGCGCGCAAGCGGTTCTGATCTACAATGATGAGGACAATGTCGAGGAGATGGCCTGTGGGGGCGAACACTGTAACCCGGGCGAAATCACTATCCCCGCCTTCATGGTCAAGCGTTCATTTGGCGAGGCGTTGCTTGCGAGACTGGAAGTATATCCCGATACGACCATACGTATCGACCCCTATGGCCGCATTATCTCTACTACGGCGAACGTGGTGGCAGCGAGCAGTGGTAGAGGCCCCGCCTATCTGCGGTACCTCAAGCCCGACCTCGTTGCCCCCGGTGTCTCTGTGCTCTCAGCCGACCATAGAGTGACCGGGGGAGAGGTGCCATACATGCAAATAAGTGGCAGCAGTGTGGCCTGCGCTCACGTAGCAGGTGTGGCGGCCTTACTACGCCAGGCACATCCAGAATGGAAGCATGATGATGTTAAAGCTGCGCTCATGTCCACGGCGCAGCCTTCTGGGCTCTATCTTGACGATTCGCTTTCCGAAGAGGCGAGTGTCCTGGAACGAGGAGCGGGATTAGTGCGAGCGGCAAAGGCCGCAGATTCGGCTTTGTTGTTCTCGCCGTCCGCGATTTCGCTGCCGGAGATCAGCCCCGGAGAGACGCGTTCCCTTTCCTTTACCTTGCGCGACCCCCGCGGAGGGGGGGATCCCCGTATCTACACGCCCTCCCTCGTGCAGAGCGAGGGGATCACGGTGACCGTCCCTCCTGAGGTAACAGTGCCTCCCGGGACAGATGTACAGGTGCAGATGACGATCACCGCGGATGAGTATTGCGCCCTAGGAGAACATGAGTTGGATCTATACTATAGTGGCGACGCAGGACGGGGCGAACTCCCCATCTGGCTCCACGTCGTTCCAGCGCTCAAGGGAGCCGACGTCTTGTTGATCGACAACGATTTCTCGTTCTTTGAGCAGTATGTGGACTATGCTCCCTACGTCATAGAGGCCCTAGATCAAACACCCTTCTCATACGACGTGTGGAACGCGGACGCGCACTTTCTCAATGCCCAAACGATTCCGGACATCGGCGAACTGCAACGCTACGATGCCGTGATCTGGTTGACGGGAGACAACATCCATTCGGACACCTATTATGCTGTGTCCGTACCCCTTACAGCAATCGATATGCACGTTCTTGCCGCCTACTTGGATGGCGGGGGGAGGTTGCTGGCTATAGGGCAGAATCTGGCGGAGGCAAGCGACATCAATGAAGAAGACGACGATCCTGTGTGGGGGCGTGCCGACTTCTACCATGGCTACCTGGGTGCCCACTGGCTGCAGGGAAGTCTGTTTGGCCCTGAGGGGGAGGGCACTTTGCCGCCGGCTGGTAATGCCGCCGTGGTGGGGCTCTCCGATGCTTTTCTTTCCGATGTCAACCTCAACCTGGGGCCAGAAGGCGACGGCGCCGGCAACCAAACGTCGATAGATGAGATAGCCCCTGGCGGCATGCCGGATGGATCGGATCTGAATTTGGTCGAGCCCGTGCTTAGGGCCCTTCAAGCGCAGCCGTTGAAGTCGGGATATGTCGGTCTGGCCAAGGGTGATGATCCAGACCTTGACGACTTTATCCCCTCTTTCCCCTATCGCTCCCTTTATTACTCTTTTGGCTTTGAGGGCATCAACGACGTGGCCGGTGATACGACAAGCCGAGTGGAATTCCTGCAGAGGTCTCTTGATTGGCTCTTGGATGACGTTACGGTGCAGCTCGCACACACGTTTGGTGCTGTGAATGTGCCAACGACCATCTCTGCCCGGGCTACTTCCTCCCACGGAGAAATCCGCTCCTATCGTTGGCGTATTGAAAAAGAACAGGGAGCGGAGATTGTGACTACTGAGGAGCCTTCGATCTCCCCTATGTGGGATAAGGAAGGGACCTACTCCCTCGTGGTGGAAACCACGGACTCTTTGGGGCACACGGCAATCGCCCAAAGCGAGATCGAAATTCAAAAAGGGGGATCCTTCCGTCTTGTGGCGGATGAGAAGGCCCGCGTGGGGGGGCAGATACGCTACCGAATGTTGATCGACAATACCTCTGCCGAATCCGTATCGGCGAGTTACACTTTTCCCCTCCCGATGGGGACAGAGTACGTGTCACATAGTGGCACGGGGGGCGAATTCAACGGCAATGTGTGGACGTGGGAGGGCGAGCTCGATCCGTACGCCTCCTCGCTCTGTGAAGAGCTCTGTGTGCAAGTCAAAAGAGATGTGCAGCCAGGCACGACGATCACGGGCACGGCGTACATAACTGCCAGTGGGAACAACTTTACGCGCCACGCCTGGACGAGTATCTGGGGCCCCATGTACCTTCCCCTGACCCTCAATCCGTAGCAAGGACACCATGCAAAAGGGGCGCTGCTAATCAGCGCCCCTTTTGCATCCTTTGTGGAGATGGCGGGAATCGAACCCGCGTCCAAAAAGTTCAGCCAGAGACATCTACAGGCTTAGTCGATCCGCGTTGTCTCGTAGATCCGATTTTGCTCGACAAAACCCGTAATCTACCAGCCGACAAAGAGTCTTTGGCCAGCGATATCGGCGTCTCCCTGACCGCATCCCGATTTAGCCGTCGCCCGTTACCTTCCTCTCGGGCTAAGGAAAGGTAAGGACGTGATCGACGCTTCTTGGCCGATCAGGCTCTTGCTTTAGCTGGTGCTACGCAGCTAGAGCGTAAGCCGGAGTATAAGTGTCTTCGGCACTTAAAAGTTTGCCCCTGATTTACGAGGATGAGGCACCTCGACCTGCAGTCCCTAACCAGCCCTTTCTGTCGAATCCTGTCATCCCCATCGCACAAATAAGTATAGCATACTCGGCGCATTATGGCAAACGCAGCGCTCGCGTACACGTAGAGGCACACAACTTGTTAATGACTGGCGCAGTTTTGCGAAGCAAAACTGCTAAGGGAAACCGCAAAGCGGTTTCCCCGTTTTCATCCTTGTGTGCCTCGAATTATAATCTGATAGGTGAATTAGTCGAGGAGGTGGAACTATTATGCGACAAGCAAAGGTGGGCATTATAGGCGGAAGCGGCCTATATACGATGGAGGGACTGCGGAATGTGGAGAAGCTAACGCTGAGCACGCCATTTGGTCCCCCCAGCGATGATATCGTTGTGGGCGATCTCGATGGTGTGCCCACCGCTTTCCTGCCCCGGCATGGTGCAGGACATCGCATCAGTCCTAGCGAACTGCCGGCCCGAGCCAATGTGTGGGCCATGAAATCGCTGGGCGTAACGCACCTGATCTCTGTCAGCGCTGTGGGCAGCCTGCGCGAGGATATCGTCCCCCGTGACGTCGTCATCCCCGATCAGATCTTAGATCGCACCAAGGGCGTGCGCCCCGCCACGTTCTTTGGCGACGGCCTTGTAGCGCACATAGCCTTTGCTGAGCCTTACTGCCCAGAGCTCTGCGGCATCATCTACGATGTAGCGACTGAGCTGAACGTCGCCATGGTTCACAAAGGCGGCACCATGATCGTCATGGAAGGGCCACAATTCTCGACCAAGGCCGAGTCCAATTTCTATCGGCAAATTGGCGGAGACATCATTGGCATGACGGCCTTGCCCGAAGCCAAGTTAGCGCGAGAGGCCGAGATATGCTACTGTACTCTAGCCATGGTGACGGACTATGACTGTTGGCGTGAATCGGAAGAGGCCGTCACAGTGGATATGGTCGTGGAGAATTTGATGGCCAACACCGAGGCCAGCAAGGCTATCGTAAGAAGGGCAATACCCCATGTCGCTGAAGCGCCTCGAGATTGCGGGTGTGCTCAAGCCCTGGAAAACGCCATCATAACCAGCCCAGAAGCCATACCCGGGGAAAGAAGAGAAGCCCTCAAGCTCCTCGTAGGAAAGTATTTGGATTGATACAGACAGAGGCGCCACAGCCCTTTCTCGTACTTTTCAAGACCTCGAAAGAGTAGAGCACACGGGGGACAATAGACACGATGCCCCCTGTGTGCCAATATGCGCCGCGCTAGTCGTTCAACTATATTCGCCTTCCCTTCTCCGTTCCGCCCTCTGGATGGCACGTTCTATAGCCCGTTGCGAGTCCCGCTTTCGGATGGCGCGTCGTTTGTCATATTCTCGCTTGCCCTTGGCAAGGCCAATCTCGACTTTTGCTACATCATTTTTCAGATAGAGCTTTAAGGGAACAATGGTATATCCCTTGCGCTCCGCGCGTCCCAGCCAGCGGTCGATCTCTCGCTTATGCATAAGCAGTTTTCTGTCGCGTTTTGGATCGTGATTTTCATAACTGGCCTGATCATAGCCGGCAATGTGGCTGCCAACCAGCCAAGCTTCACTATCGCGGATTGTGACGTAGGCGTCACGCAGACTCACGCGCCCCGCACGGACGGACTTTATCTCCGAGCCCTTGAGCACGAGCCCCGCTTCCAGCGTGTCCTCTATGAAATAGTCATGGAACGCCTTGCGGTTGTGCGAGATGACGCGAACGCCCTTTTGCTTCTTCGCCATCTATGCACCTTTCTCTTTTGTCAGATACTCTACGGCACGATCGAGTTGGGGATCCCTCTCCGCAGCAACGTCCTCGGCAGTCGTCGACACCTGGATGTCGGGCATGATCCCCTCGCCATCCAGATTCTGCCCGTCCGGCAGGTACCATCTGGCTACGGTCACGCGAAGACTCGAACCATCCTGCAAAGTATGGGTGCTTTGCACCGATCCCTTACCAAATGTCTGCTGACCGACCAAGACGCCCCTATCATTGTCATGTATGCTGCCAGCCACAATCTCGGCGGCACTGGCACTGCCTCCATCGATGAGGACGACAAGAGGAATCTCTGTGGCAACCCCTGCCTGCTTTACACGGTATTCCCGTTCATCCTTCCCTCGCTGGCGTTCCGTGAGTAACAGAGTATCTTGTGGCAGAAATTCGCTGGCCACATCTACAGCCTCGTCCAGATACCCTCCGGGATTGCCACGCAAGTCGAGCACCAATCCTATGGGAGCTTTGTGCAAGAGTTCCTCCAAGGCCCGGTGCAAGCGCTCCTTGGAGGCAGCGTTGAATTCGGTCAGCCGCAGGTAGGCCACCTTCTCGATCATACGGGCCTCCACAGTAGGAAGGTCCACCTTCTCTCGTTTCACACGCACCACAAAGGGCTCCATTCTGCCTTCTCTTTTCACCAGCAGCTTGACGGTCGTGCCCTTGGGGCCGCGAATGAGATTGATGGCCTCCATAATATCCTTGCCTTTAAGAGATTCCCCATCCACGGAAAGAATTGTATCGCCCACCTGGAGTCCCGCCTTCAATGCAGGGCTATTGGGCAAGGGACGGACGATGACCAGTTCCCCATCGCGCATCTCCACGGTGGCCCCAATGCCCTCAAAGGACCCCTGCATGTCCTCGTTGATGATCTTGGCCTCCAAAGGCCGCACAAAGCGCGTATTGGGATCTCCAACAGAGGAGACAAGTCCCTCCGCAGCGCTCCAGATGGCTTCCTGCTCATTGAGCAACTGAGGATCCACATATTCGCGCTCGAGAATGTCCCACGCTTCCCAAAGTATTTGACTCTGTTCTTGGAGAGGGACATTGGTTTCTTGATCTAGCTCTGCAGGAATCACACGTCTTGTGAATTGGCGGATCTCGGAGCCGAAGCACCACATGCAAGCCATGCCTCCGCCAAACCCAGCCAGCAGTAGGGAGACGAGGACGAGGAGAATTAGCAGAGCACGCCCAAATCCCAAGCCTCTTTTTTCTCTTCTCTCATTCGTCATTATCAATCATCCGTCTCAGCGCTCCACAAAAACTTGAGTGTATTCCCAAAAAATCAGTATAGCATGCCTCTTTGGAAAGCCAAAATAAAACGGAGGCCGAGGCGGAGCAAAATATCGCGGGGGGCAGACTATTCTCCTGATCTGCGCATCGTTTTCTAAACTTGCGCTTGGGCTCGGAATCGGTTTGTCCTACAGATACAATGGGAGGAAACAGAAGGAATGACACATAAAGGAACTTTACATAACCTAGACTTTATTGCTAGCCGCAGTGGGATCGAGCCCATAAGTCTCCACCATATCCGCCAATCTCTCCTCATCTGTCTCCCACGCATACACCGTGCGTGTGGTGTCGGGATGCTCATGGCCGAGTAGGGCGGCGACCCATTCCAAAGGCATACCCTCATCCAGGAGATCCTGGGCACGGCGATGACGTAGGGAGTGGGGTGAGGTATTCTCATACAGCCCCATGGCACGAGCAGCCTTCTTTACCAGCAGCCAGGCATGACTTGGTGTGATGGCTGTGCCTTTGTTGCGACCGTGGGACACGAACAGTGGGGCATAGACGCTGTCTTGTCGCTCACGTACATATTCCTGTAGCAACCCACGGGTTTCCTCCGACAGAAATACCGTGCGAGGCTTGCCGTTCTTTGTTTCTGTCAGCCGCACTTTATCGGCGCGTCCGTCCAGCACGTCCTCCCGTGTGAGGGCTAGGGCCTCGCTGACGCGGGCGCCCGTATCGTAAAGAAAGGCTACAAAGGCCCGGTTCCGCAAAAGAACAAGACGTTGCACGCCCCGTTTCTCAGGGAGAGCCTTCTCCATATAATACGTCAATATTTTCATGACGTCGGGATCGACTTTCCGTTGCTTGTAACTTTGGCGCCTTCTCCCTCGCGTGCCCTTTATGCGGCGCAACATGCGGTCGTAGGACACGCCCTCAGGAAGAAGCTCGTGGAGATCGAGCCAATTCATAAGATGCTTGGCGGCTACCAGGTACGTGCGGGCGGTGCGCGTTCCGCGGGTGGTTTTCTGTCCCTTGGCTTCCGCACGTGGATCGGGGTACGCTTCGCGGAGCCAGCGGCTAAATGCGGACAACGTTTCCTCATTTATGTCCTCGATGGGGTAGGGATCGAGGGTCTCCGCGCCCTCGTCATCGTCCCTTGAGAGATGAAGGAAACGGATAAAAGCCTTGACGCCATAGAAATAGGTCTGTTTGGTGAGTGGGCTGAGTTCCAAATCTTTCAGCATGGCATCGGCCGCCTGGTTAACGGTCTTTACAGCAGAAGGAGGGAGTCGGTCATCGGTGGTGGGGTAGTGAGCTAAGGATTCCACAGTGTGGCTCCTTTTTATAGGTATATTATTTAATGTTTCATAAATATTATATATTGTGCCTTGTATAATATGGGGGACTTGCTCATCTGTCAAATGTCAAAGAGACAAGTTGCGAGACCCGTTGAGGAAAACCGCTAACGGCTAGACATTAACCGCCACATAATTCCCCGTTCCCAGCAAACGCGATGTTTCAGATGCCACCAAGTCTCCCGTGAAATACGCTCCAACAGGAGATCTCTGCGCATCAAGCCGAGTCCTGTGGCAAACGTTCGTAAATTGAGGGGGAACTGGCATATGGTAGATCAATGGCAACTAGGGAAAATGGCATCGACATCCGGCTAAGCGAAACATCTGTCTCCGGGGTCGCGGGAACACGCTCACTCCAGTCCGCGCTCCGACTGAGGTCACGTTGATATTTGGCACCCCGCCTATGGTGGTAAGCGTGTTTTCAACATGGTTTTTGGGGAAAGGATCCCTATTCCTCCCCCATTTCGTTGACGCTTCGTTCCGATAGTTATGTCAATCAAAGCCATTCCTTCCTTACTTTCTCGGATACTGTGTTTCGTATAGCAAATGGTCTCCTTCTAAAAGAAAGGTGGTGGGGAAACAGTACGTATCAATCTCTATACGCAAGAACTATAAGCAATGATACCGCTACTTGAGTTACACGGGGGTTCATGATAAAATGGAAAAAACTCCGTAAGCAATCGCAGGGAGGATAAGAAGTTATGGCTGGCATCATCGAAACGCTCAAGCAGTTGTTCATAGGCGGTTCAGGTGGCACAGGCGGCCGCCGAGACCCTAATGCTATCTACCTCTATTTCCAGTGTGACAAGTGTGGGGCCGTCGTCCCTGTCCGCGTGGACAAAAGGCACGATCTCAACCGAGAGGAGGGTCCAGGTACCTTTCTGCTAAAGAAAGAGGTCATGGATAATAAGTGCTTTCAGCTCATGCAGGCCACGGTCTGGTTGGACAACGGCTACAACGTCGTCTCCGCCGACGTCATTGGTGGAAAGTTGATCTCGGAAGAGGAGTATAGCGCCATTATGCAGACAGAATAGAACCTATTCCTGTCATCCCCCCGCCTCATGTGTCAGTATAATGGCCTGCGCAATCTCTTTCATGGGTTTGCGTGTATTCATGGACATTTTTTGAATGCGCCGGAAGGCTTCTGCCTCCGAAAGTTGCTGGCCGTCCATAAGGATACCCTTCGCCCTATCCACGAGCTTTCGCGTCTCCAGTTGATCCTGTAGATCATCGACCTCCTTTTCGAGTTCCCGAAACTCTGAAAAGCGCGTCAGTGCTATCTCTATAGCTGGGGATAGATCATCTTCCTTGATGGGCTTGACGAGATAGCCCACAACCCCGGCTTCTTTGGCCCGCTCCACAAGATCCTTCTGGCTAAAAGCCGTCAACAAGACCACAGGCGCTATCCGCTCCTCTGTAAGAATCCGAGCCGCCTCTATGCCGTCCATATCAGGCATCTTGATATCCATAAGTACTACATCAGGACGCAGTTCACGGGCCAGATTCACGGCGCTCCGTCCATCCCCCGCTTCGCCCACGACGAGATAGCCCAGGTTGTTCAGCATCTCTCGCAAATCCATGCAGATGATCGATTCATCATCCGCGATGATAACACGTACACGCTCCAACTCCTCACCTCCCTCGAATTAGGCAGACTTGTCAAACTCAACGGTGGCTCTCGTGCCACCGACGCTGGTCAATGTGAATTGACCAGCAAGATCTCTCTCAACCATCCGCTGCACCATGTTGAGACCCAGATGAGCATCTCTCTGCAAATCAAACCCGGATGCCAACCCCCATCCATCATCTGACACTACCAATGTCACTTTCTCACCATGATCAACAAACTCCACGTACACGCTACCCACATCCCTGTCCATCATGCCATGCTCTATGGCATTCTGCACCAATTCGTTGACAACCAACGCACATCGCGTCGCACGTTCAGCAGAGAGCCAAATATCGGGACCCTTCACTACCAAAGTAATCGCCCTATCGGGGCCAATCAGACTCTCTTTGGTCTGGTTGACGATACGCCGAGCAATATCTTGGACATTTATCGTACCCTTGGCGTTACGTGAAAGAAAATCGTGGACCACCGCTACACTAAGGATGCGATTTACGCTTTCTGCTAGTGCCACCTTGGTCTCTTCTGCCGCAGCGCGACGGGCCTGTAGCCGCATGATGGAAGCGATTACCTGGAGATTGTTCTTTACTCGATGATGGACCTCCCGAATCATGGCCATCTTGCTCTCGATCTCGCGTTGTGCCTCAAGCGCTTCCGTCGCATCATGACAGAGGATGAGCACGCCTCTGGGCTGCATCTCCCCCCCTCCCCTACTTCTCAATCCCAGCAAGCGCCCCAGCACGAAGGGATGACGCGGGGTACGGATAGGCAACGCTTTCCTCACCCAGGTAAATTCGCCCTCTTCTGTTTTTCGCTCAATGCATCTGCCGTTTTTTACTGCTTCTTGCACTAATTCTTTATCTATTGTTGCAATTTCACCGATAGGGCGATTAAGCAAACTATCCCGATAGCCCAAATGGCGATACAATTCTGCAGCAATGCCGCTCATGTAGCGAATAGAACCATTAGCATCAATATACACGATGCCATCACGTTCGCCAAAGCTAGAGAGCGAGTCCGCGCCATGAACGTCACCTCGGAGAACCATGCTAATAAAATCCAAGAGAGCGTTCTGAAAGGCCTTGTTCCGTCTGCGATGGCGCTCATAAGCTAACCAATAAGCGTCCTTTACCATAACCGCGATGATCGTATCGTTCGCCCCATAGATGGGAAATATCTCCCGCGCCACAGTTGCGCCCTTGACATCAATCGTATGCACCTTCCGAGGCCTCACGTTCCCACGCAAGGCTTGGAAAAGGCTTGGATGTGTTTGCTCGTTAAAATGCACACCAACCTGAGAATCCTCATATAGAGCAGAAGAAGAATGAGGACGCCACTGCCCTACAACAAGTGGTACCCCTTCATCAGCCTCGCAAACGAGAAGCAGGTCAGCACGGCACAAGTCGGATAAGATGGGCATATCCCCCTTTATCTTGTGCAACAAAGCCCTATCCTCTTTTTCAAGATCCAACTCGGGAAGAAGGCTATTCGCAAACATGCAAATATTATAGCATACATGCGAACGCCTCGGAAAAAGCCACGCAAAAAGGCGCGTCGAGAAGTCGAGATTGTCCCCGGCTGGCAACTTTGATATAATGAGGCATCCAGTCGATGATCATCGCAAAGGTTCATAAAGTGTCTATCAACTGGCCTTTTGACTTTGGAGGAGATAAATGGGGTATAGTTACGAGTATGAAAAAAGACTACACGTCGGATACATAGGAGGAGGAGAATACTCTTATCGCAATATACTTCCCGCTTTTCGCTATGCCCCCATAGATCTCGTCGCGCTGGTGGATACAGATAAGAATAGAGGGCTGAGCGTCGCGCGACAGTTCGGAGCACGGCACTTTTACCCAAATCACAAGGCTATGCTAGCCAAGGAAGAGATGGACGCCGTGTTTATCGTGGTCGGCCTGGATGCCGAAGGCCATTCGCGCTATCCAGAGTTGGCCGATGAATCGCTACGTGCTGGCTTCCACACCTGGATCGGCACGCCCCCCTGCACGAGCTCGGATGACATCACCACCTTTACTAACGCCTGTCTTCCCCACCACAAATATCTCATGGCCAACTTCAAGAAGATGTTTATGCCCGCTTACATCAAGGCTGCAAGCATCATCCAGGATCCCGACTTTGGTGGCGTATCGACCTTTTCCATGCGCTATCCGCTGTCCCTCCCTACTGCAGAAGACCGAGACGACGACGTAGCCATGGCACCCTTTTTGGAGTTTGTGCATCCTTACTCCCTACTCCTGCGCCTGTTTGGCGAATGCGAGGGCTTTACGTACATGAGAAGCACTCTGACTGGGGGCGTGGTGATGAATATCCGCTACTCATCAGGACTCGTGGGCACCTTGCATCTAACAGGCGGCCAGTCGCTCACCAGCCCTCTAGAACGTCTGGAGATTGTGGGAAACGACGCTAATCTGGTAGTGGAAAACGGGATTCGCCTGCTGTATTACAGACCCGGCGGCCGGCGAGGCGGCACAGAGGAGGAATCAGCACGCCAGGAATCCTTTATTGGACCCGATGACGCTGCTCCCATCATCTGGGAGCCGGAATTTTCCTTGGGCCGCCTCTACAATAAGCAACTCTTCCTACAGGGCTACGTCGGGAGCATCACCCATTTCGCGCAACGCATCCTACAAGGCGAGCCGCCCGTGCATGGAAACCTGGTGGATATACTTCATATTATGAACGTCTATGACAACATTCGCCATGGACAAGAAGACGAGTGGATCACAGCCTACTAGCCGTTCTTAGATTCCCGTTGAAAAGGAGAGAACGTTGACAGACGCGATACCCATCGGCATCTGCACCAATCCTGACAGAGCAGAGGAATTACCGCCAGGATACGCTTATTGGGAACCGGCGGTGTCCTCAGCGCTGATCCCTCTGGAAGACGATGAGTCTTACGAGCCCCAAAGGCAGAAGTTGCTATCGGTACAGCTCCCCATACGTGCCTTCAATGCCTTTGTTCCCGGGGAAGTTCGCCTTGTCGGCAATAACGTGCAGTGGGAGCGAGTGGAACAGTACATAGAGCGAGCCGTCAGACGCGCCGCCGACCTGGGCGGAAAAATCATCGTATTCGGCAGCGGTGGCGCACGCGCTGTGCCGGAGGCCTATCCTCGAAAAAAGGCCTGGCAACAACTAATTCAGTTTCTCCGCCTCTGCGCAGCAGAGGCGAGCAAGCACGACCTCACCATAGTCATCGAGCCCTTGAATCGCTTGGAGACGAACATCCTTAACTCCTACACCGAGGCCGTCCAGTTAGCCAAAGAAGTGGATCGGGAGCACGTCCAGGTGCTGGCAGACATCTATCACTTTATGATGGAGGATGAACCCCTCGCGAACATCCAGGAGGCCCCAGAATGGCTCGCGCATGTCCACCTGGCGGACTCGGGGCGGCATTACCCGGGCAGTGGAAGCTACCCACTGCAAGAGTTGTTTGATCTCCTCCGAGGCGTGGGCTATGAGGGTCGAGCCTCCATCGAATGCAGGTGGGGAGAAGACTTCTCTGGGGAAGCCACTGAAGCCCTGCGTTTCCTGCAAAGCCTATAGAAGCACACGATCCTCTCCCGTCCAGAATCGCGGCCGGAGAGGATCGCTGTCCCACAAGCCCTACGATATTTGCCAGGTCTCATCAGCGCTTCAGACAGCGCCGGTGTGAGAGACCTCGTACTTGCCCTGAATCCCCTTCACAGGGGCACCCTTCATAGCATACAGCGAGCCGAACATCCCTGCCAACCGCTGGGCTTCCTCAGGATGCTCATCAATCAAGTTGGTCGTCTCCTTCGGATCCTCCTGAAGATTGTATAGCTCGTCCGGCTGGCCCTCGGGACGACGGATATAGCTCCAGATTTTGTCGCGAATGCACCGATCCGGCGCCTCAAAGTAGCCACTGATGATCGCCTGTCGGATCTCATCGATCTCACCGCGGATGAGGGGCATGAGACTCTTTCCAGGCAGAGCGTCAAGATTGTTCCCCATCCCAATGGCATCAAGCAGTGTGGGAAGCACATCGTGGAAAGAAGCCAAGGCGTCGAGGCGCTGGCCGCCATATTGTCCACGAGGGAACTTGATCATAAAAGGAACTTTTAGCAGTTCGCTGTACATGCGATCCCCGCCCTTGAGGAACTTGCCATGGTCGGCCAAAGGGTGCCCATGATCGGCCACCAGAATGATCAGGGCGTCATCGTAGAGACCCAAAGCCTTCAGTTTATCCAAGAATTGTCCCACATAGTAATCGACGTAGGCGCATTCGCCTGCATATAGGCCGCGAATGTAGTCAATCTCCTCTTGGCTAAAGTGCGCGGACGCTTGACCACCGGGGGGAAGTATGCACTTCTTCCCCGAGTAATCGGGATTCGTATACTTGTCGAACTCCTCCGGGGGCGTCCAGGGTTCGTGCGGATCGAAGGAATCCACCCACAGGAAAACGGGCCGCTGAGAGAGATTATCCTCGGTCCATTCGCCAGCCCGCTTCATGAGCCGCGCGCAATAGTGATCCTCCGCCTTTCCGAACTCCTGAACGTTCTTGAGCGCCGTCTCCACGATGCGCCGCCACTCGGGCGTATAGGTATCCTTGCAATAGTCATCAAGATTCAGGCGCCTGAGAGGCGCGGATCGATAAGCATCATATTCCTGCCCCCTTATCCAATCCCAGACCCGAAAGCCCCGATGAAAGTTCATGCCCGGCTTAAAGTAGTGATAGCAATCGGTGAAGCAGGCGCTCAAATAGCCTTCGTCCGACAGCAACTCGGCCAAGGAGCGATCCTCGGCCGTCAAAGCCTGCCATGGACGGTGCACCAGTGTGCGTTCCCCCGTCAGCCAACACGTCCTCACCGGAATGGTAGGCAGGCCCTCTGGATAGCAGTTATCAAAGGCTACACTATCACGAGCGAGGGCATCTAAACGCGGCGTCTCACAGGGGGAATCGGGATTGTAGAACCTGACGTGATCCTGTCGGAACGAGTCCAAGATAACAAAAACGACATCCGTTGTCCGATTGTCAGCCACGATGCTCTTTCCTTTCTCCATATTCTCAGAATTCTCACATGAATGGTCTATGCTACACTACCCAAAAGCGCATACCTACTTTCAACGACGGCGCCGACCTGCACCGACTACGACCAGCAAAATGACCGCGCCAAGAACGGCAACGATGAAACTGCGAATATCAAATCCGAAATGCAGCCCCCGTCCCGTTATGATCTGCATCAGAAAACCGCCGATAAAGGCCCCGACAACCCCCACCACGATATCTAACAGGCATCCCTGACGCCTATTCGTACCCATGATGATACTTGCCAGCCACCCCGCCAATGCCCCAAAGATTATCCAAGCAAGCAGTCCCATGAAATCCCCCTTCCATAGAACGGATCCGCTCCTAGACGTAGCCGGTGTTACTCGTCCGTTGATCCTTCCTCACCGCCAGTATCTTGACGCCTTTCCCGACTTTGAAACAGGTCATCCAGGAAATCGTAAATCTCCTTCTCTACGGCCCGTCCCAGAGTTCTCCAATCGCTGTCCGATTCTGCGCCAACGATCTCTGCGATGCTATTCCGAACCGACCGCTCCACATGGTTCCCGATCTCTTGCCAACTGGCCTCCTCTTCTAGGTTCAACGCTCTAGCAATTCTCTTACGCGCAGCAGCATCGCTGTGACGCCCAATCTCCTCCCAGTTGGCATCCTCATCGACACCGACGCTGCGTGCAGCGTCCCGGCGCACCTGCTCTCTGATCTGCTCGAAAATGTCTTCCCACCCTCGGGGCCTTTTCTCCTTTTCTTGCCCCTGTTCCCCCATCATCTGCCTCCTCTTTCAACAAGGCCTCTTGTATAGTGTACCATATATCTCTTACGTTCGCAGGTCAAACGAGTTGCAGGACGGAGCATCGTTCCAGGGCATC